>JAWOIX010000068.1:0-10062 GCA_046484405.1 Pelovirga sp.
GCAACGAGCAGGGTGTGCGGTTGTTCCTGGTAACTGCCAAGCCACTTGTCATGGATACGGCGGTATTCACCGCTCTGCTCAAGCAGGCGCAGCCCTTCGCTGAACTGGGCCAGCAGCGCGCGCTGGCCCTCCTTGACCGCATAGCTGTATTGCGCATCAAGAAAACTGTACTTGCCCAGCTGCAGCTGGTCGTTCCAGCCGTGATCCTCGATCAGCTTGAGGCCAACGATACGTGGCATCAGGGCGGCGTCGTAATCGCCGGCGACAACCGCTGTCAAGGCGGCCCTGAGATTGTCAACCACCGTGATGGGACCCTCCCAGCCTCGGTTGCGCAGCGTTTCATCGATCACATCCTCCTTCTGGACCACCAGCCGCAGGTCCGCCAGGTCGTCCCAGCCGGCGGGAGGACGCTGGCCACGGCGTACCACGGCGACATACTGGGTCACCAGGTGGGGCGGGGAAAAATCAAAGACCCGGTCACGCTCAAGGGAATAGAACATCCCCTGTATCGCATCGATGCGTCCCTCTTCCAGTTGTGCCAGGACCTGATCCCAGGGCCCGAGACGGACCTCGACATTCAGTCCCATCTCCAGGGCAACGGCCCGCGTCAGCTCGGTCACAAAGCCGCTCGGGTTGCCGCGTCGATCGCGAAATTCATACGGGGGGAAATTGATATCACCGCCGATGACAAGCCGTTCCTTGGGCGGCAACTGCAACGCCGCAAACCACTTGGCGTGGAGCTGCTGGTAGGTGCCATCGGCGATCACCAGGGACAATCCCTCATTGAGCAGGGCCAGGGTGCGGGCATCCCCCTTCTTGACGGCAAAGCAGAAATCCTGGCGAAACGCGCTGATCGGCCGGTCGATCACGCGCAGATTATCGAGGCCGGTCTCCTCAATCAGCCGCAGGGCCACCAGCCGCTGCAGGACAACCGCGTCATGGGAACCGGCCGCGAGGGCGTGGAGAGCTTCCTCAAAGGTGGTTGTGGTCGACAGGGTGATCCCGCGGTCTTCACGTCGCAGAAACTCCTCGGCGTTATCCCCTTTCATCACCGCGACCCGGCGCCCGCGCAGATCCTCCAGATCATCGATGCTGTGGTTGTCGGCGCGCACGACAATGGCGCCGTGCAGCGACATGTAGGGAAAGGTAAAATCAAACAGTTCTTCGCGTTCCGGGGTGCGCCCGACCAGGGGGAGGGCTTCGACCTCCCCCTGTTCCAGCAGTCCCCGCACCTCGGCCCAGGTACCGATGCGAAAGCTGGTCTCACGTTCCATCGCCTGCAGCGCCGCGCGAAACAGTTCCACGGAAAAACCGCTGACCTGGCCATCCGCGGACACAACGCTGAAGGGAGGATAGTCAATTTCGGCAGCAGAACGGATCGGTGGCGCGGCGGCAACGGCCCGTGGCAGGAACAGCAGGACGAGCAGGAGGAGCACAATGATCGTGGAGAACCCCGGGGATCCGGCGCGCGGCAATGCCCGGCTATCAGCAACGGTCAACGGTGACATGGTCTTCCACAGGCAGAGGTCGCGGGCGCAGGAAATGTCCGGCAACGGCAAAACAGACAGCCAGAGATGCATTATGTTGAACGGTCACGAACCTTGATCAGCGCGCGCTGCGCTGCTCCGGGCTGCAGTTCCACATCAGCCAGTAATAGCCAAAGGACTCCATCATCGCGGTGAACTTCGAAAAGTCGACCGGTTTGACCAGGTAACTGTTGACATGATTGTCGTAGGCCCTGACCAGATCGGTCTCCGTCGCCGAGGTGGTGAGGATCACCGTCGGGATACGCAGCAGCTGCGCATCGGCCTTGATGCGCTTGAGGACCTCGAGCCCGTCGACCCTGGGCATGCGCAGGTCGAGCAGAATCAGCCCGGGCCGCGGAGAGGTTGCAGGATCGGCGAAACGCCCCCGCCGGTAGAGGTAATCGAGGGCCTGCTGTCCGTCTTCGACATGAACCATGTGATTCAGAACCCGCAAACTCTCCATGGTGCGACGGATAATCTCCGCATGCGCCGGTTCGTCCTCAGCCAGCAGAATAACAATCGGTTCACCCTGAATCATGGTGGACTCCCTTATGATCCCCGGAATGTTGACAAGACGCCGCCGCACTCAGGCGCTGCTTAACGGGGCCCAGCATACGTCAACAGGAAAGCCTTCTTCAACCTTTTTTAATTTTTACCGGAAGGGTCGGCACCGCCGCGTCCTGTCCCCTCTGGCCGGCCAGGCTCTGCTGGCGACGCGCTCATTCCTTGGGCACAGCGGGCGCCAGCGCCAGCGGCAGGGTGAAACAAAAGCAGCTGCCCTGTCCGCTGCCTGCAGATTCGACCCAGATACGGCCACCGTTACGTTCGACGATCTTTTTGACCAGGGCCAGCCCCAGGCCACTGCCCGGCTTACCGGGATCCAGCTGGGCAAACAGGTGAAAAATTCTCTCGCCGTGTTCCGGGGCAATCCCGACACCGTTGTCACGCACGTAGAAAACCATTTCATCCCCCTGCTGCTCTTCACCAATCTCAATCTGCGGGAGCGGCTGGTCCCCCATGTATTTGATCGCATTTTCGATCAGGTTCTGCCATATCTGCCCGAGTCGCAGCGGATCACCCTGCAGCAACCTGCCTGTCACGGTGATCCGCACAGCAATCCGCTGCTGCTGCAGTGGGCCGGCCAGCAGGGCCAGGGTGTCATCGATCAGGTGCCGCAGACTGAGAGTCTCCGGCGGGCTGTCTTTACGCCCGACGCGGGAGAGCTGCAGCAGGGCATCGAGCAGCTGGTCCATCTTGTCGGTCGCACCGCTGATATAGCCGATATCAGCGGCAATCTGCGCCCCGTCCCCGGCAGCGATATCCTGCGCCAGCAGGGCCAGGAAGGACTTGACCGTGATCACCGGACTCCTCAGATCATGGGAGACGGTATAGAGAAAGTGCTCCATCTCCGCGTTTTTGTGTTGCAGCTCGGCGGTGGTCAGCTTGCGCTCGGTAATATCGATGATGTTGCCAACCACCCGGATCACCCGGCCTTCGGCAAAAACCGGTTCGGCGATCGTCTGAACCCAGCGGTGGCGCCCCGTGGCCGTCACAAAGCGGAACTCCAGGTCATAGGGCTCCCCCCGGCTCACGCAGCGCTCGAATGCCCGGCGGATCACCGGGCGGTCCTCCGGCAGATAACAGGCGATGCTGCGGTCGATGATCTCCGCCCCCGCGACACCGGACGCGACCGGATCAAATTCGTGGATATGATACGTCTCTTCCGTCCACAACATGGACTGTTCCGCGACATTCCATTCCCAACCGCCGATCTGTGCCAGACGCTGGGTCGAGCGCAGCAGCTCTTCCTGACGCTGCAGTTCCAGCTCCATCTCCTTGCGATCGGTCAC
This sequence comes from Pelovirga sp., assembly GCA_046484405.1. GTDB lineage: Bacteria > Desulfobacterota > Desulfuromonadia > Desulfuromonadales > Geopsychrobacteraceae > Pelovirga. The sequence goes on from JAWOIX010000068.1 coordinate 3,377, forward strand.
ATCGCGGGCGATACCCACAAAGGAGGTCACCGCGCCATTGCCAGCGGCCATGGGAGAGCCTTTGGACAGGTGCCAGCGCCAGGAACCGTCGCAATGCCTGACGCGATATTCCACCTCTCCGATCCGCTCACTGCTGTTCTGTATCTGGTTGAGGACCTCCCAGCAGCGGGAAATGTCATCCGGATGCACATAGTCGGCAATGGAGCGGCCAATCGCCGCCGCGGCAGGTTCACCGATAAAGTGCTGCCAGTTGGGTGAGATGTAGTTCAGCAAGCCGTCAACAGAGACAACATAGAAGATATCATTGGCATGCTCGATGTAGGAGCGAAAGCGCTCTTCGCTGTGCTGCAACGCCTGCTGATCACGTTCGGCGGCAAGGAGGGTCCGCCTGACAAGAAAAAAAATCAGTGCGGCACTGATGATGACAAAAAACAGCCCCTTGTAGGTCTGGTATTGGGTGATCAGGGCCGGTTGGTCAAACAACCGCAGGACCAGGACGTCGCCGATGTAAATCCACAGAATGGAAAAGATCAGGTAGATCAGCGCAACCCGACCGGCAGAACGGATCGGTACGGATCTGGTGTGTTGCTGTGATCCCGGCATGGTCCCTCCATCATCTGTACGGCAACCGTCGCACCCGTGCGATCTATCCTGCCTGTTTGCAGCTCTCCGGCAGGGTAAAATAAAAACAGCTCCCCAGGCCTGTCCCCGCCGAGGTCACCCAGATCCGGCCGCCGTTCTGCTCGACAATCAATTGTGCCAGCGCCAGGCCGAGGCCGCTGCCGCCACTGGTTTTGTCGAGCTGGTCGAACAGCTTGAAGATTTTTTCCTGATACTGCGGTTCGATGCCGGTGCCATTGTCACGCACGTAGAAAATCACCCCGTCGTCATCCGCATCCGACTGGACACCGATCTCGATAAGCGGTTCTTCCTGGTTCCCCATATAGGTGAGCGCATTATCAATCAGGATGCGCCAGAGTTCCTCCAGCTGTCCCTGGTCACCGTGCAGGGTCAACTCGTCCGGCACAATCCTGACGATCACATGATGCTTTGCAATCCTTTGCGTGAATGGCGCCAGGGCCTGCTGGACCAGCTCCGTAAAGGGCATATCCGTTGCCGGACCGGTCGCCAGGCCGGCGCGGTACAGCTGCAGCAGACTGTCAAGGCGCCGGGAAATCTGGCTGACGGCGCTGCGAATATGCAGGGAGGCGCGGCTGACGGCCGCAGTATCCTGGTGGGCCAGGTCCTCCTCCAGAAACCCGAGAAAGGCTTCGATGGTAACCAGCGGGGTTTTCAGATCGTGAGAGAGTGTATAATTGAAACGCTCCAGCTCGGCGTTGCGGCGTTTCAACTCTGCGGTCTGCCGTTGCAGATCCGCTTCCGCCCGTTGCCGGGTCAGCGCCATGGCGTGAAACGCCCGGCTCAGATCTCCAAGTTCACAGGGTCTTTGGCCAACGGTGCTGCGCTCGACAAAACGTCCGGCGGAGAAATCCCTGGTCAGCGCGACCAGGCCGGCAATCGGACGGATCAGCGTGTTGCGGGCAATCAGCCAGGAAGTGCTTAAGGAAAAGATCGCGACGAGGAACATCAGCAGGAGATTGCGGGTCATCGATTCACTGGCAGCGGCAAGGATGGTCTGCTCGGGAACACCGGCCCAGACGTAGAGATAGGGCGCATGCGCGTCGTCCAGCAGAACCGGTTCAAAAGCAATGATCCGCTCGATGCCATCCGAGCCGCGACCGCTAAAGGATCCCGCCCCGGACAGCGTGCGCGCACGCTGCCATGTCTGCTCGTTGATCGGTTGGCCAAGCGGGTTGGTGGTGTCCCGCGTGGGGTAGTAAAACAGGCGGATGCCGTTGTGATCGGTCAGGGCGACAAAGGAGTTATCCGGCAGCGACAGAGCATCATGGAAACGTTCGTAGCGGGTCAGACTGATAAGGGCAGTCAGAACCGCGACAACTTCATTGTCAGGGCCGGTCACCGGGTAGGCATAACCAAACGCCGGCATTTCCCCACCGACCCGGGCGATGACGTATTCACCGACGGAGAAGTCCCGGGTCTGCAGTGCCTCGGCGACGTGCTTGCGGTCACCCAGATTCGTTTCGCCAAAAGGTTTGCCCGACGCCAGCACCCATCCCTGTGGATCGACCAGGGTAAAATTTTCATAATCCCGATTGGCATGCAGCAGCGCAGCGAAGAGCTCTTCGCAGGCCGCCAGGTCAAGGTTGCGGACCATCGGCAACAGCGCGATCGTCGAGAGCATCTGCCGGGTGGAACTGGTAATCTCCTGTTGTGCGTCCGCCATGCTGCGGGTCAGCGCGAAGAGTTCCAGGCGGGCATTTTCGATGGATGTGCGGCGCTGTTCCATGCCAGAATAAAACAGGATAACAAGAGCCGGCAGAACGGCAATAACCACCAGAAAGGTGAGGTTACGGCGGATACTGCCAAGATCGAAAAATTTCACAATATCTCCCTGCAGTGGCCTGTCCGGCAGGCACCAGCGGCGTCAGAGCCGAAGCTCCATTATAGCAGGCTAAGAATGAATAGCCACCAGGAAATGCCGGAGAGGGGGAGTGGACGCGTTCCCCGTCAGGGTTGACATGAAAATTCCTTTTTGATAATAGTCATAATCTTTTTTAGATGATAATTATTCGTATCTGACTATCCTGCAGGACATTCCATTGACCTGGGTGCTACGTCGGCGCAACGACGGTCTTTGCCCGGCATCACCCTGTTGACACACAAGGAGAGAACCCCATGGCAACAAAAGAGAATCTGGCAAATGCCTTTGCCGGCGAGAGCCAGGCCAACCGTAAATATCTTGCTTTTGCCAGACAGGCCGAAGTGGACGGCTATCCCGAAGTCGCCAAGCTGTTCCGTGCTTCCGCCCACGCGGAGACGATCCACGCCCATGCCCATCTGCGCGCCATGGGCGGCATCAAGAAGACGGTTGAGAACTTGGCCACCGCGATCGAAGGGGAGGGTTTCGAATTCCAGAACATGTATCCTCCCTACCTGGCCGAAGCCCGGGCGGAAGGGAACAAAGCGGCCGAAGTGTCCTTCCACAACGCCCTGGTTGTTGAAGAGGTGCATTACAATCTTTACAACGAGGCCCTTGCTGCCGTTAAGGCCGGCGAGGACCTGAGCGTGCGCGCAATTTACGTCTGTGAGGTCTGCGGCAATACCGTCTACGACGCTGCCGAGGAGCGCTGTTCCGTGTGTGGCGTCCCCGCGGAGAAGTTCTCCCTGATCAGCTGAACGTCGCAACCCTGCTGGCGGGGGCCCGCGACCCTTCGGTTGCGGGCCCCCGGTTCTCGGCAGACCCCACAAGACCAGCCCCGGACAGGCGACTCCGTTAACGCCGAGCAGCAGGATCAGTCTGCCGGGGCGGCAGGAAGTGTCAGCTCCCGGTCCTTCAGAAACTGTTCGAACTGTTCCTGGTCGAGGGATTCCTCCTCGAGCAGACGCTGGGCGAGGTCGTCAAGCAGCCCGCGATTCGCCGCAAGAACCGCCCTCGCCCATTTCTCCGAGCTGCCGACCAGCTGCCTGATCTCCTGGTCGATGATCCACGCGGTTCGTTCACTGAAGGTCTTTTCCGCCGTCAGCTTGCGCCCGAGAAATGGATGCTCCTCGCCGCGGGGATAACTCAAGGCCCCGAGACGGTCGCTCATCCCCCACTGGCAGACCATCTTCTCCGCCAGGTCCATAACCTGCTTCAGATCATTCTGCGCGCCCGTGGAGACCTCACCGAAAACCTCGATCTCTGCGGCCCGTCCGCCGAGCATGACACTCATACGACTGAACAGGTAGCTGCGGCTGTAATGATAGCGATCATCCTTGGGCAGCTGCTGCGTGAGCCCCAGTGCCTGCCCGCGGGGAATGATGGTGATCTTGTGAACCGGGTCCGTGTGCGGCAGGACTCTGGCCACCAATGCGTGCCCCGCTTCATGGACGGCGGTCATCTGTCGCTCGAGGTCGGACATGAAGAGCTTGCGCTCCATCCCCATCATCTGACGATCCTTGGCCTGCTCGAAGTGGCTCATCCCGACCTGATCGACATCATCGCGGGCGGCAATCAGGGCGGCTTCGTTGACCAGGCTGCGCAGGTCGGCTCCAACCATGCCGGGGGTTCCCTTGGCGATCACTTCGAGATCGACATCGTCGGCGAGAGGCATCTGCCGGGTGTGGACCTTGAGGATGTCTACCCGGTCACGCCAGTCCGGGCGACTGATAACAACCAGGCGGTCAAAACGTCCCGGGCGCAGCAGGGCCGTGTCAAGAACATCGGGGCGGTTGGTTGCCGCCAGGACTATCACCTCGTCGTGGGGATCGAAGCCGTCCAGCTCCGAGAGCAGCTGGTTGAGGGTCTGCTCCCGTTCGTCATGCCCGCCACCCAGGCCGGTGCCGCGGGCACGACCGACCGCATCGAGTTCGTCAACAAAGATGATGCTCGGGGCGCTTTTTTTCGCGGTGTTGAACAGATCGCGCACCCGGCTGGCTCCGACCCCGACAAACATTTCGATAAACTGGGAAGCCGAGATGCTGTAAAAGGGTACCCCCGCTTCGCCGGCCACCGCCCGGGCCATCAGGGTCTTGCCGGTTCCCGGCGGACCCGTCAACAGCACGCCGCGTGGCACCTGCCCGCCAAGGCGGGAAAATTTCTGCGGATCACGCAGGTAGACAATGATCTCCTGCAACTCCTGTTTCGCCTCAGCCTGACCGGCGACGTTGGCAAAGGTGACCCCTGGCTGCTGGCGTGAGTAGAGCTTCGCCCCGGACTGACCGACCTTGGTCATCAGTCCGCCGCCGAGCCCGCCCTGCTGGCGCGCCCGGTTAAAAATGAACAGCCAGATCCCGATGATCAGAATCCAGGGCAGCAGGTTGATCAGCAGATACGACCAGGACGCCGAATCATCACGCTGTTCCGCCTGGAAGATCACCGCATGCTGCTCCAGCAGGGCGAGCAATTCGCCGTCTTCGACGGGGGGCAGGACCGTCCGGAACCGGCTGTAACTCTTTACGTCCTCGGTGCGGGCGTCGATGCGTTGCTCCGGACCCAGGTCAAGGGGCTCATGAAACCGGCCCGAAAGGAGTTCCCCCTGCAGGGTCACCTCGGCAACACGGTCGTCCTTCAGCAGCTGCCTGAACAGGCTGTAACCGATCTTCGCCGTTTCCTCCAGTGGCTGCGGCGGATTGACAAGGGTATACAAACCATTGAAAAGCAGCAGCAGCGCCATAAACAGCAGCAGCCTGTACCAGGGACTGTTCATCGATGGCTCACCTCTTGATCTCAGCGGCCACTCTCGGCAGCCGGTTGCTGCGGGGTGACCCGGTTCCTGTCTCAAAGTATATCGGGGAAAAACCGGATTGCGACCGGTCACGCAGCGGTTCCTGTCAATCCGCTCACCGACCGGGGGTCAAGAGGCAAGGATCACAGGAGGGAGAGTGGAGTGAGAGCGCAGACAGAAGAACCGTGAAAAAAGGTCTTGAAATCTTCTCTTCTCTCATTAAAATGGCGAACACACAGGAAAACGTTATCCTATGTATCTTGAATAACGCCTCCTGCCCCCGGAAGAGGGAGTCAGGAGCGGTTTTTTAAACGATCAGAACGCATGCGCTCACTCCGCATGCACATCCGCCATATCTACCGGGAGGGGGGTCTCCGTGGATACTAGCTGCCGTTTACCTGTCGCCGTACGACCGCTGTCCGGCGATCATGCCCGCGTCATCCCGACTTCTCTGCCCTTCTCCAGACCTTCAACGCCGCGCGCGAGCAGGACAATGCCTGCCATTGTCCCGCCGACTCTCCATCCCCATTGGTCCCTCGCGGCTCATGCCGGTCCTGCCACAGCGCTTGTTGCGCAGGCGTTCCCTTCAGCCTACGCCCTGCCTGCCGGACGGACGGATGCAGAACAACCATGAAAATTCCAGGAGGTCATCTGCGGACGGCCGTCCGCAGACATTTCACCGCGTGCCCAAGGGCACATAACCGACAAAAGGAGAAGAACGATGAAAAAACTGTTGGCCGTTGGAGTGGCGCTGGCACTGACAGCAACGGGATCTTTGGTGGAGAAGGGTTGGGCGACTTCCCCCGAAGCAAGGTCTGATCTGCAGAGTGTCACCGTCACCGTTGAAGAGGTTGCGATACTGGGCATTGTCGGTAGCGATCCGTCATTCGTGGTGGGAGCCCCGACAACAGGAGGCGATGCTTTTGTCATTACTGAAACCAATGCCGACGCAAGCTATCTCCAGTACAGCTCTATTGTGAATCCAGGCCAAGTAAGAAAAGTTACTGCCTCTACAACAACTAATCTCCCTGGAGGGGTAATTCTTGAAGTTACACCAACAACGGCAGACGGGGGCAAAGTTGGAGCAGTGGGCACTGCTGCAGCTTCAAAGATAATTTTCGAAGGGACAACAGCTAAAAACATCGTCACCGGAATCGGGAGTGGCTACACCGGAACAGCGCCAACAGACGGCGTCAGGCTGCACTATAGTCTTGCCCTGACCCCGGAATCCCTGGTGACCACAAACCTCGATGGCCCGGCCAATATTACCGTTACCTACACCCTGTCAGAAGGCATTTAAGCCTGATTACCTATCCATCGCCCCGGTGGTGCGTACCGCGCACCGGGGCGCATGTCACCGCAAAGGATAAGACCGTGCATGTCCGACGACTGACCAGT
>JAWOIX010000006.1:0-5022 GCA_046484405.1 Pelovirga sp.
TCGTTCTGAAAGTCCTCGGCGTGCATACCGATGGTGTCGGCCTTGATGCGCAGGTTGATATCCTTGGTGACCAGGATGACCCTGCCTTCGGGGATGTTTTCCATCAGATCCCTGGCCACGGCGAGGATGCGGTTGTCACCGCGGTCGACGCGCAGTTCGGGCGGCAGCTTCTGCATGAACCCCTCTTTGTAGACGGCCACCTTGAGGAGTCCGCCGTTATCCAGCGCAATTCCTTCAACCAGTTTGCCGCGGGCGCGAAACCCGTCGATCAGCCGGGAGATGAAACGGGCGTTACGGCCGGTTTCACTCTGATCCTTTTTGAAGCGGTCGATCTCCTCGATCACGGTCAGCGGCAGGATCACCTGGTTGTCGTCAAACTTGTAGATCGCCTGGGGATCATGGAGGACGACGTTGGTATCGAGAATATAGTATTTCATTCACTTCTTCCTTTTAGGAACGGGGTACGGCCGGGGAGCGGTCCGCAGCAGTGCGGCTGATCACGGCCACCTGCTCAAGGAAATCGTCGATCTGGGCGGTGCTGGTAAAGTAGCCGGGGCTGACGCGCACGGTCCCGGCCGGGTAGGTTCCGAAGGTCCGGTGACTGTCGGGCGAGCAGTGCAGCCCGGTGCGCACGGCGATCTGCTGGCGGTCGAGGTAGAAGCCAACCGCTGCCGGATCCTGTTGCGCCAGGGTAAAGGAGACGACAGCGGTGCGCGGAGTGCCCGCCGGCGGGCCATGCACGGTGACCCCGGCAATGGCACCGAGTCCGGCGATGATCCGTCCGGCCAGGTGCGCCTCGTGGGCCTGGATCTCGGCAACACCGGTTTCGAGAAGGAAGCTGAGACCGGCATGAAGACCCGCCAGCCCGGGAATATTGAAGGTCCCGCTCTCAAGCCGTTCAGGCAGCAGCTCCGGCTGCCGGTCGGAGTGGGAATTGGCGCCGGTACCGCCATATATCAACGGGCGCAGTGTGATCCCTTCGCGCAGGTAGAGAAAGCCGGTCCCCTGGGGTCCAAGCAGCCCTTTGTGCCCGGGGGCGGCGAACAGGTCGATCTGCAGCTGTTGCAGGTCGATGGGAACCAGGCCGGCGGTCTGCGAGCCGTCGACAAGCAGCAGGATCCCCCGGTGCCGGCACCAGGCGCCAAGACCGTCAAGACACTGCAGTGAACCGAATACGTTGGAGGCATGGTTGATCACCAGCAGGCGCGTCGGCGCTGCATTGCAGGCCGCCTGTAGCGCGGCATGACAGACCTGGCCGGTGCGCCCGTCGGCGGCAACCTTGACCACCTCGACACCGGTGTCGGCAAGGGCCCGCAGGGGCCTGATCACGGCATTGTGTTCGACACTGGTGGTGACCACCCGGTCCCCCGGCACGAGCAGACCGAAGAGCGCCTGGTTGAGGGCGTGGGTCGCGTTCTGGGTAAAGATAAAACCCGCCGAGGTGGGAGCGTTGAAAAGGCGCGCCAGCGCTTCGCGTGTGGAGAACAGGATCCGTTCAGCCGAGAGACCCTGCTGATGACTGCCGCGACCGGCACTCCCTCCCTGCCGCAGGGCGGCATCGACCGCCCGGTAAACCGCCTCGGGCTTGGGGTGACTGGTTGCAGCGTTATCGAGGTAGATTGGAGATGTCAGGGACATGGGTATCTCGTGGGGATCAACGCGAAAAAAGATCTGCCTTTTTGGCAGGATACGCAAAATTCCTCCCAGCGACAAGTCAATCTGCGGTAAAAAGCCATTCTGAATGACGGCTGCGCCGTGTCAAGCTGCTGCGCAGCTGTCATTGGTTAATGGCGGTCAGCCGCTTGCGCGGCGTCAACGGCTACGCCGTGTCAGGGCGCTAACGCGCCCGTCATTGGTTAAAGGCGGTCCGTTGTCCGTGGTCCGTTGTTAAAGGCGGTCAGCCGCTTGCGCGGCGTCAACGGCTTACGCCGTGTCAGGGCGCTAACGCGCCCGTCATGGTTATCTGTCCTTTGCAGTTCAGACTCCTGGGATCTGACTCCTGGGTTCTAACGTCTGTCTTCTGCTTTTCCCTCTCCGCCTCAGCTTCTCCTGCGCCTCTGCGTTAAAGCTTGTAAGATTTTAATTCTGTCTCCTGTCTCCTTGATTCTGGATTCTGGAATTAGTCCTTGAAACACAATATATAGTCAGTTAAAGTGCGTCAAACCATAGATATGGTGTTGACCGGTGGCCAGGCACTGTCCTTGCCGCAACGGTTTCTGGAGCGGCATCACGACTCTTACCCTGTTTCACCCGGATCACCAGACACCCCTGTGATTTTCGCCGACGCGAAAAACACATTGTACATATTCATCTTATGAATGCCTCGCCACGGCACGCGCACCGCTGCCCTCGCGCACGGCTTTCCAACCGGCATGAAAGGTCTTTTACAACCATGACAAGCGCACAAGCTGCAACGACACCGAATCTTTCGAGCAACGCCCTGACCGTCCTGCGCAAACGTTATTTCATCCGTGACGCGACGGGCAAGGCGACGGAAACAGCAGAAGAACTGTTCCGCCGGGTCGCGCACACCATTGCCGCGGTAGAACCCGAAGGCGCCGAGCGCAGCGCATTCGAAGATGCCTGTTACCGGATGATGGCGGAGCTCGACTTTCTCCCCAACTCCCCCACCCTGATGAACGCGGGGCGCCCCCTCGGGCAGCTGTCGGCCTGCTTTGTCCTGCCCGTCGGCGACTCCATGGAAAGCATCTTCGACGCCATCAAGAACACCGCCCTGATCCACAAAAGCGGCGGCGGTACCGGCTTCTCCTTCTCGCGCATCCGGCCGGCCAACGACGAGGTCCGCTCGACCAGCGGCGTCTCCTCCGGACCCATCTCCTTCATGCAGGTGTTTGATGCCGCCACCGAGACGATCAAGCAGGGGGGAACGCGGCGCGGCGCCAACATGGCAATCCTGCGGGTCGATCACCCCGACATCATGGACTTCATCATGGCCAAGCGGGATCCGTCGGTGCTGACCAATTTCAACATCTCCGTCGGTATCACCGAGGCCTTCATGGAAGCCGTGGAGGCCGGCGACGACTATCATCTGATCAATCCGCGTACCGGTGCCCAGGTCAAGCAGCTCAACGCCACCAAGGTGTTCAACCAGATCGTCGATATGGCCTGGAACAACGGCGAGCCTGGGATTGTCTTTCTCGACCGCCTCAATCGCGACAACCCGACCCCGCTGATCGGCGAAATTGAAAGCACCAATCCCTGCGGCGAACAGCCCCTGCTCCCCTACGAGTCGTGCAACCTTGGTTCCATCAACCTCGCGCGGATGATCAGCAACGGGCGGATCGACTGGGACAAACTCAAGGAAGTTGTCTGCCTGGCCGTCCGTTTTCTTGACAACGTCATCGAGGCCAACGTCTACCCGCTGCCGGAAATTGACGAAATGACCCGCGCCAATCGCAAGATCGGCCTTGGGGTGATGGGCTGGGCCGACCTGCTGATCCTCCTCGGGATTCCTTACAACAGCAGTGATGCGGTGGCCCTGGGGGAAAAACTGATGCATTTCATCAATGAGCAGGCGCATCAGCAGTCAAGCCGGCTGGCGGCGCAGCGGGGCGTCTTTCCCAACTTCACCGGCAGCATCTTTGACCGGCCCGACGGCGTACCGATGCGCAACGCCACCTGCACCACCATCGCCCCGACGGGCACCATCTCCATCATCGCCAACTGTTCAAGCGGTGTGGAACCCCTCTTTGCCGTCTCTTACGTGCGCCAGGTGATGGACAACAACAAGCTCCTCGAAGTGCACCCGCAGTTCGCCCGCATCGCCCGGGAACGTGGCTTCTATTCCGAGGAGCTGATGCAGGAGATCGCCGAAAAGGGTTCGGTCCAGGAAATCGAACGCATCCCGGCGGATATCCGCAGGATCTTTGTCACCGCCCATGACATTACTCCGGAGGACCATGTTCAGATGCAGGCGGCATTCCAGAAGCACACGGACAATGCCGTCTCGAAAACCGTCAACTTCTGCCACAATGCGACCCGTGAGGATGTCTCGACTGTCTATCGCCTCGCCTACCAGAAGGGTTGCAAAGGGGTGACCATCTATCGCGACGGGTCACGCTCGATGCAGGTCCTGTCCGTCGCCGGCAAGGAGACCAGCGAGACGGAAAAAAGTGCCCCGGAAGACAGCATCCCGATGGAGAGCCGCAAGGGGTTGCGCAAACGCGAGCGGCCGCGCGCCCTGAGCGGTGCGACCTACCAGATGGAAACCGGCTGCGGCCCCCTTTACATCACCATCAACCAGGATGAGAAGGGACTCTTTGAACTCTTCACCACCATGGGCAAGGCGGGGGGCTGTGCCGCGTCGCAGTGTGAGGCCATCGGCCGCCTCGTCTCTCTCGCCTGGCGCAGCGGCGTTCAGGCGCGGCAGACCGTCAAACAGTTGATCGGCATTACCTGTCACAAGCCGAGCGGTTTCGGCAATAACCGGATTACCTCCTGTGCCGACGCCGTCGCCAAGGCGATCCAGCTCCACATGTTCAGCGACGAGGACAAGATCGACGGCCACATCGACAGCGGCGGCGCCTGTCCCGACTGCGGTGGCCCGGTGGAACATGAAGGTGGCTGCTGTGTGTGCCGCGCCTGCGGCTATTCGGAGTGTGCCTAGGGGGCAGGAGACAGGAGACAGAACCCAGAATACAGAATGAAAGGCGAAAGACTTTAACGCAGAGCCGCAAGAGAAGCTGAGACGGAGAGGGAAAGCAGAAGACAGACGGAAGAATCCAGGAGTCAGAACCCAGACGTCATAACTGCAAAGGACGCTTAAGCCGTTGACGCCGCGATAGCAGCTGACAGGTTTTCGCAACGGACAACGGACCACGGACAGCCTGTAACCAATGACGGGCGCGATAGCGCCCTGACACGACGAAGTCGTTGACGGCCACACAAGCGGCCTGACAGCTGCTTTAGCAGCTATGACCCGGCGTCAGCCGCCCACCATTGTGCAGGAAATAAGGAAATTGCCCCGGCCCTGGGGTTAACAGTATTTTCCCCCGGCAATAT
>JAWOIX010000050.1:0-6170 GCA_046484405.1 Pelovirga sp.
GCCGGGTGATTTGCTTCAGCCCACCCATGTAGGGAATCAGGGCCTCCGGTATGATCACGGAGCCGTCCTCTTGTTGATAGTTTTCGAGAATCGCGACCAGCGTTCGTCCGACGGCCAGCCCCGAACCGTTGAGGGTATGGACCAGTTCCGGCTTTTTCGCGCCTTCGCGGCGGAAACGGATCGCCGCACGGCGCGCCTGGAAGTCGCGGAAGTTGGAGCAGGAGGAAATTTCCCGGTAGCACGCCTGGCCGGGGAGCCAGACCTCGAGGTCAAACGTGCGTGCCGCGGAAAAGCCGATATCGCCACTGCACAGGTCAACGACCCGGTACGGCAACTGCAGCAACTGCAGTACCTTTTCGGCATTCTGCAGCAGGGTCTCCAGCTCGGCGTCGGAGTCTTCCGGGCGGGTGAATTTGACCAGCTCGACCTTGTTGAACTGGTGCTGGCGGATCAGGCCCCTGGTATCGCGTCCATGCGAGCCGGCCTCCTTGCGGAAGCAGGGGGTGTAGGCGGTATAGCAGAGCGGCAGCTGTTTGTCGCTGAGGATTTCATCGCGATGGATGTTGGTCACCGGTACTTCCGCCGTGGGGATAAGGAACAGGTCGACCTCGGCGGTGCGGAACAGATCGCTTTCGAACTTTGGCAGCTGGCCGGTTCCGGTCATCGAGGCGCGATTCACCAGAAACGGCGGCAGGGTTTCGGTGTAGCCGTGCTGCTCGGTATGCAGATCAAGCATGAAATTGATCAGCGCCCGTTCGAGCCGCGCACCGGCGCCGCAGGAGAGACAGAAGCGTGCCCCGGAGATCTTTCCCGCCCGTTCGAAATCGAGAATCCCGAGGTCCTCGCCGATATCCCAGTGGCTCTTCGGCTCAAAAGAAAATTCCGGCAGCGTACCCCAGCTGCGCACCACGACATTGTCCTCCTCGGAGGCTCCCGTCGGTGCCAGTTCGTGGGGGAGGTTGGGGACACCCATCAGCAGTTCATTGAGCTGCTCCTCGACCGTTTTCAGGGTCTCGTCGAGATCCTTGATGCGGCCGGAGACCTCCTTCATCCGGGCGATTTCACTTTGCACCTGGCTTTTGTCTTGCGTCCGCCCGATGATCTCGGACACCCGGTTCTTTTCCGCCTTGAGTCCTTCCGACTCGCCAAGCAGGTCACGGCGCTGCTGATCGAGGGAAGAGAACGCGGACAGGTCGATGGCTCCGCCCCGGCGCGCCAGGGCCGTTTGTGCCGCGGCAAAATTTTCCCGAAGATATCTGATGTCCAGCATTGTTCCTCTCCTTGTGCCAGTTCCTGTCGCAGGGACAAAGTCAATACCACTTTCGTGCGCCGTGGGTCAAGGCTCGGCATGGTGGTGAAGTGCGGGCAATTGTGACACAGCGCGCCGGATCAGGCGGATGTGCAGCGGTACCGAGTATGGCTGCAGGTCGTTCTGTTGCTGCGCTGTTTCTTCCCCACCCGGTCATTCATGGCGTCCGTTGACCCACCACTGGTGATCGTCGTCGAACCACCACTTGGATGAATCGGTCTCCCAGATTGTCTCCGCCAGCTGTTTGGCGATCGCGGTTTTCAAGCGCAGGCGCGAGAAGGGATACCACTCGTCGGCATAGCGGTTGCCAAGGTCCTTGTGTTCCTTGAGGGAGAGCACCATCTCGAGCTGATCGGCGTCATGGGCCAGCTGTGATTCGTAGCTCTGCCGCGCGGCAAATTCCCGCAGGGTCTCGCGGTAGTCGTCACCGAAGGGGAGCAGGCTGGCCAGATCGTCCACCGCCTTCTCCTCATCGACCTTGACATACTTTTTGTTGACGTAGTTCAGGTCGCCGGTACGCGCCTCGGGGATGTCGTGGAAGAGACAGAGCTGCAGCACCCGCGCCACGTCAGCGCGACCATCTAGCTGCGCCAGGGCATAACCGATCATCGCCACGCGAAAGCTGTGTTCGGCCACCGACTGTGCCCCTGAACCGAGAAACTGGAAACCGGTCCGCGGCGTGCGCTTGAGCATCCCTACCTCAAACAGAAAATTGGCGATGTTTTTCATGATCAGATTCCTTTTTGCCTCAGTCCGCAGCATCGCGGCAGAATCGGGAGTTGAGTGCCTGCCGCGGTAACCGGGGTGTCTGCCGGAGGTCTGTGCCGTTTCACCCGTGCCAGACGCAGAACACTCCGGCAAGGATCAGGCTGGCGGAGGTCAGGCGAATGCGGCCGAACGACTCCCCGAGAAAGACCAGGCCGATCAGCACGCCGATGAGCAGGCTGACCTGCCGCACCGGGACCGCGTAACTGACCGGGGCCAGCTGCAGTCCGTAGCGGAAGGACAGAAAAGAGGCCATAATCACCGGACCGGCCCAGATCAGCAGATGGGGATTTTCCTGCCGGCCGCGCAGGATCCGCCCGCGGTAGCGCGGACGCAATAGGTTCAGCGACATATAAATGAGCATGAAGAAGACCAGGACGTAGGTAAAGCCGAACGGGGAGTAGCCGTCCACGCCGGCCTTGTCGATGATGACGCCGATGGAGTAGACCAGCCCGGCGAGCAGCGCCGCCTGGACGGAGGGATTGGCGATCTGACCAAAGGGGCGGATAAAATCACGCAGCCCAAGGCCGCGCAACTGGATGCAGTAGGCTCCCAGGGCGATAAGGATGATCCCTGCTACGCCGACGCCGCTTAATTTTTCACCGAGAAAAAGCACCCCCCAGATCGGGACATAGAACATCGCCGTCTGGGCCAGAGGGTAGGTCACCGACAGGTCCCCCTGGCGATAGGCAAAACCGCCGAGCCAGTGATAGAGGACAAAACAGCAGGCCGCCGACGCCGCGAGCAGAACCAGCGGTCGGCTGAGCACCGGAAACAGGTCGAATGCCAGCACCAGCAGGTTCATCAGCAGCCAGGAGCAGAGAAACATCCACCAGATAAAGATTGTCTTGTCGCGGCTCTTCTTGACCATCAGGTTCCAGAGGGCGTGCATCAGGGCGGAGAAGAGAATCAGTAAGAGTGCCAGGGTTTCCATGGCGGGCATCATAGCCGATGCCCCGAATGAAGAAAAGCTCCTTTGACAGTTGCGCCGGGTCGGCTATTCTTTGGTAGTATGAAAACACATCCGCTGTTTTGCGCGAAAGGATACCGCCATGACGAACTTTCGAACGGAGAAGGATTCCCTGGGGGAGATGCAAGTCCCTGCAACCGCCCTTTACGGCCCGCAAACCGCCCGTGCGATCAATAACTTCCCGATCTCGGGACTACCCCTTCCTCCCTCTCTGCTGCGCGCCCTGGGGCTGATCAAGAAACATGCGGCGACCACCAATCACGCTCTTGGCCTGCTGCCGCAGGAGGTCGCCGCGGCGATCCGCGATGCCGCTGCCGAGATTGCCGCCGGCGAGCTGCGCGATCAGTTTCCCGTGGACATCTTTCAGACCGGCTCGGGGACCAGCAGCAACATGAACGTCAATGAGGTGATTGCCAACCGCGCGGCACAGCTGCTCGGCATGCAGATTGGCGACAAGACGGTGCACCCCAATGACCAGGTCAACCTCGGCCAGTCGAGCAACGATGTGTTTCCCAGTGCCATTCATATTGCCTGTGCAGAAGAACTCCATCAGAAGCTCCTGCCCGCTCTCGACCAGCTGCTGCAACACATGAACGACAAGGCCGAGCTGTTCCAGGATATTCTGAAAATCGGCCGGACCCATCTGCAGGATGCCACCCCGATCCGTCTCGGGCAGGTGTTCTCCGGTTATGCCCGCCAGGTGGAACTCGCCCAGGAGCGCCTGGCCGTCAACTCCAGCGGCCTCTATGAACTCCCCCTCGGCGGGACCGCGGTGGGGACCGGTATCAACACCCATCCAACCTTCGCCGCCACAACGATCGCGTCCATCGCTCGGGAAACCCGACTGCCTTTTCGTGAGGCGCGGAATCACTTTGAGGCCCAGGGGGCCAAGGATGCCCTGGTCGCGACCAGCAGCAGCCTGAAGGACTGTGCCGTAAGCCTGTTCAAAATCGCCAACGATATCCGCTTTCTGGCAAGTGGTCCGCGCTGCGGCATCGGCGAGCTGATTCTGCCCGCGGTCCAGCCGGGCAGCTCGATCATGCCGGGGAAGATCAACCCGGTGATGGCCGAATCCCTGATGCAGGTCTGCGCCCAGGTGATCGGCAATGATGCCACCGTTTCCCTCGGCGGCCTGTCCGGGAATTTCGAACTGAATGTCATGATGCCGGTCATCGCCCACAACACCCTGCAGAGCATTGAACTGCTCAGCCGCGCGATCCGTGCCTTTGATGAAAAGTGCCTGGTCGGCCTGGAGGCGGATGAGCAGCGCTGCGCGGCGCTGCTTGAGCAGAGCCTTGCGCTGGTGACCGCCCTGGTGCCCGAGATTGGCTATGACCGCTCTGCCGATCTCGCCAAGGTCGCGCACCGGACCGGTCGGACCCTGCGGGAGCTGGCCCTGGAGGATGGTGTCGCGGAGGAGGTACTCGACCGGCTCCTGGATCCGGCGAGCATGACCAGGCCGACGGCGTGAGGAATCAGCCCATGGCGCGGGACGGTCGCGGTTCAGCGGGGCGGGCAAGGGGATCCATGATGTGGCACCGGATGACTCCACTGCCGACGCAGAGCCGCTTTATCAACAACCCTGCAGCCGGACACTGATCATGGCCGACTTCTTTGCACACCTGCCTGCAACAGGGTACGTCTGTGCCCATCGCGGTGCCCGCTCCATCGCGCCGGAGAATACCCTGCTGGCACTGGAGCTGGCCCGCAGCTGCGGCGCGGCCCTGTGGGAAACCGACGTGCAGATGACCGTCGATGAGCAACTCGTGCTGTTTCATGACCGGACCCTCGGACGCACCACCGACAGCGCCCGCTGTGCCGCTTTTGCCGGACGCCGCAATGCTCCCTTGAGCGATTTTCGCAGCGATGAACTGCAGCTGCTTGATGCGGGCTCCTGGTTTCTGGATGCTGATCCGTTTGGCACTGTTGCCAGCGGCGAGTTTGACCGGGACCACGCCAGCCGGGTCGCTGATCAAAAAATTCCCACCCTGCGGGCCGCCCTCGACGATTGTCGTGCCCACAATTTTCCCGTCAATCTCGAGCTGAAAGGGGAGCTGCCGGCGCCCCGGGCGCGGCGCCGCATCGAGGTGTTGCTGGCGGAACTGGCCCGGGCACAATGTGAGGACCTGGTCCTGCTCTCCAGTTTTGTCCATGATGATCTGCGCCTGATCAGGCAGTTGCATCCCACCCTGGCTACCGCGGCCCTGGTTGAGCGGCAGCATCCACGCGATCTTCTCGATTACCTGGCGCAGCTCCAGGTGGCAGCCTATCATCCGGCCCAGGAGATCACCGACGCCGCCCTGATTGCGCAGCTGCGCGATGCGGGCCTTAGGGTCAATACCTGGACGGTCAACGAGCCGCAGCGGATGGCGTACTTCCGCGACGCCGGGGCGACCTTCATCTGCACCGACTGGCCGCAGCGGATGCTGTGAGGGCGTCATTATTCTTGAATCCGGCGTGTATTCGTGATAGAAGCACTGACCAGCCAGAAGCACACTTTCTGCGCGGCTGTGATGTTTGCAAGCAGATAACGGCGCATGTTGACAACGACCGACCGCGATCACTACTTTATGCAGCAGGCCTTTGCTGAGGCCTGCCTGGCGGAAGATCTCGACGAGGTGCCGGTTGGCGCAGTGGTGGTGTGCAATGACCGGATCGTCGGTCGCGGCCACAACCTGCGGGAAAGCAGTAACGATCCGACCACCCACGCCGAGATGATCGCCATCCGGCAGGCGGCGGCGCAGCTCGATTCCTGGCGCCTGGTCGACTGTACCCTCTACGTCACCCTGGAACCCTGTGTCATGTGCATGGGCGCGATCATCCTGGCACGGATACCGCAACTGGTTTTCGGCTGCCGCGATCCACGCGCCGGCGCCGCAGGCTCGATTTACAATTTCGCCGTCGATGAGCGTTTCAATCATCGTGTCGAGGTGAAAGAGGGGATCCTGCAGCAGCAGTGCAGTGATCAGCTCAGCGCGTTTTTCCGGCGCCTCAGAGCGCAGAAAAAAGATAGAAAAGAGCATTAAAGCGACACTCTGGAGGGGTGTCCGAGAGGTCGAAGGTGACAGACTCGAAATCTGTTGTAGCGCAAGCTACCGTGGGTTCGAATCCCACCCCCTCCGCCAA
>JAWOIX010000078.1:0-17593 GCA_046484405.1 Pelovirga sp.
CCGGTTGTATGGAGAGGCTGCAGCCAGTGAAAAAGAACCGGCGACAAAGAAGCTACTGCTCAAGATTGCTGACGAGGAGCATAAGCATTATGTGGTCCTGGAAAATTTGTATGATTTTGCTTTGGCTCCCCACCTGTATAAAGGGTGGAGGGGCCTGTAACAGGCCCGTCGCCGCGGTCGGCCCAGCTCAATCTGCCGATATTTAAGGGACGTCCTTCACCAGAGAGCATGCCGTAAATGGTGTTTTAGTACATTCTCTCATGATTCCAGACCCTTCGCCTGGTTTGACCCCGGGAAAACAAGCTCAGCAGCGCGCCGCCTTTTGGCGCGCCCCCTGCGGCGCATTGTGTTGCGCAATTTTCTTTAACTCGGTTTCATAGGTCTCATACTCACCCAGGTGGGCCCGCATCAGGCTTTTCCAGAGTTTTCCATGGTCTGGGACAAAAAAGTGGAGCAGCTCATGAACGATGACGTAGTCCCACAACTCTTTCCTGAGTCCGAGTAGATCCGTGCTGAAGTTGAGGTATCCGTTGGCGGAGCAGGAGGCCCACTTATTACGCATCGGGCGCATATCAAGCCATACCATTTCAACGCCCAGTTTTTCGGCCCAGTGCCAGGTTCGACTTTTAAACTCGCGTTTTTTATCCGGTGCCGCCATCTGGTTAAATCCTGTCTGCTTTTTCCAGCAGTGTGAAAAGCTGATCCACCAGGGCCGTCACCCGGTCCAGGTCATCACTATTGGCCGACAATCCAGCTCACTCATGAAATTTGCTGATAGGTTTCAGTGATAACGCCTGGATGAGGGAATCAGTGTCCGGTAGCGAACCCGCAGTTGACCCTAGCGGGCCTTGACCAGCATCAGGGTGAGGTCGTCGGTAAAGGGGTGTTCGCCGCGGAAGCGATCCAGTTCGGTGAAAATCTCGGCGGTTATCTGGCTGACCGGTGCCGTACTGTGCTCCGTGAGGATCCGGCACAGGCGCTCGGTTCCGAACATCTCGCCGGCACCGTTCTGCGTCTCCCACAGCCCATCGGTGCCAACCAGAAGAATGTCTCCGGGTTTGAAATGGATGGTCTCTTCGAGATCGTAGTCCGCAGAGGCAAGGATGCCCAGGGGAATGCCTGAACTGTGCAGCTGTTCGACCCCGCCACCACGGCGGTAGAGAAACAGGGGGGCCTGGCCGGCCGAGACCCAGTCGAGAGTGCGCTGCTCCGGGTTGAGATGCCCGAAGAACAGGGTCATAAAGCTGGAATCGGCAATGGCGTGGCTGAGGTGGCGGTTAATTTCCGCGCAGAGTTGCGGCAGACTGGTCGTGTAGTGCTCGGCCAGTGCATGCAGCATGCCGCGGGTTGTTGCCATGACCAGTGCGGCCCCGATGCCATGCCCTGACACATCTCCGACGACGAGGCCGAGAGGTTGTCCTCCGGCTGCCCCCAGCGGGATAAAATCGTAGTAATCTCCGCCGGTTTCATCACAGTAGATACTTGCCCCGGCGAGTTCGAAGTTGACGCGCTCAGGGGTTTTCAGCGGCAGCAGTTGCTGCTGGATCTCCTTGGCCAGGGCGAGGGACTGGAGCATCTGTTTGCGTTCCTCGAGGCGACAGCCGAGACCATTGAAGACCTCACCAAGATGTTCCAGCTCGTCGCCGGTGCGGATGTCAACCCGGGCATCAAAATGCCCCTGGGACAGCTGCTCCGCCGCCGTTGCCAGCTGGGTGATCGGATCGGTGACGCGGCGTGCAGTGCGCAGGGCCACAACGATGACGACCAGCAGCACGATGACGGTGAGCAGGGCGCTGAACGACAGTCCCAGGGCAATCTGCTGGTTGACGGATTGTTGTGCCTGCGCGGCCGGTGCAATGATTCTCTGGTAGGGGAGGATAACCAGCGGGAAAGGGGCGTCGAGATATCTCGAGCCATAGGCCCAGAGGGTCTCCTCTCCCTGATAGGTGATTTTTCTCACCGCCGAAATGCCCTGACGCAAATCTTCAGCGATGACCTCCAGTTGTGGGTCTGTCAGATCGATATATTCGCGTTCGACCGGCAGCGACCAGTGCCGCGACGCGTTGTCCAGATTATTCTCCAGCAGGACTTCCAGTTGCCGGGTGGCATCCTCACTCTCCTGGTCAAAGCGCAGCACCATGCTGTTGGTGACGTCGGCCCACTCATGCGGGATATTCCAGTCGTGGAACAGCTGTCGGTAATCGATATCCACGGCAGTGACGCCGTAAAGTTCGCCGTTTGGAGCATAGATCGGTTGTGACAGGGTGAGGATCAGGGTCCCGGTGGTCAGGTCGGTGAGAATCCTCTGCACCGGCCTCTCGTTGGCGACGGCATCGGTGTACCACTGGCGCTGGCGTGGATCATAGCTGGCCGGATATCCCCCCTTGCCGGGATAACTCGAATGAATACCGCTTTCCAGCGCTGTGTACTGCCAGAGAAAGAGTGCCGGGTTGATCTGCTGGAGGGTACGGTAGACATCCGCCATCCCCCCGAGACGCTGCAGCTGCTCTGCCACCGCCTCCTGCTCGGTCCCCCGCGCGAGGAAGAAAACCTGCTCACTCCAGGACACCTGCATGGGAGTGAGGGTGCCATCTGCGTCAACGCGCAGATGGCGTTCCGATGGTGACAGATCAGCGGGTTGTCGCAGCGGGTCATCGAAGTCGTCGGCGAGAAAGATCGATTGCCCGGTCGGCAGGGGCGTTGCGGAGAGGAGCCGTACGGCCGCTTCGGCCTGGGCCTTGAGGGCGAAGCGGGCCATCGCATCGTCGCGTCGCAGGATGCGCCCGTAATCGTCCACCAGCAGGTGCAGCATGTTGACGGCGTTGCTGTTGAGCAGGGCGTGGGTGTCGTCTGCCAGCTTGTTGCCAAAGTGGACGACCAGGCTGCGCTGCGAAAGAAAACTCAGCCCCAGGGGGAGCAGGGTGATGGTCAGCAGCAGAATCAGCAGCTTGGTACGAAAATTCATGGTCTCCTCAGCAGCAGCACCAGCCTTAGATGTTTATCCTAGCAGACTGTTCTGAAAGAGCAACCTTGCGCTAGTGCCTGACCCAGGTGTCGATGGTTTCCAGTTGCGTTGCCCAGTTGTCGCCAAGACGCAGTTCGAGAAACGCTTTCAACAGACTGTTGAACATCTGCTCCCCTTCCTCAACGGCAGCGATTTTGGTCAGGAAGGCGGCTTCCGCTTCGGCCTGGAGATCGGCGTCGGGTCCTGTCTCCGGCCGGATCATCGGCGTGAGAAAATTGCCGAAGGAAAAGCGTTCTCCCTTCAGGGTGAGTTTCCAGGCGTGGTCTTCATCCTGCTGCAGGTGGAGGGTGGCTTCTTCGATCTGTTTTCCCTGCCCCAGTGCGGTTTTGACCTCGAGGAACTGATCCTGGGGACCGGCAACAACAATTTTCTGCAGGCCTTCCTGGCCGCCGCCAACCAGCACCAGCCGGTTGTCAAGAAAGGCGGTGAAGGGCTGCCCCTCAAGCAGCGGCCCGCTGACCGAGACGCTGTAGCGGGAGTCGGAGTTGAGTGTCCGGTAACACAACCACAGCAGAAATTCCGTGCCCAGCCAGCGGTTGGCCTCAATCTGTTCAAGGGTGCTGTCGGTCTGTGCCTGGTTGGTCCGTTGCAGGGCTGCCTGGTGTTTCTCGGGGAGTACCTGCGCTGCCCGTCCCAGGGGCGGCAGCAGTTGCAGGCGCAGGCCGGGAAAGGTCTGGTGAAAGAGTCCCTGGAAGCTGTCCAGCGTGCTTTTGCCGAGGGAACAGAAGCGAACCAGGTGATTTTTGGTGTCCCAGACAACCTGGGCAACGCTGGGAGAAGGGAGCGTCCGGGCGAGGAGGACGTCACGGGCCTGGTCGCGGAGTTGTTCCCGCTGGGTCTTGGGGACCCGGTTATAGGTCGGCTGGTTGGCGAGGAACTGATCACAGAGACGCTGGAAATGACGCTTCAGCAGCGCCGCCGGCACCCGGCGGCGGTCCTGGCGCAGGCTGAAGCAGAGATAGTGCTCCCGCCAGCAGCTCTGTGGTGTGGCAAACGCACTGCTCTCTTCATCACCAAATTCGACCCAGCCGGTGGCCAGTTCCTCGGCAGAGGATTCAATGGAGCGGAACCCTTCTTCCGCCAGCTGCTGGCGGATCTGCGCATCCTTTGCGTCGTCGCCCTGGGTGCCGCTGACTTGAAAATAACAGATACTGGTAGAGGGGGAAAGAAAACCCATGGTAAGTCCTTTTTCAAATAAAAAGTTTCACATCATGCTATGCAAGGATGCCTGGTTGCTGGCCGGTTGTCAGTGGTGGTCTGGGATGTAGAAGCGCGGACGGGCAAGGATTCCGTCACAGGTCAGCTGGTGCGGTTCGGTTGATTGTCCTGCGCTGCCGCCAATTGTGCCTGATGCTCTTGCCGGGTCGCGATCAGGCGGCTGTTGCCAGTTTCTCGTTGTCGGGAGTGGCGTTGCGGGTCATTTCTCGACAAAGGCGCTGATCCGTTTTTGATCGTCGCTGAGAATGTTGATAAAGCGCATGCCCGCCGTTACCGCCTGATCGTTGAGCACACAGGTCCAGACGATTTCGGCGATCGCACAGACCGGTGGCTTGCCATCTTCCAGATCGACCAGAATCAGGCACAGGTCGCCCTGGTTAGCCGGTGGCTTGATGACAAAGCGGATGCCGCCGTTGCTGATGTTGACCTGGCACGCATTGAAACCTTCAAGCTGAGCGGGGGCATCGGAACGGTAGAGGACCTGGAGGTTTTTTTCCCAGATCTCCCGCATGGTACTCAATGATTTGGCGGCACGACTGAAGCGAACACCAAGCTTGCAGTCAAGACGCGGGCTGATACGCCGCTGGTACAGGCGCAGATCGGATTCGAGCAGCAGCGCAAAGCGACTGGCGCTGATCTTTTTCTCAAAATGGCCGGTGACCTGAACCCCCATCCCCATGGCCTCTGTGGTGATGTCGAAGGAGCTGTCCGTTTTGAAGGCGTAACGGTCGATGGCGTCGGAACCATAAGGCATGGTCAGGGTCAGGCGGTTGCCATCAAGAGACACGATCGAGACGATCATCAGCTCGGTCCTTAGACCTTCGGACGCTTCACGCTGGACCTGAAGAAGGAGCTGTTGCCCGGGCTTAAGATAACTCTGAAAATTCATTGGTGGACTATCCCCGTGTCACGCAGAATGCGTTGATTGCCTGTTTTTCTCAGGATGAAATGCCGGATCTGCCCTGTCCCGGGCGGATCCGCTCACGCTCCGCACGCCGGCGTTGGCCGGCCGAGCGGATGATACTATGTTGAAGGGGGTCATTCTAGGCCTTTTTTTGTCTAAGAACAATCCAATATTTGAACAGGCCCTGTTTTCTTTGTGTGGCATGATGGCGCAGGCAGCGCTTACGGGCTTCATCCCTTGCGGCTATTCTGTTACTGTGCCGCAGGGAGAAGACCAATGAAAGATACCATCCGCGAGTACTTTGCCGTGACCCCGCCGGGACTGGAAGACCTCTGTGTCCGGGAGATGATCCAGCTGGGCCTGGTGCCACAGGAACAGATACATGGCGGCATCGCATTTTCCGGGGGACTGCGTGAGCTTTACCTTGCCAACCTGTCCTTGCGGACCGCATCGCGGGTGCTCGTCCGCCTCGGCCGGCTGACCGCACGGGATTTTCCTTCTCTTTACCAGCGCCTCGTCCGGCTCCCCTGGGGCCGCTACATCAAGCCCGGTGACGCCTGTGATGTGCGGGTCGTCAGTCACCGCTCGCGCCTGTCCCACAGCGGCCGGATTGCGGAGGTCTGCCAGGAGGCGATTGCCAGGGCCCTGGGCGCTGCACCAGGGCAGGGCGCGGTGTGCCAGACGGTTCTGCTGCGCCTTGAAGAGGACCGGGTCGATGTGTCGCTTGACAGCTCCGGCGAACATCTGCATCGGCGCGGCTATCGCCGTGCCCGCAGTGCGGCGCCGTTGCGCGAGAATCTTGCGGCGGCCGCCCTGCTCGCCTGCGGCTATGATGGCACGCTACCGCTGATCGATATCATGACCGGGTCGGGGACCTTTGTCACTGAGGCAGCGCTGATCGCCTTGCACCGCGCTCCGGGGCAGGGCCGCCGCTTTGCTTTCATGCACTGGCCGAAGTACCGTGAAGGACTGTGGCAGCAACTGCTTGGTAACGCCCGGGATGAGGCGCGCGATGTGCTGCCGGCACCCATCCTCGGCATCGACAGTAACCCGCGGGCGCTGGATGCCGCCCGGCAGAACATCGCCTCTGCGGGCCTGGAGGGCCAGGTCGAGATCCGCTGTGAGCAGCTCCAGCAGCTGGAACCGCTGTCCCCCACCGGTCTGCTCATCGGCAACCCCCCCTATGGTGCACGATTAGGCAAAAGTGCCCGGTTGCAGGGGTTCTATGCCGAGCTGGAAGACCTCTGCGCCGGGCCCTTTGCCGCCTGGCAGACGGCCCTGCTGTGCCCCGCAGAGGTGGTGCAGCGGATGCGCCGCGTCGACTTCCAGCCGCTGTTGCGGTTTTCCCACGGCGGCATCAAGGTCGGACTTTACCTGAAAAAACCCGTTGCCGTCCGTGGAATCCCCTTGACTTGTGATGGCTCCGGGAGTATAAGTTCCAGCTCTTGCAGTGACCAGACAGATCTGTAAAGACTGATAAGAAAGTGGGGTGATTGTTCGTGGAAATCACTGTTATCGATGGTAACGTCGAGAAGGCGATCAAGGTTCTCAAGCGTAAGCTGCAGCAGGAAGGCCTGTTTCGTGAAATGAAGCAGCGCAAGTTTTACGAAAAGCCAAGTATCAAGCGCAAACGCAAAGAGAAAGAAGCACAGCGCCGCCTGCGCAAGAAAATGCGGGCCATCAAGCGCTTCGCCTGATCGTTTGCCGGGGTGTGCCAGTGGCGTGCCAGCAGCGTAACATCGCTGCTGCGGCCTGTCGCCAGGCATTGCCAAAACATGACCTGCAATAGTAGCAAAGAACTAAAAAGCGGATTTCCTGAAAAAGGAAATCCGCTTTTTTTATGGTGCCTCAGTGTCCTGGATTATTTGGGCCAGTGTTCCAGGCTGAGACCGGACACCTTCTCGACAATCCGGACGACCTGGTGGCTGTAGCCGTATTCGTTGTCATACCAGACGTAAAGGACACAACGGTTCCCCTGGACGATGGTGGCCAGGGAGTCAACGATGCCGGCGTAGCTGGAGCCGACCATGTCGCTGGAGACCGCTTCCGGTGAGTTGGTGTAGTCAATCTGGTCCTGCAGCGGTGATTCGAGGGACATGCCGCGCAGGTACAGGTTGAGTTCTTCGACCGTGGTGTTCTGCTGCAGGGTCAGGTTGAGGATCGCCAGCGAGACATTGGGGGTCGGTACGCGGATGGCGTTGCCGGTGAGTTTGCCGGCCAGCTCCGGCAGGGCCTTGGCAACCGCCTTGGCGGCGCCTGTCTCGGTAATGACCATGTTCAGCGGAGCACTGCGGCCGCGGCGTTCCTTGTTGTGATAATTGTCGATCAGGTTCTGGTCATTGGTATAGCTGTGGCACGTTTCGACATGACCGGTGTCGATACCGAAGCGATCATTGACCGCCTTGAGGACCGGAACAATGGCATTGGTGGTACAGCTGGCGGCAGAGAGGATGGTATCCCCCTTGTCGAGCAGCTCATTGTTGACACCGTAGACGACATTGGGAATATCCCCCTTGCCCGGAGCCGTCAGCAGAACCTGGGATGCTCCCGGCGCCTTGAGATGGCGGGAGAGGCCCTCGCGGTCACGCCATTTTCCGGTGTTGTCGATGATCATGGCGTTGTTGATGCCATAGCTGGTGTAGTCAACATTCTCCGGGGCGTCGGCGTAGATGATGCGGATCAGGTTGCCATTGGCAATAATGGCGTTCTCTGCTTCATCGATGATGATCGTGCCCTTGAAATGGCCGTGGACGGAATCCCGGCGCAGCAGGCTGGCGCGTTTGGCCAGGTCATCGTCCGTGCCTTTACGCACAACAGCCGCCCGCAGGCGGAGTTTGTCGCCACCGCCGGCCTGCTCAATCAGAATCCGGGCGATCAGGCGGCCGATGCGGCCAAAGCCATAGAGGACGATATCGCGTGGCGCGCTGATCTGGTGTCCCTTGCCGGTATTGAGCGCGGCCAGTTGTTCCATGACAAAGGTGCGGATATCCTTGCCCGACTGCTCCTGATAGCGCAGGACCAGCTTGGCCAGGTCAACCTTGCCGGGAGCCAGGTCCATGTCGACCATCACCTGGAGGATCGGATAGGTATCCTTGACCCAGATTTCCCGGTTGATGATCTGCCGGGCAAAACGATGGGCGCGCAGGATGTCGATGGTGGACTGATTGACCAGGGAACGGTCAAAGACGGTGCAGATGACCTCGTGGTCCCGATAGAGTTTGCCGATCAGGGGCGTCATGATTTCGGCGATCGCTTCGCGCTCTTTCCAGTCCCTGAAATATTCATTCGATTTTGTCTCACCCATGCCGCTATGACCCTTTCGCAATATCAATTGACGTTATGCGGTTATCATTCATGTTGTCGTGGATTTCTTTGTTTGAGAAGTGCGGAAAACCGGATTATACTAAAAGAATTGGGCAGGTATTGCAACTGTTTCGCGGCCTTCGGACACAACGTGGCGAAAGTACGCACTGGCTGCAGTGGCCTGGCAGCAGGTCTGTGATATGCCCTCTGGCGGGTGATTGCAGCGTGTTTGGTGATCTTAAACAACAATGAGGGAGGACTGATAATGGGTGATGTGGTGAGTTACAGGGACCTGGGGCTGGTCAACTCGCGTGAGCTGTTCCGTCAGGCAGTCTCCGGCGGTTATGCGATACCGGCTTATAATTTCAATAATCTCGAGCAGCTCCAGGCAATCATCACGGCTTGTGCGGAAACCCGGTCACCGGTGATTCTGCAGGTCAGCAAGGGGGCCCGGAGCTACGCCAACGAGACAATGCTGCGCTACATGGCGATGGGTGCGGTGCGGATGGCACGGGAGATGGGGTCGGAGATTCCCATCGTTCTGCATCTGGATCATGGCGATACCTTTGAAACCTGCAAGAGCTGCATCGAGTCGGGATTCTCCTCGGTGATGATTGACGGTTCCCATCTGCCCTACGAAGAGAATGTTGCCCTGACCCGTAAAGTGGTGGAATACGCCCATGCTTACGACGTGACCGTCGAGGGGGAACTGGGGGTTCTTGCCGGCATCGAGGATGAGGTGGTGGCCGAACACTCAACCTATACCCAACCCGACGAAGTGGAGGATTTTGTCAGCAAGACCGGGGTTGATTCGCTGGCCATTTCCATCGGTACCAGCCATGGGGCCTTCAAGTTCAAGATCAAGGAAGGGGAGGAGCCGCCGCCGTTGCGCTTCGATATCCTCGAGGAGTGTGAAAAACGCATTCCCGGATTCCCGATTGTTCTGCATGGTGCTTCCAGCGTGGTGCCGGAATACGTGGCCTTGATCAATCGTTATGGCGGCAAAATGGAAGGGGCGGTTGGTGTTTCCGAAGACCAGTTGCGGCGCGCCGCTGCCAGCGCCGTGTGCAAAATCAATATCGACTCCGACGGACGCCTGGCGGTGACGGCGAAGATCCGTGAATATCTCGCCAACGATCCGGGCGAATTTGACCCGCGTAAATACCTGGGGGCGGCGCGTAAAGAGCTGATCAAGCTGATCAAGCACAAGAATGAAGCTGTGCTCGGCAGCGCCGGCCGCGCCTGATGGCGTAGCGCCGTGCATTTTTACCCGATGGCGGCGGACTGAAATCGACAAAAAGGCAGGAGCTCATGGATCGGCTGATTCATGAACTCCTGCCTTTTTTGTGCCCTCTGCCGTTCGCGGCCGGTTTAGCGCATGCCGTGGGACTGCTGGTTTTCTTCACTGAACAGCACGTCAAGGATTTGCGTCTCACCGTCACGTTCGAAGGTCAGGCGGACCCGGTCACCGCTGCGCCGTTGCTGCAGGGCATAGATCAGGTCAAAGGGTTCGGCAAGGATCTCTTCTTCAATCTGCAGCAGCAGATCTCCCGCTTTAAGTCCGTGTTCCTCTGCCGCCGAGCCGGGCAACAGGCGCTCGATCAGGACTCCCCCGGCCGCACCGGGCTGGATGATGACGCCAAGCTTGACCCCGCTTACGGGAAGGGTTTCGTAGCTCGTATGATAGTGGAAGTGGTAGGGCAGCAGGGGATAGTCGGGTTGATTGACATCCATCTGCCGCGCCGCATCGAGGGTGCCGGGACCTTCAATTTCCGTTGTGCCGATGAGCAGGTAGCTGG
The DNA here is from genome assembly GCA_046484405.1 of Pelovirga sp. Taxonomy (GTDB): domain Bacteria; phylum Desulfobacterota; class Desulfuromonadia; order Desulfuromonadales; family Geopsychrobacteraceae; genus Pelovirga. The sequence continues at coordinate 10,250 of JAWOIX010000078.1, forward strand.
CCGGCAGGCGCCGGAACATGCGGCGCGGGATGCCGATACCGAAGCGGATGTGGTTGCTGCCGGCAACGACCATGACCTGGTGGTCAGGCCCCTGGTCCGCAAGGTATCCGGCCAGATTCTCCGCCATGGTTTCATCCCAGAGAACCTGGACGCGGCGAAACCCTGCAACGTCCCGCTCACCCATGGGATGGGCCGCGTGAAAGGCGTTCAGCATCTTTTCGTGATAGGGATCGTTGAAATCCATTTCTGGCAACAGCTCCTGTTCTTCCGGAGACAGAGCGTCGATGGGAATGCTGCTGAGCTTCTGTTTGAGCTCGGGTTCGGCGTTGAGGGCCAGGATTTTTATCCCCTGCTCACGGCAGAGGTGGAGCAGGTCGCGGTAGAGGGCGAAGTCGATTCTCCAGCTGGAGTACCACTTGACCTCGCGGAGAAAGTCTTTTTCCGTCAGCTGGTTGGCGCTCCAGCGATCGAGAACCTCCTGCTGGGCCGGGGTGAACATTTCCATGGCGAGGGTGACCTGGCCCGGATTGTGGCGGGCGAGATCGCGGAGAATGTTTTCCTGAACGCGATGGGCGGCAGGGTTGTCGTGGGTCTCACCGACGAACACCACCTGCACGCGCCGGGCATGCTCGATGACGGTTTCGTGCGTCACCGGGTAGCCGGTTGGCAGGTGGAGGATATCACCCACCGCCATGGGCGCCGCCGGCGGGTAGGGCAGCTGCGGGTCGGCGGGTGGCTGCAGCCGGGGGGGCTGGCAGCCGAACAGGCCGATGCCCAGAAAGATCAGGGGAAGAAGGATGTTGGCGCGCATGGTGTCCTGTCAGTAGATGTTTTTTGAATAGAAGATCTCGGTCATCTCCTGCTTGATAATGGTTTTGATTTTGTCCCGTTCCTCGTCAGAGAGATCATCGAAGGTGGTCGCGAACAGGTACTGGTTCAGATCAAAATCGCTCAGGACCATTTTTGTGTGAAACATGTTCTCCTGGTAGATATTGATATCGACGCACTGGTAAAGATCGCGGATTTCCTTGCGGATATATTGCTGGATGCTGTGGATCCGGTGGTCGATATAATGTTTTTTCCCCCTGATGTCGCGGGTGAACCCGCGCACCTTGTAGTCCATCAGGACAATATCCGATTCGAACGAGGCGATCAGGTGGTTCAGTGCCTTTAACGGACTGATTTTGCCGCAGGTGGAGACGTCGACATCCACGCGGAAGGTCGAGACCCCGGATTTGGAGTCGGTTTCCGGGTAGGTGTGGATGCACAGGTGGCTTTTGTCCAGGTGCCCCAGGACGATCTCGGGTTTCGGGTCGATCGGCTCTTCGGCGATCAGGATGGTGACCGACGCACCCATGGGGTCGTAATCCTGACTGGAGATATTGAGGATATTGGCACCGATGATCTCCGACACTTCCGACAGAATACGGGTCAGGCGCTCGGCATTATACTCTTCGTTGATATAGGCCAGATACTCTTTGCGGGCCTGCGGACGCTGCGCGTAGCAGACGTCGTAAATGTTGAAGGTCAAGCTTTTGGTCAGGTTGTTGAAACCGCGCAGCTTGAGCTTGGGTTTGCGGCGTGGGCGGGTAATCCTTTTGGCGGACATCGGCAAGCTCTCCTGGGCCGCCGGTGGTGTCGCCGGCGGCCTGTTGAAATGGTAAAACTGACAAGAGAAAGCGTTAAATTGTAATGGTCTTGACCGATGACGGCAATGATTTTTTTAAACGGCCTGTTTTGCCTTGCGCTCGTTCATGACTTTGTAGGCACACAGAGCACCGCACATGGTGCAGGCGCCGTGGCTTTCGTCGACACCGGATTCGGCACGCAGGCGGCGGGCCTTGTCCGGATCGATAGCCACCGAGAACTGTCCTTCCCAGTCGAGGTTTTTGCGGAAGCGGGCCATGGCGTTGTCCTTCTCCATGGCGCCGGGGATCTTCTTGACGATATCCGCCGCGTGAGCGGCGATACGCACGGCCATCACCCCTTCATGAACATCCTCGATGGTCGGCAGCCGCAGGTGTTCGCTTGGTGTCACATAGCAGAGGAAATCGGCGCCGGCAGCGCCGGCCACGGTTCCGCCGATGGCGGCGGTGATATGATCATAGCCCGGCGCGATATCGGTCACCAGGGGCCCCAGGACATAGAAGGGGGCGCCATGACAGAGGCGTTTCTGCAGCTTGATGTTGGCCTCGATCTGGTCCAGGGGGACATGGCCAGGACCCTCGATCATCACCTGGATTCCCGCGTCCTGGGCCCGCTGGGTCAGCTCGCCAAGGATGATCAGTTCCTGGATCTGGGCACGATCGGTCGCATCGGCGAGGCAGCCGGGACGGAAGCCATCACCGAGGGAGAGCACCGCATCGTAGGGGCGGACCAGCTCAAGCAGCCGATCGTAGTATTCATAAAGGGGATTCTCCGCATTGTTGTGGAGCATCCATTCCACGGTAAAGGACCCGCCGCGCGATACCACCTCGAGCAGGCGACCTTCGCGTTCCATGCGCGCGACGGTGTCACGTACGACACCGCAGTGGACGGTGATAAAATCAACACCGTCGTCGAGATGTTTTTTCACCCCGGCGAAAATATCCTCCACGGTCATATCGACAATCGGTTTCCCCTGATGGAGGACCGCGTCGCAGGCGGCCTGGTAAAGGGGGACGCTGCCGATGCACAGATCGGTTTCGGCAATGATCGCCGCACGGATCTCATCAATCGGCCCCCCGGTTGACAGGTCCATCAGCGCGTCGGCCCCGGCGGCAGCGGCAACCTTGGCTTTTTCCAGCTCTTTGTCGATGCTGGTATCGTCACCGCTGGTACCGATATTGGCGTTGGTTTTGGTACGCAGCCCCTCACCGACGGCCAGTGGGCGGCCATTGACGTGTCTGGTGTTGCAACAGATGACCGCTGTCCCCGCAGCGATCTTCTGCCGCAGGATTTCGGGCTCGATCTGTTCAATGCCGGCAGCCTGCTTTACCAGGTCGCTGATCAGCCCCTGGCGAGCCATTTCCAGTTGAGTCATTTCTCTTGTCCTTAGCGCGAAAAAACAGCGCTTGCCACCATGGTTACGTGGCCGCGCTGTTGGTTGAAAGATGATATCAACGGTAGTTGACCGGTATTCTAATCTATCGGAGCTTTTTCATGCAAGAGCTGCATCGCCGCATGGAAATGATTAACCGGTCCTTGCCCCCGTCCGGTCTGTTGGGCGCTTGCAATGGCGATGCTGATGAAGTCTTTGCTCTGCTTGACGGCTCGTCTGAGGGGATAGCCCTGGGCGAGGAAGGTGGCAATGGCGGCCGAAAGGGTACAGCCGGTGCCGTGGGTGTTGGGCGTGTCGATGCGGGCAGAACTGAGCAGGTGCTCTTCTTCGTCGATCAGCAGAATATCGCTGGCGTCGTTGTGCAGATGTCCCCCCTTGATCAGGATATTGCGCGCACCAAGCATCTGCAGAGTGCGTCCGGCGTCGATCATCTCCTCGATGCTGCGTGGTTCCCTGCCGGTCAGCGCTGCGACTTCCGGCAGGTTCGGCGTCAGCAGGTAGGCCTGGGGCAGCAGGCGGGACAGCAGGCTGTCCTGCGCAGCGGGATCAAGCAGCGGCGCTCCGCCCTTGGCGATCATGACCGGATCGATGACAGCGAGCAGGGCGCGCTGCTCGAGGATCCCGGCAACGGCGCGGACGATGGCGGCATTATTGAGCATGCCGGTCTTGACCGTGTCGGTTCCGATATCGTCAAGGACGGCCTTGATCTGTTCGACGACAAAGCCGCTGTCGACATTGAACACGCCATGGACCCCTTGGGTGTTCTGTGCCGTCAGAGCGGTCAGGGCGCTGGTGGCGAAACTGCCGAGCAGCGTGATGGTTTTGATGTCGGCCTGGATCCCGGCGCCGCCGCCGGAGTCGGACCCGGCAACCGTCAGAACCTTCCCTCTGGGCAGGGGTTGCTGGCGATTGAAGAGCAGGGCATATTCCTTCGCAGCGCGGGCCGGATTGTCGTCTGCCATGATGCCGGACAGCACGGCGATGGCGTTCGCCCCGGCAGCGATCGCCTCGAAAGCACGATCGGGGGTCATGCCGCCGATCGCCACGACGGGAATGCGCACCGCTTTGCGGACCATGCGCAGGGTTTTGATCCCGACCAGGGTGATGTCCTGCTTGCTCGCCGTTGGAAAGATGCTGCCGATGCCGATATAATCAGCCCCCTGGGCTTCTGCCTTGAGGGCTTCCTCGACACTGTGGGTTGAGAGGCCGATAAGTTTTTTGCTGCCGAGCATCTGGCGCGCCTGGTACACCGGCGTATCCCCCTGGCCGAGATGGACCCCGTCGGCATCAACGTCCCGTGCCAGTTCGACCAGATCGTTGATGATCAGCAGGGCGCCCTGTTCGTGACACAGGCTGCGCAGCTGGCCTGCGAGTGTCCGGCGTTCATCGGAACGGATCTGTTTGGCGCGATACTGGACGATCCGGGCGCCACCACTGAGGGCCGCCCGCACCTTGGCGAGAATCTGGCCGTCCTGATTGTCGTCAGTGATCAGATAAAGTCCCGAAATCATCTGTGATCCCTCTGGGTTGTGTGGTGCCGTCGGCAAGTGGCCGGGTGTTTTTTGTTGCGCGGCGCAGGGTCAGCTATGGCACAATGCGGAACACTACCAGCTGGCTATTTCGGTGTCAATTAACGGCAGTTTTTTTGGTACGGTGCGCGACCCGGCGGCGATCGTTCTGCTGGCCTTGGCCGCTATATGATGCGCGCTTGAGAGAGGGATGAGTCATGCAGGCTGATGCGGCAGAATTAACCGATGCGTGTCGCCGGCCGACCTGGGCCGAGATTGACCTTGGCGCTCTGCAGCACAATTTGCGCCAGGCACAGGGGCTGCTCCGGCCGCGGCAGCGGGTCATGGCCGTGGTCAAGGCGGACGCCTATGGCCATGGCGCCGTCGCGGTGACCAGGGCGTTGCTGCAAAGCGGGGTGAGCGATTTCGCCGTGGCAACCCTGGAGGAAGCTCTGGCGCTGCGCCAGGCCGGCATCAACAGCCGGCTGCTGGTGCTGGGGGGCTGCTTTGCCGGTCAGGAGGAGGCCTTTCTGCGGCATTCCCTGATGCCGGCCGTCCTCGATCTTGCTGCCGCTGTGCGCTTGAGCGCCGCGGCGGTGCGGCGCCGGCAACAGGTGCGGGCACATCTCAAGGTCGATACCGGCATGGGGCGCGTCGGTTTCACTCCTGCGGCACCAGGCATATGCCCATAAACTGATTACCGGCAGAAACCGGCAGTTTGACACCCTGCGTCAGTACAAAGGCATCTCCGGATTCACCAAAATCCGGGAAAGTATGTGTGACGGTTTCACCGTCGGGCACTCATCGACTTCCATTTCCGCCGGCCTGGGCATCAGTTGCGCCAAATATCTGAACCAGGATGATTCCCACGTGATCTCGGTGATCGGGGATGGATCCATGACCGCCGGGCTGGCTTATGAAGGAATGAACCAGGCCGGGGACCTCAAGCGCAGGCTGATCGTGATACTCAACGACAATGACATGTCCATCTCCCCCAATGTGGGGGCTTTGTCCTCCTACCTGAGCCGGACGTTTTCCGCCAAATATCTCCAGACCATGAGAAATCAGCTGGGGGCGTTTCTCAAGTCTTTGCCGAAAATAGGGGACGACATCTACCAGATCGCCAAACGGTCCGAGGAATCCTTTAAAGCGTTTGTCACCCCGGGCATGCTGTTCGAAGCGTTCAATTTTGATTATTTCGGCCCCATCAACGGCCATAACCTGGATCATCTCATCGATATTCTGGACAATATCAAGAATGCGGCGGACTCTCCGGTACTGCTCCATGTCACCACGGTCAAGGGCAAAGGATATGAACCTGCGGAAAAAAACCCGGTGTATTTTCACGGGGTGGGGTCTTTTGCCGTGGATACCGGCAAGGCCAACGGATCTGCCGGAAAAGTGCCCACCTATACCCAGGTGTTCGGCGACCAGATGGTGAAACTGGCACACACCCACCCCGAACTGGTGGCGGTGACCGCTGCCATGCCCGAAGGCACCGGTTTGATGGATTTCTGTGAACAGTTTCCGGACCGGTTTTTCGATGTGGGCATTGCCGAGCAGCATGCCGTGACGTTTTCGGCGGGACTGGCAAGCAAAGGGATCCGGCCGGTGGTGACCATCTATTCCACCTTTCTTCAGCGGGCCTATGACCAGATCCTGCATGACGTGTGCATCGATGCCCATCCAGTGGTGTTCGCCCTGGACCGGGGGGGGATTGTGGGAGAAGACGGCCCCACCCATCACGGCCTGTTTGATTTTGCCTATCTGCGGTCCATGCCCAATATGACGGTGATGGCCCCCATGGATGAGAACGAGCTGGCCCGGATGATGACAACCGCTGTTGAACATGACGGTCCCATTGCCCTGCGGTATCCCCGGGGAAAGGCCGCCGGGGTCCCGGTGACAGACCCTGCCCTGCCCCTGGAGATCGGCAAGGCCAAGGTGTTGTGCGACGGCAAAGACCTGATGTTCATTGCCATCGGCACCGGGGTTCAGCAGGCATTGAAGGCCAGAGACATCCTGGCGGCGGAAGGCATTTTCGCCACCGTGATCAACGCCCGGTTTGTCAAGCCCCTGGACAAGGCCCTGCTTCTGGCCAAAGCAGGGGAATTCAAACGGATCATTACGGTGGAGGAGCATGTCCTGGCAGGGGGATTCGGGTCTGCGGTGCTCGAGCTGTTCATGGATCATGGGATGACCGATCTGCATGTCAAACGCATCGGTATTGAGGACTGCTTTGTGGAACACGGCCCTCAGGATCTCTTGAGAAACGCATACCGGATCGATGCGGATGCCGTGGTTGCGGCAGCCCGTGAACTGCATGGCAACCGATAAAAAAATTATCCGGTGCCGTCTGGATCAGCTGCTGGTGTACAAAGGGCTGGCCAATTCCAGAACCCGGGCCAGGGCCGTGATCATGGCCGGAAAGGTTCTTGTGAATGATCAGCCCTGCGACAAACCCGGGTCCCGGGTGGATCCCGGGGCTGACATTCGCATGAAAATACCGGATCATCCTTATGTCAGCCGGGGCGGCCTTAAACTTGAAAAAGCGCTTCAAAGTTTTGCCGTATCTGTTCAGGATGCGGTTTGTCTTGATATCGGTGCCTCCACAGGCGGATTCACCGACTGCCTGCTCAAATTCGGTGCCAAGAAAGTGTATGCTGTGGATGTAGGCTATGGGCAGCTTGACTGGTCCCTTCGCCGGGATGACAGGGTCGTGGTGATAGAACGGACCAATATCCGTCACCTCCCCTATGAAACCATCGGTCAACCCATGGATGCGGTGGTGGCGGA
>JAWOIX010000090.1:0-2628 GCA_046484405.1 Pelovirga sp.
GCGGTGGAAATCTGTTCCGACAGATCGGTCCCCGGACAGATCATTTCCATGGCAGACACGTTGTAGTTGGGCAGAAAGACAACCTTGAGCAGGTCGCCGACCTGCGGGTCATGGTTGATCACCGTCGCGACATTGTTGATCAGCTTGATGATCAGCTTGGCCACGGCGTAGCCGGGGGCCGCCTTGCCGCCGATGAGAATACAACGGGGAACCCAGTCGGCCGTATCCCCCCGCTTGATCCGGTCGTAAAGATGGATGATATGCAGAACATTGAGCAGTTGGCGTTTGTACTCGTGAATCCGCTTCACCTGGACATCGAACAGGGCATCGACCCGGAACTCGACCCCGCATTCCGTCTTCACCCGTTCTGCCAGGCGCTGCTTGTTGGCCTGTTTGACCTCACGCCAGCGGGCCTGGAAGACGGGATCGCCGGCCAGGGTCCGTAACTGTGCCAGGCGCCCCAGATCGGTAAGCCAGGCATCACCGATCTGCTCGGTGATCAGCTGCGCCAGGGATGGGTTGGCGTGGGCCAGCCAGCGGCGCTGGGTGACGCCGTTGGTCTTGTTGTTGAATTTTTCCGGCCACAGGTCATAAAAGTCGCGGAACAACCCCTGCTGCAGCAGCTGCGAATGCAGCGCCGCCACACCGTTGACGGAAAAGCTGCCGACGATGCCGAGGTAGGCCATCCGTACCTGCGGCACGGCGCCCTCCTCGATCAGTGACATGCGCTGCTGGCGTGCCAGGTCGCCCGGCCAGCGAGCCGCCACCTCCTTGAGAAAACGTGCGTTGATCTCATAGATGATTTCGAGCAGGCGCGGCAGCAGCTGCCGGAACATCTGCAGCGGCCATTTCTCGAGCGCCTCGGGCAACAGGGTGTGATTGGTGTAGGCCATCGTCGAACGGGTGATATCCCAGGCCGTATCCCAGTCGAGACGATGTTCGTCCATCAGCAGGCGCATCAGTTCGGCGACCGCACAGCAGGGATGCGTATCGTTGAGCTGAAAACAGTTGAGTTCGGCAAAACGGGAGAAGTCGTCACCTTTGAGAACCGTCCAGCGGTCCAGCACATCCTGCAGACTGGCCGAGGCGAGGAAGTACTGCTGACCGAGTCGCAGGTTCTTGCCGTTTTCACTGGAATCGTTCGGATAGAGCACCATGGTGATCTTTTCCGCTTCGTTCTTGGCCGCCACCGAGCCGGCGTAATCGCCGGAATTGAACTCGCCGAGGTCGAATTCCTCCGTCGCTTCCGCCCGCCACAGGCGCAGGGTATTGACCGTGCCGTTGCGAAAACCGGGAATGGGAACATCATAGGGGATCGCCTGCACGTCCTGGGTGTCGACCCAGCGGACGCGTAAATGCCCGGCTTCGTCATGATAGCGCTCGCTGCGCCCGGCAAACTTGATGCGCTGGCGATATTCGCGGCGCTCGACTTCCCAGCGATTCAGCATCGCCAGCCAGTGGTCCGGCTCTTCGACCTGGTAACCGTTGTTGATCCGTTGCCGGAACATGCCGTATTCGTAACGGATACCGTACCCCTGGACAGGCAGCTGCATGGTCGCGCAGCTGTCAAGAAAGCAGGCCGCCAGGCGCCCGAGACCGCCATTGCCGAGACCGGCATCCTGTTCAATTTCGGCAATATCCTCATAGCGCAGGCAGATGTTCGACAGCGCTGTCCTGAGTTTTTCATCGAGTCCCAGGTTCAGGACGGCATTGCCCAGGGTGCGTCCCATGAGAAATTCCAGGGACAGGTAATAGACCCGTCGGCAATCGCTCTCTTCATAAGCCTGGCGGGTGTTTTTCCAGCGCTCCATCAGCCGGTCGCGCACCGCCAGTGCAACCGCTTCGTAAGCATAATGAACCAGGCGGCAGTGGCGATCGCGGCCGAGATTGTTGGTGTAATAGTGACGGATATCCCGTTCCAGGGAGGGCACGTCCATCCCCAATGGCGGCAGATCCGTCAACTCGGGGCAGGTGATATCACAGGTGGTAAAACGTTTGAGATTCATAAGGGGATAAGCGTCCTTGGGGTAAACGGTGGGCACGCGCTGCCGCGTCCGCCACAATGGTGGAGCTGCTGGCAACGGTGCAATCAGGGCCGCAGGCTAGCACATGTTGCTCCGGCAGATAAGTCCAAAAACCGGCATCACGCGCACGGCACGGCAGCGCGGGTCAATGGGCCTCGGCCCAGTTGTCGCCCTTGCCGAGTTCAACCTGCAAGGGCAGATCAAGCGGCACGGCATGTTCCATTTCATGGCGTATCAGCGCGCACACCGCCGCCACCTCGCCTGGCGGCGCTTCGAACACCAGTTCATCATGAACCTGCAGCATGTGGCGGGTGTTACTGTTGAAGACGACCAGGGGGAGGGGAGCTTCCTGCTCGTGCGCGGGACCTCGGCGGACTTGAGCAACGTGCAGATTGACGGGGTGGCGCTGGCCACGCCGCAGGAAGACGGACGCCGGGTAAACCTGAATGTCATCACGGTGGACCAGCTGGAACGTATCGAACTTTCCAAGACATGGCTGCCCTACCAGAAACCGGCGGTTGGCGGCACCATTGAAATGAAGACCCGGAGCGCCCTTGACCGCGGCGAGACCTTTGCCTCCCTTGAGGTGGCGGGCACCTACCGC
>JAWOIX010000026.1:0-37355 GCA_046484405.1 Pelovirga sp.
TACGCTGCTGGCTCTGTCGGTGGAAAATCAGTGACGTCACGATAACAGCGACAAACGCCAAGGGGAACCAGTACATCATAATCGTGCTCAATGACACACTGGCGGAGCCCAGGACAGTCAGGACAATCAGGACGGGGGCGATAAAAAACATACACACCATGACAAAAAACATCCAGACGCTTGATTTCATACTTTCCTCCCTCTGATTTTTTGAACGTGGCAGTTTCATAAAACAATGTTCTATAAATAATTAATCACAAAAAGGATGTCAAGAAATAAACGTTCTACCATCTTATTTTATGAGCAAAAATATCAAGAATTTGCCAGAACGGTTTTATAGCGATTCGAAAACCGTCCCCCCCTTACAGATCATCAGCAGGACAAAACCGTGGCAGCAGCAGCCGATTCCGTTCAGTGGGGTTCATCCCCGGGGAAAAACGAAAAGATCTGGTTGAACAGGTAGAAAAGGACGAAAGGGACCGAACACAGAATATCCCGGGATTTCAATGCCATAGGGCCACGGAAGATGGTATATCGAGCAGCTCCGGACCGACCGCCAGAAACACGAAGATCAGCAGGCAACTCGAACCCTTCCGGACCTCGTGGTTCTGCCCCCCCTTTAAGATCTTCAGTTTTCCATCCGTCCATATCAACAAAAAGCCCGTTGGCGCAGGTATTTTGTCGACATGAACGGGTAAAAGGGCCTGAAGGACAAAGACCAGGCGTTGTTCGGTCAATGATGTGTCGATTTTTCCTCAATGAAGGCCGGAAAAATCATATTGAGAAAGTAGAAGATAACAAACGGCGAAATGACCACCAGAAGTGCCCCTATGAGCCCTTCCTTGAAAGTTTCAAGACTGTCCGGAATGATCGGCAGATGATAATGCATAAATCCGCTGAAGGTCAGCGAGAACGCCTGACCACCGATCACAACATTCCACCGCATCATGAACACCCCTAACAAGACCAGCAATGACGCGGCAACTGCACGACGAACCGTCAGGCGCGGCAAGAGCAGCAGCACAAAAGGAACAACATTTCCAAGCAGTCCCTGCATGATAAAAATCTGTGTGAAATCATGCACGTAAATGACTTGGCGCAAGGCATCCCAGGATTTCACGGCAGTATAACCACGGAAGATCATGTCAAGCACCTCGAGGGTCACTGCCAGCGTCATGAAAATAAGCAGGTATTTTGAGGTCATTTTAACTTCATAATCCTGCATGCTGCTCAGTTCTTCGTAATTGGATTCAGACCGGTCATGACCAATGGTTTCAGGCAAAAAGAAGTTCCACCCGCCTTTTGCTGCCCGTTTCCGTATTTCCATAAAAATGTAATAACTGACGATACAGAGCGCTATACCTGACACCACGGCGGAAAAGATAAAGATCACCGGCATCAACGGCGTCATCCAGAGTGCGTTGGCCTTAACTGATCCGAAGATGAAACCGGCGTATCCGTGCAGAAAACAAGCGACCGGTATGCCCAGTGCGGCAAGGAACTTGACCGCCTTGTGATCCGCTTCCTGCGCGGCCCCGGAAACATCCATGGCTCCCAGCGAAATGACCCGATAGATCTGCAATAACAAGCTTTGATATATTGTTCGGTTGCTCTTCGCCGAGAGGCGGGCAACCGAATCAACGATGAACTTGCGATAGACGAACCAGATCTCGGCGGCAACAATACAGGCATAAGTCATGAAAACAATACCGAAAGCGGAAATGGCCGAGGTAAAGTGCGGCGTCATCAGAACGTGAATACCCCGTAGCGGCTGGGTCAGATGCAACAGCAGCGGCAGCATTGCAACCGGTAGCAGAGCAAAGGAAAAAACCAGCGCAAAGCGGGCAATTTGTTTGAGTTTCTCAACCCCGAAAACATGATACAGCGAGGACAGAACAAAGGCTCCGGCAACCAGACCGGTCATGTAGGGGTACATGACGATCTGGATCGACCAGTAAACGTACTCATTGGGTAGAACAAAAAGATCTTTTACCGTCCAGGCTTCACCATGGACAACCATCGATGCTATCTGCTCAACCATAACTAGCGCACCTCCTTGCTCAGCCCGAGGTAAAACACCTGGGGCTTGGTTCCATATTCGTCGCGCAACACACCGACCCGATCATTCAGCACAGTCCTTGCTACCGGATCATTGGGATCTCGCAGATTGCCGATTTTGCGTGCGCCAAAGGGGCACGCCTGAGCACAGGCGGTGTCGCCACCATTGGAAATTCGGTGATAACAGAAGTTGCATTTGTCCGCAACATGCTCCACAGGATGGAAAAAGCGGATACCGTATGGACAGCCCATGATGCAGTATCCGCAACCGATACACCATTTTCGATCGACCAACACAACCCCGTCAGCGGCCTGGTAAGTTGCTCCGACCGGGCAGACCTGAACACAAGCCGGGGTTTCACATTGGTTGCAGAGTTTCGGCACGAAAAAGGCCTGAGCAATGTCTTCTTCCTTGACCTCAGTCATGCCCGAAGCATTTTGATCGATCAGTCTGCTGGTAAACCCGTGAAGCGCTGCTTTAGGCGAATCGGCCAGCACCCCGCCGTCTTTTTTGACCACATAACGTTCAACCCAGGTTCGGGTCACATTGGCTTCAAGCGGAATATCGTTCTCGATTTTGCAGGCCTTGACACAGAGCCCGCAGCCGACGCACTTGTGGGTATCCACCAGGAATCCCCAGCGCAACTCGGGACGCTCGGCCAAAACCTGTTTCGGATCAAGCATCACCAAGGCCGATGACGAAAGAGCCGCTCCGGTCACGAATACAGCTGTTTGCTTAAGAAAGTCACGCCTCTTCATCGTTACATCTCCTCGAGGCTGGGATTGTGGGGATTATGGCAGTCACTGCAATTAATGTCAGCATTGTGCTGTACAGGATCAATTCCGACAATATCGCTACGTCCGCTCGACGGCGTGTAGAGCTGACTGTGGCAACGCAGACAAAGGTCGCGCGAACGATCGATATTGAGTTTTACCGGATTATCGGGATGGTCAAAGGCAGCGCCATGACAATTTTCACAAGAGATCATCCCATGCCCAGACGCTGCAAACACCTCGGCCTGGTCATAATGGCAATCCTGACAGTAACTGCTATCCTGGTACTTAGCCGGAAAATCCTTCCATTCCTGCTCGTTACTCAGCCGATGATAACCAAAAGTATATCCGCGCTCCTGTACTCCAAAATCCTCGGGCACGTAATATACCCGGAATAACAGGATGAGGACGATAATTGCCAACACGACATAGAGTGGTCGCCAAACATGACTTTTCACAGATCTGCTCCCTTTTATCAGATTAGAACAAGGTTGCATTACAATAAAATCTCTAGAATAATTGTCAAGAATTTTCTTCTGATGAGTTTATTTCACGCACGTTCAAAACATATGAAAATTCGAAGAAATCCCCATAACTAACCAATATTGTCGACTTTTTTTCTAGCTTTACGCGAATTTTCAATAGAATTTTGCTAAAGTATGTTTTATATATAACATCGTTCTACTTATTTTTTATTTTTATGCACTCTGCGAGGTAACTGCCATGACGGATCAACAGCTCAGCATGCGTGAGCAGCTCAGCGCCCTATCCCTGCAGGTCGATCTCCTCAATCAACGCGTTCAGACCCTTGAGCGATGCGTTGCTGTCGCCCCGGCTGCTACCGCCCCGGCAACCGATAACGCAACCGCTTTCCAGGACAATCTTCTGCCTGCCAGCGAATCATCAATTCTGGTCAGTGGCAGTTCGCTGCTCAAGCACATTTCTGCCATCTGCTTTCTTCTGGTGATCGGACTGGGACTGCGCGCTCTGGCGGAAAATGATATTTTCAGCAGTCTGGCAGGAACCGTCCTGGGGATCAGCTATGCTGGACTGCTGATCCTCGGCGGATCGCTTCTTTATCGCAAAGCCAACAGCATGGCACCCCTGTTTACCACGATCGGTGCCATCCTGATGTTCAGTGTCCTGGTAGAAACCTATACCCGCTCCTCGGCCCTCCCTGTTGAAGTTGTCTACCTGATGCTCGCTCTCACCGGCATCGCCATGGCATTGATCAGCTTTCAGCAGCAGGCGGCACTGCCAATCATCGTCGGCAGCCTCGGAATGTGCCTGACCGCCGTGGTCATCGATTACCCCAACCCGATTTTCCCCTATCTTGGGCTGATGCTCTGGCTTTCGAATATTCTCGGCTTCTTTGCTTCACGGATAAAACGCTGCACCTGGCTGCGCTGGCTCCTCATGCTGACGACTCATTTTATGCTGCAGGTCTGGGGCCTGAAAATCGCCGGAGTTCTCCACGGCTCGCCGGAAGAAAAGTATATGTCGCCGGAGTGGTTTGTGCCCATCGTCACCCTGATCGGCTTTACCTTCGTGATGATTTCCTTCTTTGGCATCATTCGCAGCGGTGATGAGAAAATTTCCAAATTCGACTTTATGTTACCGGCGATCAATGCCGCCTGGTGCTATGTCGCCGGCATGTACGCACTAAAGAATCCCGCACTCTTCGGCATGCCGGCAGCAGCGGCGGCCGCCATGCACTTCGGCCTGGTGTTCTGGCTGGCCGGAAGGCAGCGATACAATGCCCCGGGGACTAACACCTTCACCGCGGGTGGCGTGATTCTGGCTGGACTGTCGCTGCCGGCACTTATGGGCGGATTCCTGCTGCCGCTGCCGCTGCTTTCCCTGCTCGCCCTGGGAATCTGCTTCTACTCCCAGCACTGGAGCAGTGGTGGCATGCGGGTCACCGCCTGTATCCTGCAGTTCTACGTTTGCCTGATTCTGTTTATTGAAATTGCGGGAGGAGTGCTGGCCCAGCCACTACCGATTTTCAGTGTGGCGCTGATCTGTTCCTGGGTTGCCATTGAACAGTATCGTTTCTGTCGACGCTCACCACCACCGGCGGAGTCTGTTGCATTCCGCCGTTATGATCAAAAAGATCTGTTCGCCCTGCTGCCCCTGTTCTCGGGGCTGGGAAGTGCCCTGGTCACCAGCCTGGCGCTGGGGTCTTTCATTCTGGGCAAAAGCTACCAGGGAGATCTCCAGGTCGCCTACACTGGCATGCAATCTCTGATCATCAATGGTGCGGCCATCCTGATCATGATCTATGCCGCCTGGCGGCATAACACGGAGCTCAGAAACGTATCCTGCATGGTCCTGATTATTGGTGGGGCAAAAGTTTTTATCTATGACATGCTGCAGATCAGCGGCAGCTGGCTGGTCGCCGGCATTTTTGCGTTCGGCACTGCCACCGCCCTGCTCTCGGTTATCCTGGCTCGCTGGAAAACCGATCCGGCCCCGTCAACAGAACAGGCTGAGCACAACGTCGTCTGAATCAGGGACGGTGCCGGCCCGACCTTTCCAGCAACAAAGACTGTTCACCTGCGGGAGTACGCCCTGTCGGGCGCGCCATAAAAAAGGCGCTCACCAATGCGAGCGCCTTACAGACGCTTGTTAGAGTTTCGACACGGATTCACTTCATTGAGACGGCCGTAACCCCCATCAGTAAGTGAGAGATACTCTGACTAGCGATAAATTCCTGCACCAACAAAAAGGTTGGTTTCCGGCACGCGATAGATATAGGTCTCTTTGATTACAGGCGTCGTACTTCCGGGTTTTGGCCACATATACTCGACCCATCCTTCTCCCTTGGTGCCGGCGAGGACGACAAATTCAGCAAAGAGCAATTTGGGCTCATTCACGTTTTTATCGGGAGTTTTCAGCAAATTTCCCATCTTCATCAGGCCGGGCATAAATGGATGCGCCAGCATCTTGCCCTCAAGGTTCATGACGAACACATAGGAATCTTTCCAGACGAACTGGCCGTCCTTTCTTGAGATCTCTGCCAGTGCGGCGTCCGTGTCTTCAAGAATCATCGCCGCTGCCTTTTGCGTCATTTCGATACATTCAGAAACACTTGCCGCATTTTCACTGGCAACGACAGTGCCATTGGTCAAAAGAACGATCAGTAATAGCAAACCCCCTGTAACTAGAGACTTCATCATACACACTCCTTTCGCGGGTGACTGCAACAACACCGTGACGCAATGTCGCACATAGTCATTACATTTATTATTGACTGCCCAACAGTGTCCTGAGAATTTCCGGGTTCTCTTCATCTTCTGCCAGAATGGTGTGACAGGTGTCACAATCCATAGAAATCAGTTCACCGCTCTCTGCCTCATGCTCATAGTTATGACAACGGAAGCAACCGTCATGGCTCATCCAGTTGGAATAGGTATCCCACTGAATCTTCATTTCAGGGAAAACATTCTGCGTATAGGCCGCCTGAACTCCAGCCACGGCCTGATCGATCAACTGTTTTTTGTCGTTATAAATGTCCGGGTAGTTGGTACTGTAAAAACTATGCAGATCATTGGCAATCGCAGACCTTGCCTCGTTCTGGGTCTCGTATACAACCGAAACAACTTCCTTCGCCTGCTTCTTGATGAAAGGAAGTTCGTGAGGTATTTCACGTGACAGAATTTTCTTATCCAGAGCTTCATCTTTGCCCAGGTACACGTGACTTGGGCGGTTGTGACAATCAATACAATCCATCACGCGCTCCTGGAGATGGGTTGCGTTGGCAATCTGCTCATCCGCCTCTGTATCGCGATAAACCAGCTGTGCGCTATCAGCTGTTTTCTGCTTAACTTCGGGGATGATACTCCGTGCCCAGTCAGCAGCAACGTACGTAATTTCATTACCAGGGTCGACGTGCCAGTGAATCCCGTGGGACTCAGCCGCCAGATCACCTGCACTGCCTATTTTCATCAGCAGGACTGTCTGAACATGGGTATTTGCTTCATCCTCTAAATACTTGTCTTTAATCCGCAGACGATCGCCATGAAACATCTCGGGACGGTGACACTGCATACAGGTTCCACTCGCAGGTCGCAGCCCGTGGACAGGGGTTTCTATCGGCCGGGAGAAAGTGTCAGCCACCACCGCGTAGAGCTGCCGTGCGCCGGATATCTTTGACTTGACAAACCAGTCTGCGCCGCTGCCAATGTGACAGTCGACACAGGCAACGCGCGAATGCGCGGAATTCTGATACGCCGTGTACTCGGGTGACATCGGTACGTGACAGACCTCGCCGCAGAAAGCGTTCGACTCCATGAAATGGTAGCCGCTATAGGCCAGCACCCCGACGACGAAAAGATTGACGCAGGTGAGGAAAACCCCGATAAAAACCAGCTTGCGAACGCGATTGAATCCTTCCGAATCCGTCAACATGTCGCGCAGGTAATCAAGGGTGAACAGACGCACCTCCTCTTTGCCGCGGGCAAAGAAAAGGCCAATGAAAATCAGCACCAGGCCGGCGATGAAGGCCGGACCAAGAATCATGTAAACAAGACCGCTGAAATAAACGTTGGGAATGCCGATCAACGTGTCATACAGAACGGCGCCAACCAGGAAGGGGAAAATTATCGTCACCACCATGGCGCCGAGCAACGAAATCCGGCTTCTGCCAATTCCCTTGAAAAAGCTTTTTGGAATATCTGTCAGTTTTGTCGCCATAAAGTCATTCCTCCTTCACATAAGCTGGGTCTGGCTTGCCCGGCGCAGGCACCCAAGAATTTTCAAGGCGTCGACCGCTGGCAGAGCGGGGGTCGATCAACCGCGAGAGTAAAAAGCTGTTTGATGCAGGCAAAAATATCGCGGAAACTAGCATTTTACTCAACAACTGTCAACGCCAGAGAACCGGCACGGATCTTTGCGCGGTTGAATTTGATCTATTATTGTTGTCTGTGCCGCGAGAAGCTCTCGTTCCGCACACCGCTCTTATATTCGGTTACGCAAAATACGCATCACCAGGACTCCGAGCACAGTCAGAACCAGGCCGACACAGACAAACAGGTAGCCAAGGGTATCCCCGTCACCAAGTCCCCATAAATCTTCACCTTTCATCAACAGGATAAGTCCGACCCCGGCGAAGGTTGCCAGCCCCCCTACGATATAAACAGAAATAGCCAGTATTGAAAAGATAAGATCTCTTTTCATCTTGTATTCCCTCTAAAAATAAGGGGCTGCCAGCGGCAGCCCCTTATTACCGTTCCTGACCCTTCCGGATCAATGGGAGAATCCACCCCAGATGAATGCGTAGATCATCAGGAGCAGCAATCCAAGACCGGTGAACAGGGCGAGGAAACCGAATCCTTTGATGAAAAAGTCATAGGCGATGCCGCTTGGCTTTTCCTTGATGTATTGATTAAGGATTCCTTCCTCTTCATAACGCCTCCACTGGTCGGCACGCTCTTCAATGAATTCTTCTTTACTCATTTCCCCGTTGAAGATAACGAAATCCATCGGGAACTTTTCCGGCCGTCCATGGGTGTTGAAGAAATGGACGGTAAAGATGAACCCGGTTGCCAGAAGAGCCTCATCCGAGTGGACGATGGTCGCCACATTCAGGGCCCAACCTGGCAGGAAGGCAGCAAAGAATTCCGGGAACCAGAGCATCAGTCCGGATCCGCCGATGGCGAACATACCCCAGAAAACGGCGATAAAGTCGAATTTTTCCCAGTAGGTCCACCGCTCGAAGGTCGGCTTCGGCCCGAGAAAGAGGAACCAGCGCATCATCGCAGTCACGTCGCGAATATCACGCAGATTCGGGCAGAGGGATTCCGGACCGAAGAGGCGCTGGAAAAACTCTGCCGGGTACTGGAGCTTGTAGAACAGAAATTTGGCACTCATGAACAGGGCAGCACCAAAATAGACGAAGGTGATGACCGCACCAACCCGGTGCAGAAAAGCCGCGTTGGCCGCTCCGCCCAGGAAATCCATCATGATGCTCGCCCATGCCTGATCGGCGAATTTGAGCGGAATCCCGGTCATTGACAGGAGCAGAAAGCTGATGATCACCAGCAGATGCAGGAAGATATGCACCCGGGTAAAGCGGCGATAGATCTTGTGGGCGTCGGGGATGACATGGTAATGCCCGGCGATCATCGCACGGTGCTTCTGGCGATTTTCAACGAAACCACGGAACAGCCAGAACAGGGTATGAATCCAGAACACACCGAAGGTACACACCAGCAGCGTGGTCATACTGACATATGTCCAGTAAAGGATGGGGTAGTTCTCCCTGTCGGTCATATCTCCGTGGGAATAAAACTTTACAAACTGGGCCGATGAATTCTCGTGACATGCCCCGCAAGTAGCAATCAGGTTTTCGGGATAAAGGGTCGATTGCGGGTTATCATGGGGAAGAACCGCATGGGAAGTATGGCAATCTGAGCACCCAGCAACATTTTCGGCATAACCAAGACGATAATTTTTACCGTGATAACTGGAAAGGTATGAGCCAACCGCTACCGTCATGACCCCGTTTCTCGCCATCATGTCCTGATCGGCATGGCACTTCATACAGGCGTCGGTATGAAACTCCCAGTACCCACGATCTCCTGGCTGCCCAACGGCCTTGATCGCGTGAAGTTCATGGCAGTCCAGACAACCTGCCGAGTCCATGTTTCCTGCAAGCACGGCCTGACCGTGACTCGAACCCTCCCAGACGTCATGGGAATCGTAATGGCATTCGGCACATTTTGCCGAGGCGGTCGCTTTGTTGTCCTGCCAGGGGGTATGAACGTGGATATCCCAGTGACATGTGGAACACTCAATTCCCGAGAGCATATGAACACTGGCATAGTGCTCTTCGGTTTCCGTTTTGTGACAACGAACACACATGGGTGGTTGAGGGGTCAATTCCCCGCTCATATGTGCTTCGACATCAACCAGGTCGACGTGACAGGCAACACAACCATTGGGGCCATGCACGGAATCGGCAAAAGCTTCTGCAGAAACAACATCCTCGTGGCACATCAAACAGGTTTCCGGTGAGGCGACCAAATGTGTCGCACCGGAGACGAGCGTACTCCACAGCAGAGCGAGCAGCAGCACAGAAAGGAACAGAACTTTACGCATCGACACTCTCCTTGAAAAAATATCCCTCGAGTGACAATTTCTCAAAGGGACAAACACAGGGGGTAAAACAAGGGATGATTCACTGACTCACGCGCCATGGTGGCTCATCGGGCAGGTTCGTGGCAGAACCCGATGTATATTTTTATCATACATGGCGCACACTACTCTTATCGCTGTTTGAATGCAACAAAAAATCCCTAAAGATCAGCGACAATAGCCAATAACCCACTGAAACAAGGTTATAAATATCGTTTAACAGCGCCGTCGCTTTGTATACAATATACAAATATCCATATACCGAACAGGCATAAAAAAGGGCGGCCCCCATGCGGAGCCGCCCTTTTCCAGAAAACTGATTGCGTCTTGCCCTTAAGCACCTGCGCCGGCACGAAGCAGCTCAACCACCGTATCCGTAAACGGATTGGCGTAGAGAGCGATGATACAGATAACGAACACGTAGATCGCCAGGGACTCGATCAGCGCCAGACCGACCATCATGTTGGTCAGAATCTTGCCCGAAGCGCCCGGATTGCGGGCAACGCCCTCACAGGCCTTGCTGATGGCGATACCCATGCCGATACCGGTTCCAACCGAACCGATACCCATACCGAAAGCTGCTGCGATAATACTCCATGTGAAAAAATCCATTGCCTTGCTCCTTCTTGCGTTTAATGAGGTTGCATTGTTCCTAAACAATATAGGACCTGTGCCCTTACCCACGTAAGGACATGAAAATCTATTGTGAATCAACCGCCTGCCAATGTCAGTGAGCTTCCTCGATCGCACCGGCGATGTAGATCATCGACAGCAGGACAAAGACAAAGGTCTGAATCATACTGATCAGGATGCCCAGCACCATGATCGGAATCGGCAGGAACAGGGGTACCAGAGCAAAAAAGATCATCAGAACAATTTCCTTGCCATACATGTTGCCGAAAAGACGCAGAGACAGGGAAATCGGACGGACCAGGTGACTGAGAATCTCGATAATAAACATCAAGGGTGCCAGCCACAGAATCGGCCCCATGAAATGCTTGACGTAACCGAAACCGTGCCGCTGGATGCCGATGTAATGGGTCATGGTAAATACGGTTAACGCCAGCGCCGCATTGGTGTTGAGATTGGCGGTGGGAGGATAACAGGCAGGAACCAGGCCCAGCAGGTTACTGACCAGGACAAACATGCCGATGGTCGCAATGAGCGGGAAGTAAGGCTTCCCCTCCTTGCCCATAACACTTTCGATCAGGCCGTCGAATCCGGCGATGACGGATTCCATGAAGTTCTGCATGCGGCCCGGGACCAGGGCAACGTTGCGCCCTGCCAGCCAGGCAACGCTGAGCAGAATCGCCATGGCCAGCCAGGTATAGAGAACATGCTCTCCAACATGCAGGTTCACCAGTTCGGCGAGCCAATCCAGAAACATAAAAGGATGAACCATGGTCTATCTCTCCCGTCTTCGAGTGAACCTTTTTTCAATACAGTCGTTTCGCTGCCGTCAGCAGCAGATTCACAACGTATACCGACAGCCCGACAATCAGGCCGAGGGGATGAATATGAATATGCGCCAGCAACACATAGATTGCCAGGCCCATGACGAGCAGGCGGAACAGGTAGCTGCGACCGGCCCGTCCCTTGTTTTGCGGTGCCCGGCGCGGATCGGCAAGGAGTCTGCGCAGCGAGTGTCCCATCCAGTGGTAGTTGAGCGTAACGATCAATCCACCGGTCAGCACCCCCAGGGTCACCGGTGCAGAACGCCAGAGCAGACTGAGCAGCACCAGAACCGCCAGGATGATCCAGTTCCGCCGCGCCATTTCAGCAGGCAGATGCGCATCCCTGTCAGTCATCGTCGCTATCAGCCTGGTCCTGATTCTTCTGGCGGCGCAGTTCCCAGGTCGTCAGCACATAGACATTCCGGAACCCGGCAGCTATGCCGAACAACAGCATGATGAGAGTGAAAACCGGCTGCGTATCAAGCCACTGATCGAGGTAATAACCGATCGCCAACCCCAGAAGCGTTGCCGCAACCATGGAGATGCCGACTGATGACAAAAAGCCGAGACTGCGGTAGAGCCTGCGTTTTTCTTCGCTCATCTACAATGTCATCCGCGCGGTAAGTGACCGCAAAAGCGGCCCCTAATTAACATAGCACCCCCTTGAAGTCAACCGATTTTCTCCGTGGGCAGCGGTGCAGAGCCGCCCCGCCGTTCAAAGTTGCGCCAGGGCCCGGTCAACCGCTGCAATGGTTTTGTCCAGGTCGGTACGCGAGTGGGCGATACTCATAAAGCCGGCCTCGAATTGCGACGGGGCCAGATTGATCCCCTGATCCAGCATGGCACGGAAGAAACGTCCAAAAGCCTCGGTGTCGCAGGTCAGGGCATCGGCGAAAGAAAATACCGGCTCGCTGCAGAAGTAGGTACAGAACATCCCACCGACCCGCTGCCAGCGGGTTGCCCTGGCATGTCCTGCTGTAACCTGCCGCAACCCGTCTTCAAGATAACGGCTCTTCTCTTCGATCTGCTGGTAAAAGCCCTCCTCCTGGAGCAGCTTCAACGTGGCAATCCCGGCACTCATCGCCAGGGGGTTACCCGACAGGGTGCCCGCCTGATAGACCCCGCCGACGGGCGACAGGAAATCCATGATCTCACGGCGCCCGCCAAAGGCGCCGACCGGCAGGCCGCCACCGATGATCTTGCCGAGGCAGACCAGATCACCGCGCACTCCGAAGCGTTCCTGCGCGCCCCCATAGGCGACCCGAAAACCGGTCATCACTTCATCAATGATCAACAGAATCCCTTCTGCGCTGCACAGGGTGCGCAGCCCCTCGAGAAAACCGGGCCGGGGCGGCACGCAGCCCATGTTGCCGGCGATCGGCTCAAGGATGATACAGGCGATTTCGCCCTGGTTGGCGGCAACCATCTGCGCAACCTCGTTGAGGTCATTGTAGGTCGCCGTGAGGGTGTATTTGGCAAAGTCGGCCGGCACCCCGGGGGAGGTGGGAACGCCGAAGGTCGCAGCACCACTGCCGGCCTTAACCAGCAGGGAGTCAGCATGCCCATGGTAACAGCCGTCAAACTTGAGGATCTTGTCACGGCCGGTAAAACCGCGCGCCAGGCGAATGGCACTCATGGTTGCTTCGGTCCCCGATGACACCATCCGGACCTTTTCCATATTGGGATAGGCGCTGCAGACCATTTCCGCCAGCTCGGTCTCCAGTGCGGTCGGTGCACCAAAGGACGCCCCGGCTGCTGCCGCCTGCTGGATAGCTTCAACAACCTTGGGGTGACAGTGACCAAGGATCATCGGCCCCCAGGAGCCGACATAATCAATGTACTCGTTGCCGTCGACGTCGTAGATCTTGCTGCCGGCGGCCCGCTCGATAAAGATCGGCTGGCTGCCAACCGATTTGAACGCCCGCACCGGACTGTTGACACCACCGGGGATGACCTTCTGTGCCTGCTCGAACAAGGCTTCTGACTTCTGATAACGCATAGGGGTGTGATCCTCCATGGAGAAATTAAGGATGAACAACGGATCTGAAAAACAAATCTCTTTGAGGCAAAGCAACTTAACACTATAAAGGCTTGCTGCGTTCACGCCAAGGGAAAATTCCCGGTTCCGGCAGGAGGCCAAAGTGCCAGCAGAACGTTGTTATTATTTGTGTTGACCTTTACGTAAAAAGGCAGTAGTAAGAGGCCAGAGGATCCGCACCATCCGCACGAGAAGATTCTGTCAAATCGCGGATTAACAAGCGTTCGGGCAACGCTGTAACAGTTTTTTATTCTTGCAGGGCAACAGGAATCAGAGCTAGTATTCCCCTTTATTTCTTCTGGCTCCTTAAAAATCGATGGTCCCGGTTTCACCACTGCCACAGCCCTTCCTGCCCGGGCCGAGACGGTGAAACATGCGACCAGCCGGTGGCGGGGCCATCCGATGCGCTCACATTGATCTAAGGAGGACTTTCAATGAACACCCGATCTGCGAAAAAGCGCCCATCTGCGCGCGGCAAAGGCATCTGCCAGGTGCTGTGGCTGCTGGTCCCGGCACTGCTGTTCTGTGCTCCTGTCAGCGCCGTTGAATTCCGGGCCGGCGAGATCCGTGGCAACATCGACACCACCCTCTCCTACGGCGCTGCCTGGCGGATGAAGGATCAGGACTCTGAACTGATCGGCATCGCCAATGGCGGCAAGGCCTATTCCCTCAACTACGATGACGGCAACCTCAACTACGACAAGGGCGATCTGATCAGCCATACGGCCAAGATCACCAGTGAGATGGCGCTGCAGTACCGCAATTTCAGCCTCTTCGTGCGCGGCACCGCCTTTTACGATTTTGAAAACAATGACGGCACCCGCGCCCGTACCCCTCTGAGCAGTGATGCCAAGGACATGGTCGGCAAGGACATCACCCTGCTTGACGCCTACCTGACCTGGGATTTTGACATCGCCGAGAAGCCCGCGCAACTGCGCGTTGGCAACCAGGTGCTGAGCTGGGGGGAAAGCACCTTCATCCAGAACGGCATCAACGTCATCAACCCGGTGGATGTCAGCAAGCTGCGTGTTGCCGGGGCGGAACTGCGCGAAGGGCTGATTCCTGTCGGCATGGTTTCCGCGTCCATCAGTCCGACGGAAAATATCAGCTTCGAAGGCTTCTACCAGTATGACTGGCAGGAGACCAAGATCGATCCGACCGGCTCCTACTGGAGTACCAATGACTTTGCCGGTGATGGCGGGCAAAAGGTCATGCTCGGCTTCGGCGATGTCGCGGATCAGGGAGACGCACCGGCCAGTGAAACGCTCCTCGCTGTGCCAAGGGCCTCCAATGTTTACGCTGACGATTCGGGCCAGTATGGCTTTGCCATGCGCGTGTTCGCCCCGGGACTGAATGAGACCGAATTCGGTTTCTATTTCATGAACTATCACAGCCGCCTGCCGGTGCTCAGCTCCCAGACCGGCAACCTGGAAGGCCTCACAGCCGCTGGCACCATCAGTACCGTCACGCCCGACATTGTTACTTCAGTCATAACCAACGGCGGTGATCCAACAACAGCCATCGCAACCTACAGCCCGGTCATTGGGCAGAATGCGGCACTCGCAATAGCAGGAACCGCAGCGCAGGCCTATGCAGCATCCAGCGGCGACATCGCAACTACGGCCAATGCCGCCGGTACTGTCGCCCGCGCCTTCGCGACTGACGCTTATGCCAAAACGGCCCGCTATAAAGTAGAATACCCCGAGGACATCAAGCTGTACGGTGTCAGCTTCAACACATTGCTGCAGAACTCAGGAATCGCCCTGCAGGGAGAAATCTCCCACAAGCGTGACGTGCCGCTGCAACTGGACGATATTGAGTTACTCCTGGCAACGCTGGAACCGCTCACTATAGCAAGTGCAGATCAGAACGGATTAACTGTTCCGACATCCTATTCCCAGTTTGATAAGAGCATTTCACCCACCGACATTTTTTTGAATGGTGGTGAATCCATTTACATCCAAGGGTATGAGCTTTTTGATGTTACCCAGACCCAGATGACCGCCACCAAGCTGTTCGGTCCCACCTTCGGGGCCAGCCAGTTCACCTTGGTCGGGGAAGTGGGATTAACCCACGTCCACAACATGCCGAGCAAAAGTGACATGCGTTTGGATGGCCCAGGCACACCTGTATCAGGCAATCCTGAACATACAGACCCAAGTAACCCTCTCGCCGCTCACCCGCGCAAGGAGTACGAACCCTCCTCTGCCTTCGCCGATGCCACCTCCTGGGGCTACCGCGTAGTTGCCAAACTCGATTTCAACAACGCCATCGGCGCCGTCACCCTGTCACCGCGGGTGGCCTGGGCTCATGATGTCGAGGGTACCACTCCGGGTCCCGGCGGCAACTTCGTCGAAGGACGCAAGGCCGTTACCCTGGGGCTGGGAGCCAATTACCAGAACAAATGGGCTGCCGACATCAGCTATACCGACTTCTTTGGCGCCGGTCGCTACAACCTGATCAATGACCGCGACTTTCTCGCCGCTGAAATCAAGTACTACTTTTAATTTCTCATAGAGGAGTGACCATCATGCTGAAAAATGCATTGACCTGGATGTCCGCCGCCCTGCTGATCGCAGGCACCGCCGGGTTGTCCCTTGCTGCTATCTCCGCAGAAGAAGCCGCCCGCCTGGGCAACGACCTGACGCCCCTCGGTGCTGAACGTGCCGGCAATGCCGCCGGCACCATCCCCGCCTGGGACGGCGGTATCACCACGCCCCCCGCCGACTACGTCAAGGGACAGCAGCACACCGACCCCTTT
Source organism: Pelovirga sp. (assembly GCA_046484405.1). Classification (GTDB taxonomy): domain Bacteria; phylum Desulfobacterota; class Desulfuromonadia; order Desulfuromonadales; family Geopsychrobacteraceae; genus Pelovirga. The sequence goes on from JAWOIX010000026.1 coordinate 16,223, forward strand.
GCCGACGACCAGATTCAGTTCACCATCACCGCCGCCAATATCGATCAGTACCGCGACCAGTTGACCGTCGGACATCAGGCGCTGCTAGAAAATTATGACTCCTTCAAAATGAACGTCTACCCGACCCGGCGCAGCGCGTCGGTGCCGCAACGGATCTATGACGCCACCCGCGAGGTCGCCCAGACTGCAGAACTGGTCAACAACGGCGACGGGGTCAGGGGAACCGTGATCGGCATTCCCTTTCCGATCCCCAAAAGTGGCATTGAAGTCCTCTGGAACCATATGCTGCGCTACCGTGGCGAATTTGCCACCCGCAGTGTCACCCAGGCGGCCATGACCCGCAGCGGTGACTATACCCTGGTCAAGTTTGAAGATGAATTCAGCATCGTTTACTCGCAGGAGGGAATGACCGAGGAGTCGATCAAAAACCGTATCCTGATGTTCCGTCAGGAGGTCACCGCCCCGGCCCGTCTCGCGGGTGAGGTTCTGCTGGTCCATGAAACCCTCGACCAGGTGGCAGAGCCCCGCGCTGCCTGGGTCTATAATCCCGGCCAGCGCCGCGTCCGGCGTGCCCCCAATGTTGCCTATGACAACCCCGGAACCGCCTCGGACAGTCTGCGCACCACCGATCAGTTTGACATGTTCAACGGTGCCCCTGACCGTTACAACTGGGAGTTGATCGGCAAAAAGGAACTGTATATCCCCTACAACAGCTACAAGCTCCACAGCGATCAGCTCAAGTATTCCGACATCCTGACCCCGCTGCACCTCAACCCGGAGCACCTGCGTTACGAGCTCCACCGTGTCTGGGTGATTGAAGCCACGCTGCGTGACGGTGCACGCCACCTGTACAAAAAGCGGACCTTCTACGTTGATGAGGATTCCTGGCAGATCGTCAGTGCCGATCTCTACGACAACCGCGACCAGCTGTGGCGCGTCTCGGAAGGACACGGGATCAACTACTATGAGGTGCCGACCTACTGGACGACGGTTGAGGCCCATTACGACCTGCAATCAGGGCGCTATCTGGCCATCGGCATGGATAATGAATCGACGCCCTACAACTTCGATGCAAAACTGACGGAACAGGATTTCACCCAGGGCTCCCTGCGTCGCGCCGGCCGCCGCTGATTTGCGTCCCTGTTGCTGTTTCCGCGGCCGAACCGGCGACGGTCCGGCCGCTATTTTTTAGCCTGACCCCGATCAGGCAGACGTTACGCTATGAGTCCATTCATGAAGTCATACGATCCGCGGATAGCAGTGACAGCCCTGCTGTTGTTTCTGTTCTGCCTGGTCCCATTGGCCGCCGGGGCCGGCGCTGAGATGTCGCGGCCGGCGGTCCTGGCGCCACAGTCCCTGCTGCTCGGCCTGGCAACGGCAGGGGATGCGGTGATTGCGGTCGGCGAACGTGGTCACGTTCTGCGCAGCACCGATGAGGGGCACAGCTGGCAGCAGGTCATTGTTCCGACGCGCGCGACCCTGACGGCCGTCACCTTCGCCGATTCGCTCCATGGCTGGGCGGTCGGACATGACCAGACCATCCTCAAGACGGTTGATGGCGGCCTGAGCTGGCAGCTGGCCCATCAGGACACCGACGAAGCCCCGCCCCTGCTTGATCTGTATTTTCTCGACGCGGCCAGAGGATTTGCCGTCGGTGCTTACGGCAGCTTCTTTTCCACCAGTGACGGTGGTCAAAGCTGGGAGAAGCGCTGGATCAGTGAGGACGATTTTCACTTGAACCAGATCCGCGCGGTCAACGGCACGATTTTCATTGCCGCCGAAGCCGGGCTGGTTTACCGCTCCGACGATCAGGGAGAAACGTTTACCCCCCTGCTGCCTGACTATGAAGGGTCTTTTTTCGGCCTGCTGCCCCTGAACGACAACCGGCTGCTGCTCTTTGGCCTGCGCGGACACCTGTTCCATTCCGACGACCTGGGAGAAACCTGGGAGCCATTGGAAACCGGCACCGAAGCGGGGTTGACCTGTGGTCTGCGACTGCACGACGGCACCCTGCTCGTCGCCGGTCTGAGCGGAGCCCTGCTCGTCAGTCACGATGATGGCCGCAGCTTCTTTTCGCGCCAGGAGGAGGAACGCAAAAGCTTCAGCCAGCTCCTTGAGACCCTGGGCGGGGAGATTCTCGCCGTTGGTGATTTTGGCGTCACCCTGCTGCCCCGGACACTGCTCCGCTAACCCCTGTTTACGCAACTGAAGAGTTCGCCTATGAAGCGCGCACGCATCACCGATTTTTTAGAGCAGCTGATCTTTGGCAACCGGCCGCTGTTCCTTGGCCTGATGCTCCTGATGACCCTGCTGATGGGTTTTTCTGTCAGTCAACTGCGCATCGATGCCGGCTTCAGCAAACTGCTCCCCCTCGAACATGAGTACATGCAGACCTATATCGAGCATGGCCAGGAGTTCGGCGGCGCCAACCGGATCATGATCGCCCTGATGGCCAGGCAGGGGGACATTTTCACTCCCGACTTTTTCACGACCCTGGAGCAGGCGACGGACGATGTCTTTTTTCTTCCTGGTGTCGACCGCTCCCAGGTCAGTTCCCTGTTCACCCCCAACGTGCGCTATACCGAGGTGGTCGAAGACGGAATCGCCGGTGGCAACGTGGTTCCCGCGGACTTCACCCCTTCCGCAGCAGGGCTCGAGCGGGTTCGGGATAACATTCTCAAGGCCGGCATCGTCGGCCGCCTGGTCGCCAGCGACTTCAGCGGCGCGATGATCAGTGCCGAGCTGCTGGAATTTGATCCAGCGACCGGTGAACGGCTCGATTTCATCCGTGTTGCGGAGCAGCTTGAAGAACAGATCCGCGACAAATACCAGAGTGACCAGGTTGACGTTCACATCATCGGCTTTGCCAAAGTGATCGGCGACATCGCCGATGGCGCCCGGCGCGTCGTCATGTTTTTCTTCATCGCCTTTGCCATCACCACCATACTGGTTTATTTCTACACCCTTTCGGGGATCCTCACCCTGATTCCACTTGTCTGTTCCTTAACGGCGGTGATCTGGCAACTCGGCATGCTGCCGGTGCTCGGATACGGCATCGATCCGATGGGACTGCTCGTACCCTTTTTGATTTTTGCCATCGGCGTCAGTCATGCGATGCAGATGATGACCGTCAACATTGCCGAGGTCCGCGCCGGTAAACTGCGCATGGACGCCGCCAAGGCGAGTTTCCGTCAACTCCTGATCCCCGGCGTTGTCGCCCTGGCGAGTGACACTATCGGTTTTATCACCATCCGCCAGATCGAAATCCAGGTGATCCAGGAAATGGCCGTCACCGCCAGCATCGGTGTTGCCGCCATCATTCTCACCAACCTGGTGCTGCTGCCGATCCTGCTCTCCTACGTCAGAACCGGCAACCGCTACCATCGCCGCGTCGATCGTCAGACCCGAGTCCTTAAACCGGTGTGGCGGTTTTTCGAACAGGCTGCCGAACCGCGCCCGGCCAGGATAATTATCGGCATCGCGCTCATTCTCTTTGCCTTCGGTGGCTGGAAAGCGGCCGACGTCAAGATTGGTGACATGCATCGCGGAGTGCCGGAACTGCGAACCGATTCGCGCTACAATATCGACAGCGAGGTTATTACCGAGCATTTTTCCATCGGCGTAGACCTGCTCTCGGTGATCGTCGAAACCGACACCGATGGCTGCATCGATTACCAGATCATGAGCGCTATCGACCGCTTTGCCTGGCACATGAACAATGTTCCCGGTGTCCAGTCGGTGGTCGGCCTGCCGGGCATTGCCAAAACAATCTATGCCGGCTGGAACGAAGGAAGTCTCAAGTGGCGGGTCCTGCCACGCAATCAGTCGAGCATGGTGCAGGCAGTGGGCTACGTGCCGACCAGCAGTCGCCTGCTGAATCCGGACTGCAGCGTGATGCCGATCATGATCTTCACCGAGGACCACAAGGCGGAAACCATTGACCGCATCGTTGCCGCAGTCAAGGACTATCGGAGCCAACAGCCCCATGAGAATATCGCCTTCCGTCTCGCCACCGGCAATGTCGGGGTCATGGCAGCCACCAATGAGGAGGTTTCGGCGGCGCAGTTCCCGATCCTGCTGTATGTCTTCGGCGCCGTCATGTTCCTGTGCTATCTGCAGTTTCGCTCTATCAGAGCGGTCCTGTGCATTGTCCTTCCCCTCGGGCTGGTCTCGCTGCTCGCCTACTCCCTGATGAGCGTACTGGAAATTGGCCTGAAGGTCTCGACCCTGCCGGTCGTTGCCCTCGGTGTCGGTGTCGGCGTTGATTACGGCATTTACATCTTCAGTCGTCTGCGCAGCAACATGAACACCGGAATGACGCTGCAGCAGGCCTACCTGCATGCCCTGGCGGTCACCGGAAACGGCGTTGTGTTTACCGGTGTTACCCTGGCCATCGGTGTTGCTACCTGGATCTTCTCCCCCCTCAAATTTCAGGCCGATATGGGCATTCTGCTGACCTTCATGTTTCTGGTCAACATGCTTGGTGCCATCCTGTTGCTGCCCGCACTGGCCTGCCTGCTGCTGCCGAACAGCGACCCGAACAATCTCCAGCAATAAAAAAACATCTCCGGAGAATAGAAAAACGTTTTATTTTGAGATTGACGTATACGTAAAGGGGAGGCATAATTGCCGTTACCCGCGATCCTGACAAACGTCGGGGCAACAGCCATGCGCTAGCACATTTTCGTCCGGATACTTGTCTCCGGAATGATGCCCTATATACTTGTCGGGGAGGAGTATGGATCATGCCCAGCAACCACAGTCCTGCCAGGCTTCCCTATCAATCGCTCCCGCAGATGCTGCGCCAGACCTCTGCCAGGCATGCGGACAAGCCCGCCTTAAGTCACAAACGCAGCGGCAGCTATATCACCCTGAGTTACCGGCAATTCTATCTGCGGGTGTTGATGGCGGCGCGCGGCCTGCGTAAGGCCGGGATGCAGCCCGGTGACAATGTCGCCATATTTTCCGAGAATCGTAGCGGCTGGGCGATTGCCGATCTCAGCATCCAGACGGCCGGTGGCTCCAGTGTCCCCATCTATGCCACCAACACCGGCGCTCAGGCTGCCTACGTCATCAATCACTGTGCCGCGAAAATTGTTTTCGTGTCGGGGCGCCATCAGTATGAAAAATTACTCGGCGTCCGGGAACAACTGCCACAACTGGAGATGGTCATCTCTTTTGACCGGTTTCTCGGTGACCGCAGGCTACCGGTCTATACCCTCTATCAGCTCTCGGAAATCTCGCATCCCCTGACCGAAGAAGAGACCAATCAGATTGAAGGGGACATAGAGCTGATCAAGCCGGAATCGGTTGCGACCATCATCTATACCTCCGGTACGACCGGCGAACCCAAGGGGGTGATGCTGAGCCAGGCGAATCTGCTGATGAACGCCGCTGTCGGCCATGAGCATCTCGGCGGCTTGAGAGATGACGATATTTTCCTCAGCTTTCTCCCCTTAAGTCATGTTCTTGAACGTACTGCCGGGTACCATAGCGCGCTGATGCTCGGCAATCAGATCGCCTACGCCGAGAGTGTCAGTACGGTGATAGACAATATCCAGGAAATCCGGCCGACCGCGATGGTCAGCGTGCCGCGCCTGTTTGAAAAGATCTATTCGCGGATTTACGAAAACGCTCACCAGAGCTCACCGCTCAAACGCAGATTGTTTCACCGGGCGATCGAGGTCGGCCGGGCCTATGTCAGAAAACGCTACATCGACAAACAGCCTCTCGGCCTATTGAAGCTCAAATACGGGTTTTACGACAGGCTGGTGTTCAGCAAGATCCGGGCGAAGTTTGGTGGCCGGCTGCGTTATTTTATCTGCGGCGGCGCACCACTCGACAAAACCGTGAACGAATTCATGTGGATTATCGGCATCCCGGTCTTCGAGGGCTATGGCCTGACGGAAACCAGCCCGGCGGTCACCCTCAACAACCGTGAGCGGCTGCGCTTCGGCTCGGTCGGCACGCCTCTGGCCGGAACGGAACTGCGCCTGGCCGCGGATGGGGAGCTGCTGATCAAGGGACCACAGGTGATGCAGGGCTACTACAAGGATGACGCGGCTACCGCGGCAGCGATGGATGATGGCTGGTTCAAAAGTGGTGATATCGCCACCATCGACGACCAGGGGTTTGTCACCATCGTCGATCGCAAAAAGGAAATCATCATCACCGCCGCCGGCAAAAACATTGCGCCGCAGCCCCTGGAAAATGCCCTGAAACTGGATAAGTACATCTCCCAGGCCTTTGTCTACGGCGACACCAAGCCCTACCTGGTGGCACTGCTGACACCGAACCTGGAGCGCCTCATCGAACTGGCACATGATGAAAAGCTCAACTACCTGGCGGTTGACGAGCTGGTCGTCAACCACCGGGTCCTGCAACTGTTCAGCCAGAGAGTGGAGCTGTTCAACCGCACCCAGCCCCCCTACCAGACGATCAAAAAGTTCGCCCTGCTCCCACGGGAGTTTTCCATTGAAGGTGGTGAGCTGACCCCGACCCTGAAGCAGAAGCGGAAAGAGATCTACGCCATACATAAAGACCAGATTGAACAACTCTATCTGGCCAACGGAGGTGAAAAATGAGAAAGATCAAGCGCGTTGCCGTTCTAGGTGCCGGCGTTATGGGAGCAACCATTGCGGCCCATCTCGCCAACGCCGGCCTGGATGTCCTGCTCCTCGATATTCTTCCGAAGGAGCCGAACGCCGACGAGCAGGCGCAGGGGCTGACCCTTGACAGTCCCCGGGTACGCAACCGGATTGCCCGCGACGGGCTGGCAGGCCTGGCAAAAATGAAACCGGCCCCCTTCTATCTGCAGGAGTACGCTCACCGGATAAGTGTCGGTAATCTGGTTGATGACCTGCCACAACTCAAGGACTGTGCCTGGGTTATTGAAGTCGTTGTTGAAAGCCTGCCGATCAAGAAACAGCTGTTTGCCAGCATCTTGCCGCACCTGGCCGCGGATACCGTCCTGTCTTCCAATACCAGCGGCCTGTCAATCAATGACATGGCGGCGGAATTGCCTGTTGCCGTCCGGAAAAACTTCCTGATCACCCACTTTTTCAACCCGCCCCGTTACATGCGTCTGCTGGAGATTGTCCCCTGCCAGGAAACCGATCCGGCCGTGGTTGCCGGGATGGCGGACTTTATCAGTCGGCGACTCGGCAAGGGAATCGTCTACGCCAAAGATACCCCCAACTTTATCGCCAATCGCATTGGCGTTTACGCCATCTTCAAGGGCATCGAGCACATGCTCGCCATGGAGATGACCGTTGAGGAGGTTGATGCCATTGCCGGGCCGGCCACGGCCCGCCCTAAATCGGCAGCTTTTCGCACCGCGGACCTGGTCGGCATCGACACCCTGATCCATGTAGCAAACAACTCCTACGCGTCCTTGACAGACGATGAAGAGCGAGAGGTCTTCAAGGTGCCCGGCTTCATGGACGGGATGGTCGAAAAGGGTCTGCTCGGCAACAAGAGCAAGGCGGGCTTCTACAAAAAGGAGACCGTTGATGGCCAGAAACAGATCTTCTATTTCGACTATCCGAGTGGCACGTTCAAGCCGGTGCAGAAACCACGCTTCGCCTCCCTCACGGCGGTAAAACTGGTCGATGACCCGGCGCAGAAAGTCAAAATGGTTGTCGAAGGACGTGACAAGGCGGCCGATTATGCCTGGAAAACCCTGCGTGACACCCTGATTTATACCTTCAACCGGATTCCGGAAATTGCCGACGACGTGCTCAACGTCGATAACGCCATGAAATGGGGTTTCAACTGGGAGATCGGCCCCTTTGAAATGCTCGACGCCATCGGTGTCGCCAATTTCGTCAAGCGTGCCGAAAAGGATGGCGTGGCGGTCCCGACAGGACTGAAAAATATCAAGTCCTTCTACCGCTTCAACGAGGCCGGGCAGAAGGAATATTTTGATGTGCTGACCGGCGAGTACTGCCCCTTCCCGCTTAAAGCCGGACAGGTCAACCTGCAGATCCTCAAAAAAACCGGCGGACTGGTCGAGAAGAACGCAGGCAGCTCGATCATTGATCTCGGTGATGGCGTCTTCGGTTTCGAATTTCACACGAAGATGAACTCTATCAGTGGTGACATCCTGGCGATGACCCACAAAGCGATCAGGCGTGCTGAAACCGATGGTGTCGGCCTGGTCATCGGTAACCAGGGGAGCAACTTTTCTGTTGGCGCCAACCTGATGCTCCTCGCCGTTGCCCTGGCGGAAGGCGCGTATGAGGATATCGACATGATGGTCCGCGCTTTTCAGAAAGCAACTATGGCGGTCAAGTACGCCGACGTTCCCGTGGTCGCAGCGCCTTTCGGCATGTGCCTCGGCGGGGGCTGCGAATTCAGCCTGCACGCCGATGCCATCAACGCGTATGCCGAAACCTACATGGGACTGGTCGAAATTGGCGTCGGGCTGCTGCCGGCCGGTGGCGGCACCAAGGAGATGTGCCTGCGGGCGATCGATCTGGCTGAGCAGTACGACATTGATCCGACGCCCTTTATCTTCAAGAGCTTCAAACAGATCGGCATGGCCACGGTCTCCATGGGCGCCGCCGAACTGTACCGGCTGAATTACATGCGCCGTGGTGACGGCATCAGCATGGACCTGGACCGGCTGATTGCCGACGCCAAACAGAAGGTGCTGGGTCTGGCAGTCAACTACCGGCCGCAGCAGCCGCGCGAGAACATCCCGGCACCCGGCCGCAGCATTGCCGCCAGCATCAGGACCAGTCTCTGGAATATGGAACAGGGCGGTTACGTCACCCCGTACGAAAGAGAGATCGGCGGGATTATCGCTGATGTGCTCTGCGGCGGCGACGTCCCGGCGGGCACGATGATGTCCGAAGACTACCTGCTGCAACTGGAGCGTCAGGCCTTTTTGCAGCTCTGCGGCAACAAAAAAACCGCCGAGCGGATCCAGCATATGTTGAAAAAGGGCAAACCGCTGAGAAATTAGGTCGAACCCCCGGCCCGACGTACGCGTCGATCCGACGCAAAAGTGGAGGACATGAATGATGAAAACAGCATACATACTCGCAGCCTGCCGGACGCCCGGCTGCCGGGCAAAAAAAGGCGGTTTCAAGGATATGCGTCCAGACGATCTGGCCGCAGCGGCGATCAAGGGACTGGTTGAACGCAGCGGCATCGATCCTGAGAGAATTGATGACGTGTTGTTCGGTTGCGCCTTCCCTGAAGCCGAGCAGGGGATGAACTTCGCCCGTATTGCCTCCTTGAAAGCCGGTCTTCCTTACCAGGTGCCGGCGCAGACCATCAATCGCTTCTGTTCTTCCGGACTGCAAAGCATCGCCAGCGCGGCTGAGCGCATTATCGCCGGCTTCGCCGATTGTATCGTTGCCGGTGGCGCCGAATCGATGTCCCTGGTGCCCATGGGCGGCAACAAGTACAGCGCCAACCCGGGTCTCGCCAGCAGCTGGCCGGAGAGCTACGCATCCATGGGAATCACCGCGGAACGGGTTGCTGACCGGTACGCCATCAGCCGCGAACAGCAGGACAGTTTCGCCGTCGCCAGCCACACAAAAGCGGCTGCCGCCATTGCCGCAGGCAGGTTCACTGATGAAATCATCCCGATAGACGTTGAAGAGACCCGGATCATCAAGAACAAGGTGCAAAGAAACCGGAAACTGATCAGCATCGATGATGGTGTGCGTCCCGATACCAGCCTCGCCGGCCTGGCGCGACTTACTCCGGCATTTCAATTGAATGGTACCGTCACCGCGGGCACCAGTTCCCAGATGACCGACGGTGCCGCTGCGGTACTGGTTGTTTCCGGCGAGTTTTTGCGCGAGATCGGCGCTCAGCCTCTGGCCCGCTTCATCAGCTTCGCTGTCAAGGGCGTCCCGCCCGAGATCATGGGCATCGGTCCAGTTGCAGCGATCCCGGCAGCTCTCAAAATGGCCGGCCTGACCCTGAACGACCTTGGGCTGATCGAATTGAATGAAGCCTTCGCCGCCCAGGCCCTGGCAGTGATCGGCGAACTCGGGCTCAATCCGGAGATCATCAACGTCAACGGCGGTGCCATCGCCCTCGGTCATCCATTGGGGTGCACCGGAGCCAAGCTGACCACCACCCTGCTCTACGAAATGCAGCGTCGCGACAGCAGATACGGCATGGTCTCCATGTGCATCGGCGGCGGCATGGGAGCGGCGGGCATTTTTGAAAAACTGACAAATTAACTCTAGCTGCGAGGTAATGATATGTCTGAAAAGCTTATGAAGGGTGGAGAGTTTCTGATTGCTGAGAGCGCCTGTCAGGATGTCTTTACACCGGAAGACTTCAGTGATGAGCAGCGCGCCATGGGCGAAACCACCCTCCAGTTTGTCGAACAGGAGATACTGCCGCACCTGGAGGCGATTGAAAACCAGGAGTTTTCCTTCGTCGTCGAGGGCATGCGTAAGTGTGGTGACCTCGGCCTGCTGATGATGGATGCGGCAGAAGAGGATGGTGGCCTTGAACTGGATAAAGCCTCGAGCATGCTGGTCTGCGAAAAAATCTCCACCAGCGGATCCTTCTCCGTTGCCTATGCTGCGCACACCGGGATCGGCACGCTGCCGCTGATTTACTACGGAACGGCGCAGCAGAAAAGCAAATACCTGGAGAAAATCATCAGCGGCCAATGGTGTTCCGCCTATTGCCTGACCGAGCCCGGTTCAGGCAGCGACGCCCTCAGCGTCCAGACAACCGCCACCCTGAGCGAGGACGGCAGCCACTACCTGCTGAACGGCACCAAGCAGTACATCACCAACGGTGGATTCGCTGAACTCTTCACCATCTTTGCCAAGATCGACAAAGAGCATTTTACAGCTTTTCTGGTGGAAAAGAGCTTTCCCGGGCTGATTGTCGGCAACGAAGAAAAAAAGATGGGGATCAAGGGCAGCTCCACGACCCAGATAATTCTCGACAACTGCCAGGTCCCGGTGGAAAACCTTCTCGGTGACATCGGCAAGGGCCACAAAATCGCCTTCAATGTCCTGAATATCGGTCGTTTCAAGCTCGGGGCCGGGGTGACCGGAGCCGCAAAGATGGCCCTGGCCGAAGGCATCCGTTACGCCAACGAGCGCAAACAGTTCGGCCAGACAATCGCCAGCTTCGGTGCGATCAAGGAAAAGATTGCCGATCTGACCGCCGCAATCTACGCCTCCGAGTCCCTCGTCTACCGCCTGGCAGGACTCCTTGATACAAAACTGGCGACCATCGAAAAGGGCATTCCCGATTATTACGAACAGTATCAAAAGGCGATCGAGGAGTACGCCGCGGAGTGCGGCATTTCCAAGGTCTTCTGCAGTGACGTTCTCGCCAGGACGGTAGATGAGGTGGTCCAGATTCATGGTGGTTACGGTTTTTGCAGTGAATACCCGGCGGAACGCTACTATCGGGATGAACGGATCAACCGGATCTTCGAGGGCACCAACGAAATCAACCGGCTGCTGATCACCGGGATGATTCTGCGGCGCTCCATGAAAGGGGAACTCCCCCTGCAGAGTGAGGCGATGAAAGCCTTTGAATCATTGATGACCCCCTCATTCGAAGAGATCGACACCAGCATCCCCTTCGCTGCGGAGAAAGTCACCATTCAGAACCTGAAGACCCTGTTCCTTATCCTGGCTGGCGCGGGTGTTCAGAAATTCATGGAGAAACTGGCGGATGAACAGGAAATCCTGATGGCGGCGGCGGATATCGCCATTCAGATCTTTGCGATCGAAAGTGCCGTACTGCGCGCCGAAAAGATCAGCGCGGGCTTAAGTCCGGCACGCCAGGAACAGCTCTCCGCCGCGGTCAGGGTCTTTACCTTCAACGCCTGTGAAGAGGCCGCCAGTGCCGCGCGCAAGGCTGCCTACTATGTTGAAGAGGGGGACACCCTGACGATGATTCTCTCCGGGGTCCGGCGCTTCACCAAATATGACGCCACCGGATTGCTGCAGGCCAAACGGATTCTCGCCGCGGCGGCAAGCGATACTGAAAAATACATCTTTTGAGGGCTGCCGTGACTCCGCACCAGCATACCCTTGGCACACCCTATGTGGTCGGCCCGGTGCATTGCTACAGCACCACCATTGCCGACGACCTGGTGCTGTTCGACACCGGGCCGCCGACCCAGGAGACACAAGATTATCTGACCGAACACCTCGATCTCAAACGCCTGCGTCATGTCATCATTACCCACTGCCACATCGACCACTACGGCCTGGCCCACTGGTTGGAGCAGCACAGTGATGCAACGGTCTACCTGCCGTTTCGCGATCATCTGAAGATCATCAGGCACCAGGAGCGCCTGGAAAAAATGCGCGATCTGTTGCTGACATATGGCTTCACAGCAGATTTCCTGGCGCAATTCAAGGACAGCATGGCGGACGGGACGGTCTTTCCGACCCTGCCGGAGCGGTATCGTGTCATTGAAGAAGGACTGCCGGAACACCTGGGTATCGAGGTCATCCCCTGTCCGGGCCACTCACAGAGCGACCTGGTTCTGGCCCGTGACAACTGGGCAGTGACCGGCGACGTGCTGCTGCGCGGCATCTTTCAGTCGCCGCTGCTCGACGTGGACCTGCTCAGTGGCGAGCGTTTCCGCAATTACGACGCCTACTGCGCCACCCTGCTGCAGCTGGCCGGACTGCGCGACAGGCAGATCCTCCCCGGCCATCGTTATTCGATTGAAAGCGTCGACGCCAATATCTGCTTTTACATCGCCAAGCTCCTTGAACGCTCGGCACGGGTCATGCGGATTGATCCTGACCGGCCGATTGCCGAGGTGGCGCAGGGTCTTTTTAGCGACAGCCCGGGGCACCCGTTTGCGATCTACCTGAAAGCCTCTGAGCTGGTCTTTATCCGCGACTTTCTCGCCGCGCCACAGCTGCTGCGACAAGCGCTGGAAAAGATCGGGCTGTATCCGCAGCTTGCCGAACAGTTCAACACCTCCCTGACAGCAGCAAAGTGAGTTGTCCCATGCGCGATCCGCTGTTTGAACCGGTCAACATCGGCACCCTGACCCTGCATAACCGCATCCTGATGCCGGCCATGCACCTGAACATGTGCGCCGACTTCAGGGTCACTGATCAGTTGCTTGCCTTTTATGCCGAACGGGCCCAGGGCGGTGCCGGCCTGATTTGTGTCGGCTATGCCACCGTCGATGAACTTGCCGGTCAGCCCGGCAACATCGGTGCCCATGATGATCGTTTTATTCCCGGCCTGAGCCGCCTCGCGGCAACAATCAAAGACCATGGGGCGGCCGCCTGCGTGCAATTGAACCACGCCGGGCGCTACAATCATTCCCTCTTTCTCGGTGGAAAAAAACCCGTGGCGCCCTCGCCCCTGCCCTCGCGCCTGACCAATGAGATGCCACGGCAACTGGAGGCCGCGGAGATCGCCCGGCTCATCGCGGACTTCGCCGCGGCGGCCCGGCGGGTGCAACAGAGCGGATTCGATGCCGTAGAGGTGCTGGCAGGAACCGGTTACCTGATCAGTGAATTTCTTTCGCCGCTGACCAACCAGCGCCAGGATGACTATGGCGGTTCACTGGAGAAGCGGATGCGCTTTGGCCTGGAGGTGATCACTGCGATCAAGCAGGTCACCGGACCAGAGTTTCCGCTGCTGGTGCGGATCAATGGCAATGAATTCATGCCGGGCGGCAGCAGCCGTGACGCACTGCGGGTCTTTGCCGAGCACCTGGTGGCCGCGGGAGCCGATGCTCTCTGCGTCAACGTCGGCTGGCACGAAGCCCGGGTGCCGCAGATCGTCACCAAGGTTCCACGCGGCATCTTCGCCTATCTGGCGCGGTCGATCCGTCAGCACGTCACCGTACCGGTCATCGCCAGCCATCGCATTAACGATCCCGGAACGGCCCGCCAACTCCTCGCAGCCGGGGCTTGTGACCTGGTTGCCATGGGCCGCGCCCTGATTGCCGATCCGCACTTGCCGCGCAAAGCCCGCAGCGGTCGCGAACCGGAGATTATCCATTGCGTTGCCTGCGCCCAAGGATGCTTCGATAACCTGTTCCGGATGAAGGCGGTCGAATGTCTCTGTAATCCCCGCGCCGGTCATGAAGCGCAGAAGCCCGTCAGCGCCGCAACCAGGCCACAACAGGTCCTGGTTGCCGGTGGCGGTGCCGCCGGCATGAGTGCCGCCCTCGCCGCCGCCGAGCTGGGACACAGGGTGACCCTCTGTGAAACCGGCAGCCGCCTCGGCGGCCAGCTGACCCTGGCCGGTGCTCCTCCCGGACGGGCAGAATTTGCCGTTCTGGCCGACGACCTCGGCCGCCAGCTGTCACGTCGGCAGATCAGGATCCGCCTCAATGTCACAGTTGATCAAAACCTGTTGCAGCTTTCCCGACCCGACCACCTGATTCTGGCAACCGGTGGCCGGCCGGTCATTCCCCCTCTTCCCGGAGTCGATCTGCCGCATGTCATCCAGGCCTGGGATCTGCTCGCCGGCCGTGTTGCCGCGGGGCAGAAGGTGGTCATCATCGGCGGTGGTGCGGTTGGCGTTGAAGCGGCATTGTTCCTCGCCGAGCAGGGAACCCTGTCGGGCGACGAATTGAAGTTTCTGCTGATCCATCAGGCCGAACAGCCCGAAGAACTCTATCGGCTCGCAACCTGTGGCAGCAGGCAGATCACCCTGATCGAGATGATTGACAAGCTCGGCACCAATTTTGGTCGCTCGACCCGCTGGGGCATGCTCCAGGACCTGCAACGCTATGCGGTCAAGACCCTGACCGGGGCGCAGGTCCGCGCGATAACCCCAGCCGGGGTAAGCATTGCACAGGACGGCAAGACCTTGGACATCAGCGCTGATACGGTGGTTCTCGCGGTCGGCACCCGTGCCTGCAATCCCCTGCAGAGTGTTGCCGAACAACTGCAGATCCCCTTTCAAGTGGTTGGCGATGCGCGAACACCGGCGCTGGTTTTCGATGCCATCCATCAGGGTTATGCGGCCGGACGAGGACTTGGTGATGCCACCACGCCGCTCCCCGCCCGATCCGGACCTTGAAAAACACGACCGTCAAGGAGAAACATTGCCATGCCGCATCGCCCCAGCACCAGGACACTTATCACAACATCTCTGCATGACGGAATTTTACAGATCGGCATCCAACGCCCGGAAAAACGCAACGCCCTGACCCTGGACATGTATGACGCCCTGACTGCAGCACTGGACTCTGCGGAAGAAGAACAACAGGTCCGCGTCATTGTGCTGCACGGTACACCTGACTGCTTTACCAGCGGCAATGACCTGGCCGATTTCGCGGCACATCCGCCCCGCAGTGAAAACAGCCCGGTATTCCGTTTTCTGCGCACCCTGTGCCGGACACGAAAACCCCTGCTGGCGATGGTCAGCGGCCCGGCGGTCGGCATCGGCACCAGTCTGCTGCTCCATTGCGACCTGGTCTATGCCGACCCGACTGCGCGTTTTCAGCTGCCCTTCGTAAATCTCGGGCTCTGCCCGGAAGCCGCGTCCAGTTACCTGCTGCCGCGCCGGATCGGGCCGCACCGCGCCGCGGAAATGCTGCTGCTCGGTGAGATGATTGACGCCGAAAAAGCGCTGCAATACGGCCTGATCAACCAGTTGTTTCCCGCGGCCGAGCTCACGCACCGGGTGCTGGCCAAAGCCGCGCAGCTGGCGGCACAGCCACCGCAGTCCCTGCGCCTGACCAAAGCCCTGCTGAAAGAACCGCAGGCCGACCGTGTTGCTGAAGTGATGAGCAAAGAGGGGGAACTGTTCCTGCGCCAACTGGCCGGAGCGGAAGCGCAGGAAGCGATCAATGCCTTTCTGGAGAAACGCAAGGCGGATTTCTCGCCCGGCTCTTGAGCAGCTATCTCTGACACACAAAGGAAAAAACATGCTCCTGTTCCATCCACACCGTCGGCAAACCGCTGATAACGACCCGGTCAGCCGTCGCCTGGTTGAGAAAACCGTCGCCTTTTTTGAAAACAAGGGGCTGAAGCAGATCAAGGAGGACGACCAGGCAATGACCTGGTACGAAGATTTCCTTGAGTTCATCAAACAGGAGAAAGTCTTCGCCACCCTGCTCACCCCGGCCGGCTACGGCGGCGGCGCTGCGCGCTGGGACATGAGTCGTATTGCCCCCTTCAACGAGGTGCTGGCCTTTTACGGTCTCTGCTACTGGTACGCCTGGCAGGTCACCATTCTTGGACTGGGGCCGATCTGGATGGGGAGCAATGAAGCGGTTAAACAGCGGGCGGCACAACTGCTTGAAAGCGGCGAGGTCTTTGCTTTCGGCCTGTCAGAGAGGGAGCATGGCGCGGACCTCTACGCCAGCGAGATGATGCTGCATCCGCAACCCGATGGCAGCTTTCTGGCGCGTGGTTCAAAATATTACATCGGCAACGGCAACTGCGCCGCCCTGATAGCAACCTTTGGCAAACTTGCCGATTCGGGCGAGTACGTGTTCTTTGTCGTCAGCAGCGACCACCCCAATTATGAATGCGTCAAAAAAATTGACACCTCCGGGGTCCGTCAGGCCTATGTTGCCGAGTTTTCCCTGCACGATTATCCGATCCGCCGGGAGGATATCCTCTCGGTCGGCAAGCCGGCCTGGGACTCCTCGTTGAATACCGTGAATATCGGCAAATTCGAACTCGGTTTTGCCGCCCTTGGTATTGCCACCCACTGTTTTTATGAGGCCCTCAATCACGCCGCCAAACGCTCCCTTTACGGTCATTTCGTGACTGACTTTCCGCATGTGCGCAAATCCTTCAGCGAGGCTTACGCACGCCTCCACGCGGCCAAACTCTTCTCCCTGCGCGCCGGAGATTACTTGCGCAGCGCCTCCGATGCCGATCGTCGCTACCTGCTGTTCAACCCGATCGTGAAAATGAAGGTGACCTCGCAGGGCGAAAAGGTGGTTGCCCTGCTGCATAACGTCATCGCGGCCAAAGGTTTCGAACAGGATACCTATTTTGAAATGGCCATCCGCGATATTGGCATGCTCCCCAAGCTCGAAGGGACCGAGCATGTCAATATGGCGCTGAATGTCAAATTTATCCGTCACTACTTTTTCGGTCCGGTGGACTATCCCGAGATCCCCCGCCGCGATGACCCGGCGGATGACGCTTACCTTTTCCGTCAGGTCACCGGTGGTCTGGCGCAGATCCGTTTTCCTGACTATCGCCTCGCTTACCGCGGCGTCACCTCTCCCAACGTGCAGATTTTCCGTGATCAGGTCGAGCTGTTTCGCCAGCTGCTCAGCACAGCTCCCCCGACCACGGAACAGCTGCAGAACATCGATTATATGCTGGCTGCCGGGGAGCTTTTCACCCTGATTGTCTACGCCCAGCTGATTCTCGAGAACAGCCGCATTTATCAGCTGGATGAGACGCTGCTGGAACAGATCTTCGACTTTCTGATTCGCGACTATGCGGGTTTTGCCTTGCACATGATCCTCAATCATCACAATCAGGCGCAGCAGGAAGAGCTCTTCCGCCGCATGCTCAAGAAACCGGTACAGAACCAGGCCGCCTCTGAGCAGATTTGGCAGCAGGTCAGCGCACTGGCAGAGTGTTACCGGATGCCGGAATAGTAACAGACAGACAACCATAAGGATTGCCTCATGGGACATCAGGTTGGCAGCAAAAGCAGCATTATTCCACTGATCGACCGGCTGAACAAATATCCGGTCGGCCTGCCCGACAGCGAAACGCTGCGTGAAATCCTGTCTCTTTTGTTTGCCGAGGAAGAAGCCTTTATCGCCTCACGCTTCCCCCTCGAGGAAGCAACCCTGGCAGAACTGTCCCGGGCGACCGGGCTGGCGCCTGCTGCCCTGCTGCCGCAACTGGAACAGATGTGCAACAAAGGGCTGGTGATGGACCTTCCCTACGAGGGGCAAACCTACTATCTGCTGCTGCCCGGCCTGATCGGCTTCTTTGAGCTGACCTTCATGAAAGACCGCAGCGATCTTCCCAAGCACAAGATTGCCCGGTTGATGCAGGACTATCTGTACGAGCAGAACGGCGGCGGCATGGCGCGTGAGTTCTTTGACAGTAAAACACCCCTTACCCGTGCCCTGGTCTATGAGGATCAGATTCCCGTCACCTCGACCGTGACCAGCTATGAAAATGCCCGAGCGATCATTGAACAAACCGACTTCGGTGCTGTCGGCATCTGTTACTGCCGCCACAAAAAACATCACCTCGGCGAGGACTGTGCCAAGGGCGCGCCGTTGGAAAACACCTGTATTTCTCTGGGCAGCGGAGCTCGCTTTCTGGTGCGGCGCGGCTTTGCCAGGGAACAGACGCAGGCACAGTTACTGGCTGTCCTCGACCAGGCGCGGGATCTCCGGCTCACCCACATCACTGACAACATTCGCCACAAACCTTCGTTTATCTGCAACTGCTGTTCCTGCTGCTGTGAGCTGCTCAGCGGGGTCAGGGCGGGTTATCACAGCGGCATTGCAAAGACCCCCTTCCTGCTGAAAGTCGATGAAGAGCGTTGCAATGTCTGCGGCTTGTGTCTCCGCGCCTGCAATGTTGGTGCATTGACAGGATCCGCGCCGGCAGCCAGCGTGCACGTCGCTGCGCAGCTATGTCTTGGATGCGGTGCCTGTGTTCCAGCCTGTCCGCACCGGGCTCTCTCCCTGACCTCCCGTCCGGGTTCCTACCTGCCGCCGCGGAATCGCCAGGAGATGATGAAACGACGCCTATTGGAGCGCAGACGGGCCATGCCGTTCGTTCTTGCGCGAATGAAAAAATCCTTGCGCAGCCTGCTCGGGCGCTAAGCCACAGGTCTGCAACGCCACCGGAGAACAGGAGACAACGATGATTTTTGAGCTGACCGATGAGCACAAGTTGATGCGCGCGATGGTGCGGGATTTTTCCGTAGCGGAGCTTGCCCCTTCCGCCGCCGAACGGGATGAAGAAGAGCGCTTCGACCGGGCTCTGATGCACGACCGGCTTGGCGATCTCGGGTTGACCGGAATTATCTTTCCGGAGGAGTATGGTGGTGCCGCAGCTGATTACATCAGTTACGCAATCGCGGTTGAAGAGTTGTCACGGGTCTGTGCCTCCACCGGAGTGACCCTTTCAGCCCATCTGTCTCTTGGCGCGAATCCGCTCTACCTGTTCGGCACCGAAGAGCAGAAACAGCGCTACCTCGTCCCCCTTGCCCAGGGGCGCACCCTCGGCGCCTTCGGCCTGACTGAAAGCGGTGCCGGATCGGATGCCGGAGGCACCAAAACCAGCGCCGTGCGCGATGGCAATGACTGGGTGCTCAACGGCAGCAAAAACTTCATCACCAACGGTGGCGATGCGGACACCTACATTGTGCTGGCGCGCAGTGACAAACAGGCACAGAAACATCGTGGCATCAGCGCCTATATCGTCGAAAAGGGGGCCCCGGGCTTCACCTTCGGCAAAAAAGAACGGAAGATGGGGATTCGCTCCTCACCAACGATGGAGCTGGTGTTTGACAACTGCCGGATCCCGGCTGAGAACCTGCTGGGGGAAGAAGGACAGGGCTTTAAAATTGCCATGAAAACCCTCGACGGCGGACGTATCGGCATTGCCGCCCAGGCCCTGGGCATTGCCCAGGGCGCTTTCGAGGCCGCCGTGAGTTATGCCATGGAACGCAAGCAGTTCGACCAGGCGATCCACAATTTTCAGGGAGTTCTGTTCAAGCTTGCCGATATGGCGACAGAGATTGAGGCGGCGCGCCTGCTGGTGTACCAGGCGGCTTTCCGTGCCAGTGCCGGACTGGCCTATGGACAACAGGCGGCCATGGCCAAGCTGTATGCCTCGGATGTTGCCATGCGGGTGACCTCGGAGGCGGTTCAGGTGCTTGGGGGATACGGCTATACCCGCGACTTTCCCGTTGAAAGAATGATGCGCGATGCCAAGATCACCCAGATTTATGAGGGAACCAATGAAATCCACCGGCTGGTTATCGGTTCCGCACTGACCCGTTGAACAGGCCGCACACATCCATGATCATCTGCCTGAAAGACCGATGTACCGGTTGCGGCCGCTGCATCGTTATCTGTCCGTTTGGTGCGCTCTCCCTCACTACGGCACGGCCGGACGGCTACGGAAAAAAATATGCCGTGGTTGCCGCCGGGCGGTGCTGCGGTTGTGGCGCCTGCATTGCGCCGTGTCCCTTTAACGCGCTGCTACTCCAGTTGGGTCCCGTTGAGCGGCGCGGCGGGTGATGTGCGGGAGCCGGTTTTTCACAGACACCAGGCATGACGTTCATGTCGACAGGGAAGGCAACGAGAATGGTCAACAGCACAGAAACTGGACGCGTCAGTCAGCACGGCAACTGTGCCCAAAAGGGCCTCTCCGGAACGGGTCTGATGTTCCTTCTGGCGACAGTGGGAGTGTTTGTGGCCGGCTTCTGGCTGTGGTGGCACCTGCTCAGCCCCTTCGGCTATCAGCCGCCAGCGGACCTGGTTCCTGCCTACCGGGAAGGACAGCAGCAGGTCTTTGTCTACGGTACACTGCGCAACCCGGCCCTGTTCTGGCTGGTCACCCGCCAGAACAGGGGGGCGCGGCCGGCGGTCCTGCCGGGCTATCGCAAGCAGGGACTTGACATCGTCCCGGCGCCGGGAGAACAGACCGAGGGGCTGGTCTTCGCGGTGGATACCACGACCCTGCGGCGACTCGACCGTTACGAGCGCCTGGGGCTGCGCTATGACCGGGTCGAACTTACCCTCGCCAGCGGTGAGACCGCCTGGGTCTATCGGCGCCTGGCGCGATCTGACTAGCGGAGCCGTGGCACGGGTCCATCGACCGGCGCCCCAAGTTGGGGGAGAGAACGTCTTTGCAGCGGCCAGAGGTCTGCCCAGCACCGCCGCAGCCCCATCATCGATTCCCGCCGTCCCTGCCAACAGGGTCCGGCGGTTCCCCCGCCACCCTTGTTGAGCAATCGCGCCGGCGATTCTGCAGCGGGTTTTTTAACTGCGTAAAAGAAGGACTGCCGGTTTGACCCGTTGGCAAGCAAGCGCTGCCTGTGTTAATAATCGTCACTTCGCGCAAACGCTGTCGTCCAGCAGCCTTTTGTCATGATGAAAAGCCTTTTTGCCACTTTTCCAAATGGAGTGTCCGTGGTACCTGAACGTTACGCCTCGCCCTTGCTGGGCTGGATCATGTGGGGGCTGGTT
>JAWOIX010000056.1:0-4104 GCA_046484405.1 Pelovirga sp.
TAAGCTATGCAGAGGCTTTCGTGGTCAAGGATATCCGGGTCGAAGGCATCCAGCGCACCGAAGCCGGGACCGTCTTCAGCTATCTCCCGGTCAAGGTCGGCGATACCCTGACCGAGGAAAAGGCCGCTGACGCCATCAAGGCGCTGTACGCAACCGGCTTTTTCAAGGACGGGGCATCACCGGGAAGTGGAACAGGTAGGGGATCTCGTCGCTGCCGTCGCCGAAGTACGGCAGCGTGTCCTCGGGCCACTGGTTGACCTCGCCCCACTGACCGCCTGCAGGCGCTCCAGGGCCAGCGGAATCTGCTCGGTGGCGATGTTGCCGAAGGCAAGACGCAGGTAGCCTGCCAGGCCCGGACCGAAGGCCTCTCCCGGCAGGCAGATCAGGTTGGCCTCGTCGACCAATTTGCGGGCGGCCTGGCGGCTGTCGAGATGGTGCCAGGGGTGACGGATCCAGGCAAAGAATGAGCCGCTGGCAGCGATCTCGAAACCGTTTTTGGTTTGGTTAAAACAGCTGACAAAGGCGTCATGCCGCTGCTGCATGCGCCGGCTGTTGGCGGCGATCCAGTGGTCGAGATGCCGGCAGCCGTATTGCAGCGCCAGCTGAGCCGGACGCGGCTGACAGACCACCATGCTGTCCTGCAGTTTGAGCGCCTGTTCGATCAGCCCGGCGCCGGCGATCAGCGCCCCGCAGCGCAGACCGGTCAGGGCGAAGGTCTTGCCGAAAGATGCCAGGTGGACAAAGTGCTTCTGCCAGTCGCGGCGTTCGAACAGCCGATGCGGTGAGGTGCCGATAAAACTGTTGTAGGTTTCATCGAGGATCAGGCTGATGCCGCGGGCTTGTGCCAGGGCGAAGAGGGCGTCGATCTGTGGCGGTGGAATCACCGACCCGGTCGGGTTGCTTGGGCTGACCAGCAGCAGCGCACGGGTTCTGGTGCTGATCAGGCTGTCGATCACGGCAGGGTCCGGCAACCCTCCGCCCTGGGGGTCAAACGGGACACACACAGGTTTGAGACCGTAACTCTGCAACCCCATCAGGTGATCGAAATAAGCAGGAAGCGGGACAATCACCTCGTCGCCCGGTTGACAGAGGCACAGCATCGCCAGCCAGAACGCCTGGCTCGCGCCGATGGTCAGACAGACCTCTGCGGCCGTCGGTGCTCCCTGGTAGTGGCGGCCGTACCAGCGGCAGAGATCCTCCCTGACCTCCGCCAGCCCTTCGTCGGGACTGTACCTGTAGCAGGCGGGATCGCTCAGGCAATGCTGTAAATGCGCGATCAGCTCTGGCGGCGGCGGATAGTCGGGGACCGCCTGGCAGAGATCGATCAATGGGCGCCCGGCGGGGAAGGTCCGGCCGTCCAGCCAGCTTTTAACCTCGGTGATGGGCGGCGGCTGGATCTGCTGCAAGGATGGATTCATACGCATGATACAGTCCGGAGCAAAGGGTTGATGATGGTACGCGGGACAGCTGTTGTGCCGGGCATGGCGGCTATGTCAGCAGACGCACGGTCGTGCTTGTCTTTCCGGCACAACTGGTTCACAATTTCGCAGCGGTCCGGCAGATTGCCGGACATCCTTTTCAGGTCAGTTTGCAGGTATATCCAGCGATGAGTTTCGAGATCTATCTTCACGCCCTGACGTCCTATTTCGTCATCGTCGACCCGGTCGGCACGGCCCTGATTTTCAATGGCCTGGTGACCGCCGCGGACAAGGCCTATGCCACCCGCATGGCCTTGCGCTCGGTGAGCATCTCGGTGGTGATCGTTTTGCTCTTCGGCTTTTTCGGCGAACCTTTGTTGACCAGCCTCGGTATCAGCATCGAAGCCCTGCGGGTGGCCGGAGGGCTGCTGCTCTTTTATACCGCGTTTCACATGATCACCAAGGGGCGGACCCTGTCGCAACGTCGCCCCGACGCATTTGTCGATATCTCGGTTTTCCCCCTGTCCATCCCCCTGATTGCCGGCCCCGGCTGCCTGACCCTGACCATCCTGCTGTTTTCCGGCAGCAGCGGTGGTGTTGAAACCCTCAGCCTGGTGCTGGCGGTTCTGAGCATTTTTTCCCTGACCCTGGTGCTGTTGCTCTGTTCTCCGTTGATCAGGAAAATCGTCGGTAAAACCGGCGACGATATCCTGCGCCGTCTGCTCGGCGTGATTCTCGCCGCCCTGGCGATTCAGTTCATCGCCGATGGTGTCCGCCAGCTGGCCGGCTGAGCCGCTGCCGGACCCTGTTTGCAACAGCAGCGGCGAGCAGGGTTGTTCCCTTTAGAGAATGCCTTCGAGATAACCGACCAGGTCGGTGCGGATCGGCATGAAATAGACATGCCCCTGGTGCTGACGGGCGAACGCAAGCACGTCACGGGCAAAGCGCCGGTTCCATTCGAGGGTCGGGGCGAAGCCGCCGGGAAAGATGGCGTGGTTCTTGTTTTCCCAGTAGCTGCGGCTGCTCTCGGTGAGGACCGGCGAGACGCCCCAGTAGACCGTGGCGTCGGCAAGAAACCCCTGGTAGATGTCCATCAGGCGCAGATCAAAAAACGGCTGGGTGAAAAAACCGTCGGCCCCGGCATCCTGCTTGGCGTGGATGTAATCGATTTCGTCCTTGATGCCGCTGCGGTAGGGGTCAATCCCGGCATAGACAGTCAGTTGCGGGCACTCCCGTTTGAGACGGCGGATCATTTCCAGGCTGCTGGTGCGGTAGTAGGTGTGCTTGATTTCCTGCGGCGGATCACCGTTGATGATCAGCACCGCCTCGACATTGTCGCGACAGATCTTTTCAATAATCGGCAACGGCGCATCGGGATTGAAGTCAATCGCGCGCAGATGCGGGATGGTTTTCGGAACATATTCGCCGGCAATGGCGCACCCGTCCCAACTGCGCAGATCGAAACGCAGGATGTCGGGGATATTGATCCGTTTCACGGCAGGGAAATGGCGGCGAACCAGCTCCAGTTCCTTGCGCAGCGACGCGACGCTGCGGGGGACCAGCTCCAGGGAAATCTCAGTCATCCTTAGCCTCTTGGTTCGGGGTCTCTGATCCGGGGGGATCTGTCATGATCTGCCCGCTGAAGCGGTAGATTTCCGTGTCCGGGGCCTGCCACATCTGTTCGGCAAGGCCGGCCTTGATACAGGTCTGGCGCAGAAAGGTCTCGGTATCCCAGCCCTGCTCGGTTGCCACCTGGGGGAGGAGAACACCGCGATGCAGGCCATTTTCGAGATAGATACCATGCTCGCCCACCCGGATCTGTGCGGGGGAGGAAATTTTTTCCAGTGGTGACAGGACCGTGACCTCCAGTTGGCAGCGTGACAGTTCCTGTGCTGACAGCGGTGGGAAGCGGGGGTCCTGGGTCGCCGCAGCGACGGCCATCGCTGCTGTTTCCTGGAACAGCGGGCGGCGCGTCTGGAAATTGCCGATACAGCCACGCAGCCGCCCGTCAAGCTTCAAGGTCACAAAGCAGCCGAGGCGCTCGTTGAGGCTCTTCTCCTCGCGCGGGGGCGGGGTATAGGGTTCCCCCTTGAGCGCGTGCGCAATCGCCTCACGGGCAATCTGTAGCAGAACGGCTGCGGCTGTGTCGCTGAGCATGCAATCTCCTTGTCGGGCTGGACGGGCAGGTTGTCTTGGCAAATACAGTCCTTTATAGTTGGAGGGACCCTCCTTGTGCAACCGTTTTAAACGGGCCGCCGGGTCAAGGTGCAATTTCTTAGGGGTCCTGATGAATCGGCCGGCCGCTCAGGGGCACGGTGACGGGAAAGACGTGAGACAGTTATGCTGACATGGCCGCTGCAGTCTGCCGAGCGGCTGCTCTGGCAGGGACGCCCGCCGCCGCGTTGTTATGTTTTCCGCTGTTGGCGTTCCGCTTTGACGGCGACTGGCCTGGCGCTGGCGGCTCTGTTGCTGCTGTGGCTGGCCCGTCCCGCGGTCGGTGGTACCGGGTGGCTGGTGACGCTGCTGCTGGCCGTGACCGGTCTCGTGTTCGGGCCCGGGCGTCTGCTGTGGCAACGCCGGCGGTGGGAATGTCTCTTCTACGCCCTGACCGATCGCCGTCTGCTGGTCCGGCGCGGCGACACCCTGGAAGAATACCCTCTGGTTCAGCTCAGCCGTCTCACAGTGC
>JAWOIX010000162.1:0-12769 GCA_046484405.1 Pelovirga sp.
GGGAAAAACTCGGCTACCGCCTCAAACATTCCCCGCTGCGTTCAAACAGCCCCGGCTTGAGGTTTGAATGATCGCTGTCAGGTGATCAAGCCGGGGGTGTTTTCATTTGCGGGAAAAACTCGGCTACCGCCTCAAACATTCCCCGCTGCGTTCCAACACCCCCGGCGTGATCATTGCCGGTTGTTTATCCAGGAGCGTGATAAATCACGCCCCTTGCGTCCAGCTGGTTATTTAAGCAGTGCCTTGCGCAGCCAGGGTGGTGGGCTGCCGCGCAGCACCTCCTGCAGCTGTTTCACGGTGTCGCTGATCGGTGCGCAGGTTGTGCTTTTGATCGGATGAATCTTCTTGGCGACCAGCCGCGCTGCTGCCGGGCCGCCGATCTCGGCAACGTAAACCAGCGCACAGTCTGCCAGTCCGGCGCAGCGGGACTCGATGCGGTCGGCTTCGTCATCTCCTGCAGTGCTGACCCGGACAATGCCCGTGAAGCTTGCCGTTTCCCGGTCAATCGTCCAAATCATGAATTCTTCCGCCCGCCCGAAATGTTCATCGATGTGAATGTTATCGGTGCTGGCAAATGCAACGTTCATGTGCCGTCCTCGCTTTCTGGTTCTGTCAATGATGTCGAAACGTCTGATCCGGATCATAAGCACATCAATGTCACGCTCGTTCACTGTGTTCACTCAAGCCGCGCAGCCGCAAAGCCCTGCAAAACCCCATCCTGCGGTTTGTCTTCTTTTTGTCTCTTCGCCGCCTTGTGTGAGATCGCTTTTTCTTTTAACGCATCATCTCGAACCACTGGTCCTCGCAGGTCTCGTCAACCGTATCGAGGAATTTATTGACGATCATGGTCAGCAGATTAACGGCGCCCTGATAACCGATCACCGGACTGCGATGGAGATTGACCCGGTCCATGATCGGGAAACCGACCCGGAACAGAGGAATTTTCGCATCGCGGGCGACCCATTTGGCATGGGTATCACCGATAATGGCATCTACCGGATCGGTCATGCACAGACTGCGCATATGCCACAGATCCTTGTTGACATACACGGTTCCTTGCGCACCGTAGAGAGGCGAGGTCGCGAGCAGGGCCTCCATCTCTTTCTGGAACTTCTTGTTCGAGCGGGAGCAGAGGATGTGGTAGGGGATAGCGCCCATCTCCAGCAGGAACGAGACGATGCCGAGGAGGTAATCAGGATCGCCGGCGACAGCAAATTTCTTGCCGTGGATATACTGATGGGCATCAGTCATGGCGTCGACGGCGCGACCACGTTCAGCCTTGAGTTCGGCCGGGATCGGTTTGCCGAAGATTTCGCTTAAGGTCATCAGCAGTGCGTCGGTCTTGCGAATGCCCATGGGCAAAGGCAGGGTCCTGTTGTCCCCCGAATAATTCTCTTCCACCCATTTCATGGAGTTCAGGGTGGAGTATTTCATCAGCGACAGGGTCGCTTTGGCATTGATCGAATCTGCCGCCGCAGCAAGGGGCGTGCCGCCGCTGTACATCCGGTAGGTGCCATCGCAGACCGAATCGAAGACATCGGAAACATCCGCCAGCACGGTGTAGGGGATCTGCATGGCCTCGAGATACCTTTTGTATTCGCGCAGGTTGCCGGTGCTGCCGTCAAAGCCGGGGATCAGGTTGAGGGTGCCGTTGTCAGCGGATTCCGTTTTTTGCCCCGCGGTCAGGTATGCCAGGATGGACTTGAGCATACTGTCGTAGCCATGGATGTGCGTGCCGTTAAAGCTCGGGGTGTTGGCATAGGGCGTCGGCAGGTCTGCCGGAATGTGCCCCTTGTTCTTGGCATTGGTGATAAAGGCGGTGAGGTCGTCACCGATCACTTCCGGCATGCAGGTGGTGAAGATCGGCATGATCGCCGGCTTGTAGAGGGCGTAGGCGTTTTCCAGCCCTTCAAACAGGTTGTTCTGACCGCCGAACACCGCACCGTCTTCGGTCATGGCATCACTGGTCGCGCTGGCCGGTTCACGGAAATGGCGACTGAAGGTGCTGCGGAAATAGGAAGCGCAGCCTTGCGAACCGTGAATAAAGGGGAGGGACCCTGCAAATCCGTGGGCAACCATCTGCGCGCCCAGCGGTTGACAGGCATGGGCCGGGTTGATCACCAGGGCCTCGCGGGCAAAGTTTTTCTCTTTATAGTCCTCACTGTTAATCCAGTTTTTGACCCGTTCTATCTCTTCTGCCGAATGTTCGGTCATCGGCTTGACGGCGGTCGCAGTGCTCATTTTATATCTCCTAAACGGTGTCGGAATTGGTCTGGTTTATTTGTGCCGGCGTTTTATGCCATCGTCAAAACGGTGCCTTCACCAGGCTCCAGGTCGGCGAATTGATCGCCATATCGATATCACGGGCGAAGATCCTGAACCCTTCGTAGCCATGATAGGGCCCGGAATAATCCCAGCTGTGCATCTGGCGGAAGGGGATGCCGGCCTTCTGGAACACGTATTTTTCCTTGATCCCGCTGCCGACCAGGTCGGGCTTCATCTTCTCGACAAATTTTTCCAGTTCAAATTCCGAGACATCATCATAGATCAGGGTGCCTTTGGCCATCTCCGGACTGGTGCGGTCATAGTCGTCCTGATGGGCGAACTCGTAACCGGCGCCGGTAATCTGAATACCCAGATCTTCGTAGGCACCGATGGTATGACGTGGTCTTAACCCACCGACGAAGAGCATGGCGGTTTTTCCTTCGAGACGAGGCCGATATTCGTCGATAACCTCCTGCATTTGCTGACGGTACTTCGCGATGACTGTTTCGACATTCGCCTTGATGGTATCGTCAAAGAACCCGGCAATGTCGCGCAGACTTTTTTCGATCTTGGTCGGTCCGAAGAAATTGTATTCCAACCATGGGATTCCCCATTTTTCTTCCATCACTTTGCACATGTAGTTCATGGATCGGTAGCAATGAATCAGGTTGAGCTTGACCTGATAGGTGGCGGCAATTTTCTCGATTTCACCATCACCGGTCCAGACGCTCTTGACGTTGAGCCCGATCTCTTCAAGGATCGGCTTGGCGGCCCAGACATCGCCACCGATGTTGTAATCACCGATCAGGGCAATATCATAGGGGCCGGCCGGTTCGGAAAATTCGCGTTTGCCGATGACATGATCGCGGATTGAATCATTGGAGATGTGGTGGCCGAGGGACTGGCTGACGCCACGGAAACCCTCACAGTTGCAGGGAACGACAAACTTGCCCAGCTCGGCTTCCATCTTTTTGGTGACGGCATTGATATCATCGCCAATCAGTCCGACCGGGCACTCGGAAAGCA
Organism: Pelovirga sp.; assembly: GCA_046484405.1. Classification (GTDB taxonomy): domain Bacteria; phylum Desulfobacterota; class Desulfuromonadia; order Desulfuromonadales; family Geopsychrobacteraceae; genus Pelovirga. The sequence goes on from JAWOIX010000162.1 coordinate 3,292, forward strand.
CCGACAGTCCCTTGTTCAGCGGGAACAGTTCGTCGGCTTCGCGTAACAGCTTTTCGAGCTTTTTGTCACCGCCGTAGACGATATCTTTCTCCTGGAAATCGGAGGTGAAATCCAGAGGGAAGGAGGTCACTCCGGGAATTCCCTCCATCAGATTGCGCCGGGTCCCCCAGCTGTAGACGCCGCAGCCGATCGGGCCGTGGGAGACATGCACCATATCGCGGATCGGTCCCCAGACCACTCCCTTGGCGCCCGCATAGGCACAGCCGCGCTGACTCATGATGCCGGGCACCACTTTTTTGTTGGATTTTACCGCACAGGTAGCCGAGGTCGGCTCATTGGCGCCCAGGTGCGGGGTGCGTTTTTTTCGTGCTTTCTCCGGCATGGCCGCGAGAGTTTCTGCGATCAATCCTTCCGTCGTCTCGGTGGAAATGCCGTCAATTGTTTTTATTGTGTCAGCCATATCAGCTCCTTATTATGATGATGTCTGCGAAAACTAGGCGTTTTCCGCCACGCCGACAACCGTCTCATCGTCCGCTTCCATAATGCCGAACTCCATCAGCAATTCTTCCAGTTCTTCGATCTCGATAGGAGTCGGAACCACGAACATGGTGTTTTCATCGATTTTGCGGGCCAGTTCACGGTATTCCTGCGCCTGCGGATGCTCCGGTGAATACTCGATAACGGTCATGCGCCGCAGTTCGGCGCGCTGGACCTGGTTGTCACGCGGCACGAAGTGAATCATCTGGGTGCCCAGGCGGGCTGCCAACGCTTCGATCAGGTCCGCTTCACGGTCAGTGTTACGGCTGTTACAGATCAGGCCGGCAAGCCGCACGCTGCCGGAAGAGGCGTACTTGACGATGCCTTTAGCGATGTTGTTGGCAGCGTACATGGCCATCATTTCCCCGGATACGACGATGTAAATCTCCTGGGCTTTATTTTCACGGATCGGCATGGCAAAGCCGCCGCAGACGACGTCACCGAGAACATCGTAAAAGACGAAGTCCAGGTCGGGGGTGTAAGCGCCCTCTTCTTCACAGAAATTGATAGCGGTAATAACGCCGCGACCGGCACAGCCGACCCCTGGTTCTGGCCCGCCTGATTCAACACACTTGATGCCGCCGTAGCCGATTTTTAAGACATCCTCCAGCTCCAGGTCCTCGACGGTACCAAGTTCCCGGACCTTGTCCATAACGGTTTCCTGGGCCTTGGCATGGAGGATCAAGCGGGTTGAGTCGGCTTTCGGATCACAACCGATGATCAGTACTTTTTTCCCAAGTTGTGCGAGCCCGGCAACCGTGTTCTGGGTGGTCGTGGATTTGCCGATGCCGCCTTTGCCGTAGATTGCGATCTGTCTCATCTTTTTTTCAGCCATGATTGTTTCTCCTTGGTGTTGACGATTGTTCGTCGTGACAGTGGTTGGCCTTCCGGACAAAAAACAGTCTGGCGGCATCTTCGTTGATGTGACTGGATTGCCGGAGGAACCGGAAAAATAAGTTAAAGCCAGGAAATGTGGTCGACGGTGACGTACGGTTGAAATAGGGGGGCAACTAACTGCTGCTGCCGGTTTAGAAAAATAAAAAAAGCCCGAACGGATGACCACTTAATGTGGATTCCTTCGGGCTTCTTTACCGGTCAGGTGCAAACTACTGCAATGTAGCGGCCTGACGTGTTGATGCTCTCCTTACCAGCACAGGTTGTGCCAACTTGCGGTGTTGCCAGGTTATGTGCCTAGTTCTTTTAGGCTTTTTAGAGAAAAAAAACAAAATTCCTGCCATCTTCATGTCCGCTCTGTAAACGCTCCTGCTTACAAATAAGGCGCCATTTTTCATCTGCTGCCTGCTTTCTGGGCAGATTGGTAATGCCATTGTCAGTCGTCTATGGCGACCAGGGTTAAAGCAAAGGTCAGATCAAGTCCGGCCAGGGGGTGATTGGCGTCGAGGGTGACGCCGCTGTCGTCGCCGCCCATTATGCGCATGATCCGTTGTTCACCGTCGCTAAAGGTGATGGTCAGAAGCCTGCCAGCTTCCGGGTCCTTATCCGGAGGACATTGTGATCGCTCGATCGTGAGCAGATTGTCCTTGCTCCGCGGGCCGTAAGCTTGTTTCGCCGGGATCAGGATGTTTCTGGTCTGGCCACAGTGCATGGTGCAAATTTCCTGCTCCAGGGCTGGAAACACAGTCCCGTCACCCACGACAAAGGTCAGAGGGTCATCGCTGTCACGGCTGTCAAAGACAGCGCCATTATCAAGAGTGCCGATATAATGAACAGTGATCCTGTTGCCAACCGCTGCTATTTTATTCTTGTCTGGCGTTGGCATTAGTGCATCCCACGCTGCCTGGCGAAATCGACGAGAAAATCAAAGACCTGTTCACGTGTCCTGATAAAGCCGGGCATCTGCAGCAGCATCATCTCTTCGATCTTTTCCAGCACCTGTCCATCGGCGCTGCCAATTTCATTCATGACGGCTTCGAGCATCGGCAAGACGTCGTAGAGATCGTCGCGATCAAAAGGGTGATGATCCGGCTTGCCACAAAATTTTGGCAGCTCCCGGGTCTCTTTCTTGTGCCGGTAGCGATAGAATAAGTCTGATGGACTGATGGAGATATTCATGGCGTTATTCCTCGGCGCAACTGCCGCATCCTTTACCGCAGCCGGTGTGAATACAGAGTTCGCCGGGCTCGGTCTTGCGGTTGTCAGCAATAAAAGCGTCCAGGTCTGCTTCGTTGATAAGCCATTGACCCTGCTCTTCGATCGCGGGAAGCAGCCCGCGCTTGATGTGCAGCAGCAGGTTCAGGGTGGTGGAATGGGTTTTTATCGCAGCGACGTTCAGGGGTATGTGTTTACTGGTGGTCATCATCTTCTCCTGTGGTGGCACGAACGGGATCAGCCTGTCAGATCAAATGCCGGTGCCAGAGTCAGAAGCTGGGGAGTCAATCGTTCAATATCGGAGCGCACCCTGTGATCGAGCTTTTTCAGCCAGTGTCTTGGCAGGCTCTCTTCCCCATAAAGCGCCCCGGCGATCATGCCGGCAATGGCACCGGTCGTGTCCGCGTCCCCTCCCTGGTTAACCACGCCCACCAGGCACTCTTCAAACCCGGCGGTGGTGAACAAAAAATGGAAAACGGTGCGCAGGGTATCAACGATGTACCCTGAAGCCTGGCCATTATAGTTATTAAAACGAAAATTCGGATGCTGTTTAACCAGTTGTCGGGTCAGTTCATGCAGGGAAAAGCGATCACCACCGGCCATGGCAGTATGGAGCATATGACCGATACACAGGCAGCCGGCATCCGAGAGCGCGTGATGATGAGTCAGGTGTGCCTGTTCCAGGGTGTAGCGCTTCAGGAGCTCGTCACTGCCGTAACTGGCCAGAGCGACCGGACACATGCGCATTGCAGCACCGTTGCCGGCATCCCAGGCATTGAACGGCATCTCCAGGGTGCCTTTGTGCATATAGGTACGAATCCCTTTGCGTACCGTCGCTCCGATGTCAATGGGTTTGGAGCGCATCCAGGCGACAAAGTAATCAGCAATCTGTTGGAGGTTCCAACCGCCGCCGTCGACGACGGCACGCGCCAGGGCCAGGGACATCTCCGTATCGTCGGTGACCTGTCCGGCCTTAACGCCGAGCCAGCCACCACCGACAATACGGTTGTGGATCTGATAAGTCGTCCGGATCTCTGCCGGCGTCATGAATTCCGTCGTCGCCCCCAGGGCGTCACCAATGGCCAGACCCAGGAACGCGGCCCGGGAGCGTGACAGGACCCTGTCGAGGGCAGGCCTGTTCATCCGCCGATCAGGATCTTGACATCGTAGTCGCCACCGATGACCAGGTACTCATCCTCCCCCTGCAGCAGGGCTTTGGGGAGAACTCCGGAGAGGAAAAAAATCTTCGTCAGGGGAACCTCGGCCTGCAGAACGCGGGAACCGAACTCCCAGGCGCGCTCAAAATCGGCGGTAAAAGAATTCAGGTTATTCAGTCGCATCAGGCAGTGCTGGCTGCTCTTCCGGATGATGATATGGTCTTCCAGAGTATTGATCCCCCGATAGAGTGTTCGATGGGTCCCGTTGGCATCACGATGGAGCTGGTACTGAACATATTCATAGAGCAGGTCCAGTTGCGAGAGGATGGCGCTGGTCCGGGCGGAACCGCGCATCCGGTCAACCAGATAGCGAAAATAGGCCTCTGAATGAATCCCGTCGATGATGCCGTGGTGATAGGTCGGTAACAGTCCCAGGCGGGATTCTACCCACCCCTTAAGGACGGCTCCGGCGACGGAATTGCTGTCAAAGAGCCAGCCGCGCAAAAAACGCAGATAGCTGTTTTTCAGGCTTGTGCGGCTGTTCGGGGAGGCTTCCCGCTGCCACTGATGCAACTGGAAGGTCACATCCATGAAATCATGAAACAGGGCCCCGCACAGCCGGGGATCGTCCACCGGGTCAAGCTGGCGCAGCAGGCGGTTGATGCACTCCGTCCCCTGGATGTAAACCCGCTGCGGGTTCTGGTTGTAGTGATGGGAGGCAAGTGACCAGGGGGGCAGATTGCAAAGGTTCAACGCTGTGAAGTGCCCGTTCAGATCATCCCTCCGCCAGCAGAATCGCTTCGGCAATCTGCCTGAGGCTTTTCCTCTTGTCCATGGCGAGTTTCTGGATCTTGCGGTGGGCCTGCGGTTCGGTCATCCCCCTGGCGGTCAGCAGGGCTTTGGCACGGTCGACCAGCTTGCGTGTTTCCAGGGTCTCTTTCAGGGCCGCGACCTCATCACGCAGATTGGACAGCTGAATAAACTGGTGTATCGCGAGATCGAGGGTGATCTTTAACTGTTCCGCCCGAAACGGTTTCATCAGGTAATGATGGACACCGGCGTCGCGGGCCCGGGCGACGGTTTGGCTATCGGTGGTGCCGGTCAGCAGGATCATGGCGCCGCTGGGGTTCCGGTTGATTTTTTCCGCGGCGCTGATGCCGTCGAGGACCGGCATGGTGACGTCCATGACGATCAGCAAGGGCTGGTGGGCGGCGGCCAGGGCCAGGGCCTCGGCACCATCCTGCGCCTCGTAGAGCTCGTCAAACCCGTAATCGGCCAGTGCTTCAGCCACCTGTCTGCGCACCAGCGGTTCATCATCGACGACCAGAGCTTTTTTCATGGACAGTCCTTAGGTGGTCGGACGTGCTGTGCCTGGGCAGGCAGCAGCACGTCCGGCGGTTAGAGGGCAAACGGGTCAGAAGGTGCGGGGGACGGCATGTCCCCGACGCTTGCTAAAAGGAGCCGCCAGGAGAAACCCCGGAGGAACCACCGCGGAAATCGGGATAGGCCTCCATGCCGAGCTCGGACATGTCACAGCCGTTCATTTCCACCTCTTTGCTGACCCGGATTCCGACGGTGTATTTCAACGCCAGCCAGGCCAGGGCGCTGGTAATGGTGACAAAGGCACCGACGGCAATCACCCCGATCAATTGCGTTACAAAGCTGGCGTCGGCGTTGGTGATCGGGACAGCCAGCGTTCCCCAGATGCCACAGACCAGGTGGACGGAGAGCGCACCGACGACATCGTCAATCTTGAGCTTGTCAAACATCGGGATTGCCAGGACAACCAGGATACCACCGACGGCACCGATGAGAACAGCCATGCCCGGGGATGGGGCCGCAGGCTCCGCAGTGATCGATACCAGTCCGGCCAGGGCACCGTTCAACGCCATGGTCAGATCGACCTTCTTGTAGACCAGCTGCAGCATGATCATCGCCGCTACGACACCACCGGCGGCGGCGAGGTTGGTATTGAGATACACGTTTGACATCTCGATGACCGCGTCCGCCGATCCCAGGGCCAGCACCGAACCGCCGTTGAAGCCGAACCAGCCCATCCACAGGATGAAGGTGCCCAGGGTCGCCAGGGGCATGTTGGAACCGGGCAGGGGGGTGATACGGCCACCCTTGCCATACTTGCCGGTCCGGGCGCCAAGGATGATGGCACCCATCAGGGCGGCCCAGCCACCCACCGAGTGGACGATGGTCGACCCGGCATAATCGGAAAAGCCCATTTCACTGAGCCAGCCGCCACCCCAGCTCCAGGCTCCCTGGATCGGATAGACAATGGCGGTGAGCACAACAACGAAACCGAGGAACGGCCAGAGCTTGATCCGCTCAGCGACGGTACCGGAAACGATGGAGGCCGCGGTGGCGACAAACACCATCTGGAAGAACCAGTCGGAACCGGTGGAATATGCACCGGAGAAATCGCCTCCCAGGGCGGCAGCGTCATCCGCGCCCCAGAGTCCGAGACTGCCGATAAAACCACCATCGACATTGGCGTACATGAGATTGTAGCCGATCAGATAATAGAGAATGCCGGCAATGGCGTAGAGGGAAATGTTTTTCAGGCAGATGGTGGCGACGTTTTTCGACCGCACCAGCCCGGCTTCGAGCATGGCAAAGCCGGCGGCCATCCACATGACCAGCACGCCGCTGATAAGGAAGGAAAAACTGTTGAGGATGTAGGCCATCTCGGTGATGATCTCTTCTTCAGCCAGAGCCAGGGTCGGCAGCAGTGCCAGTCCGGCAAGCAGTAGCAATGTTCTCTTCATTCTCTTGTCTCCTTTGTATGGTGAGCGGATAATGATCCTTGAAGGTCTGCTCCGGATTACAGCGAATCCTCCCCGGTTTCACCGGTACGGATGCGGATCGATTGTTCAATATTGCTGACGAAGATTTTGCCGTCCCCGATGCGGCCGGTGCAGGCCTCGCGCTGGATTACCTCAAGCAGTTCGGCGACGCGCTCGGTAGGAACAACCAGTTCGATCTTCAGCTTGGGGATAAAGTCGATCTGGTATTCGGCACCGCGATAGAGCTCGGTATGTCCCTTCTGGCGTCCGAAGCCGCGTACCTCACTGACGGTCATGCCGGTCACGCCCATGTCACTGATGACAGTCTTGACGTCTTCGAGCTTGAATGGCTTGATGATGCATTCCACTTTCTTCATCCGCGTATCTCTCCTTGGTCATGGGGAAGAAAAAAAGGCACAATGACCCCTCTTGAGGGGGATCAGAGCGCCTTTGCTCCTGTCCTTGGTTGTGTGATTGCCGCCGTGGCACAATAACGACATCAGGTGGTTTTGCATTCTCTGTACCAAGATCGAAAACGGCGATCCGGCACGCCAGAAAGGCGGGGCCAGGGGGTGAAGTGCCCTCTTTTTGTGCAGATTTTCAGGCCTGCTGGATAAAAAAGGGGCAGCGGCGCGAGCGTCTCAGCGCACTTCGGCGGGAAGGACCAGTTCAAAACAGCAGCCGCCACCGGGGGCATCGCTGACCTCCAGGGTTCCCTGGTACTCGGCCGCAATCTTGCGGCACAGGTAGAGTCCAAGACCGGTGCCGCTGCCATCTGCGCGGTTGGTGAAGAAGGGCTCAAAGATCTGTTCTTTCAGATGGTCGGGAACGCCTGGACCGGAATCGCAGATGCGCACAACCAGGGCCTGATCGGGCCGGCAACCGGTGACAATCCTGATCTCACCCTCTCCCATGGCCTGCACCGCATTGAGAATCAGGTTGATGAAAATCTGCTTGAATTTGTTCCCATCGACGCTGCGCAGAGGCAGTTGCTGTTGCTCTTTGACCAGCTGAATCCGGTGTTTTTTCAGCTCATATGCCAGCAATCCCAGCACATCGTTGATGACCTCATTGAGATCGACCGCAGCGCGGCGGTCGTCCTGTTTACCGGAATAGGCAAGGAGGTCGGCGGTGAGCTGCTGCAGGCGCTCGATCTCCAGATCGATCCGTTCGAGCATCTCGCTTTGCTGGGGGGAGGGATTCTCCTGCTCCTGGAGAATCTGGCAGGCGTAGCTGATCACCGCCAGGGGGTTGTTGATCTCATGGGCGATGCCGGCACTTAAGCGGCCGACTTCGACCAGCTTTTCCGATTGGATGGTTTGCGCCAGGAGTTGCTCGAATTCGGTAATATCCTCGACGACAACCAGCGCACCGACGGTTCTCTCCCCTTCTTTCAAGGGGGTGATGAAACGCTTCTGCAGCCGGTTCTCTCCGGCCTGGCCACGATGGAGAATGCGTAGGCGCTGAGGTTCTCCCTGCTTGAGCACATCACGCAGACGCGCGGCGATGCCTTCCTGCTCCAGGGTCGGGAACAGCTCGAGCAGCGGTTTGCCGATGGCGACACTGCTGGAGATGCCGCTCATCCGCACCATGCTCTGGTTCCAGGAGGTGATGTGCAGTTGCCGGTCGATGGTGTACAGGCCGATGCTGATACTGGAAAGGATCTGTTCATTGAGGTGATAGAGGCTTTCCTTCTCGCGGGAGACCCGGCACAGGTCACGGTAGAGGTGGGCGTTGTCAATGGCGATAGCCGCCTGCCCGGCGAGGATCGCCAGGGTGTCGCAGTCCTGCATGGTGAAGGCCTCGGGCTGTTGGCTCTCGACATTGAAAACGCCGATCACCTTGTCCCGGGCGATCAGCGGCACGGCCATTTCCGAGCGGGCCGCGTCGATACCGGGAATGTAGTCGTCTTCCGGGGCGATGTTTTTGATCAGGTAGGGTCTGCCGAACTTGGCCGCTTTGCCCATCACCCCCTGGCCGAGGAGAATCGGCCGCTTGACCGCCTCTTCACTGTAGCCGTAGCTGGCAACCGCGGTAAGGGTGCCGCTGTCGCCGTCAAGGAGGCGGATGATGGCGTTGTCAAAGGTGAAAACGTCTCTGGCGATCTCGAGAATACGCTGCAGCAATGGATCAATATCGGTGATGCTGGCGAGCTCTTTGCCGATATCGAGCAAGGCTCTGAAGAGTAACTGGTTCTGATCTAACATGGGGAAATCTCCCTTGTGGTGCCGTGCCCGGCAGATGATTGACGCCTTTGTCGCAAAAGGAATAAGCACGGATGATGCCAAAAGGGTGACACGCAGACGGAGTCCGGGGGAAGCGCTTAAAGCCCGTTGCGCTTATCCTGGCGATGAGCAGGGCCCCCGTTGGTGTGTCCCGACGGGTGGTAGATGGTCGATGCTGTTGTCGGGGCGCATTGCCTGCCCCCGGTTGTGGACTGTCGGGTTGCCGGCAACCCCGTAAGTGCGTCCCCGGGTTCTGTGTAGCAAGACCATGACGCCAGAGATGAGCGCAGGCGCGCCGGTGTTAATGGCTGTTGCGGGGTTTTTGCCGCAATCGGGAGGTCTGCGCCTGAACGGCCGCATTCAGGAGAGCGGCCCGCAGTTCGATCGGGCCGAGCTGGCCCGGAGCATCGAGGCCTTTGCGGTGGACGAGCTGGGGTTTGCGCCGGACGACGTGGAAGTCACCGGCATGATGGTGCTGTTCGACAACATGTTGAAGCAGCTCTTCGACTCCCAGGTAGACACCTTGGGCTACGTGCTGCTGGCGGCGTTGCTGATGTTTCTGGTGCTGCTGCGCTCGCTGACCTATGCCGTGCTCGGCGTGGTGCCCAATGTGCTGGCGGCGGCCGCGGTCATTGCGGTGATGGGCTATGCGGGC
>JAWOIX010000017.1:0-8889 GCA_046484405.1 Pelovirga sp.
GCCTCTTTTGAGGTTTTTTTGATCGGATCGGCGATGGCAATGAGGCCAAGGAGCTGACCGTCGCGTCCCGCCCAGATCACTGTCTTGGCCTCGCCCTGCAGGCGCTCCGCTTCCTTCATCAGCGCGGCGGGGATGGTGATGTTTGCCGCTTCGAGGAACGTCCGCTTGCCGATACGAATCATCTCGCCCTCGACCCTGGCCTGGACGCCACCGCCGGTCGTGCTCTTAAAGTCTGTGATGTCCGGCAGTTCGAGACCCTCCTGTTGCGCCTTATCGACAACGGCGCGGGCGAGGGGGTGCTCGGACTGTGTTTCAACGGCCGCCGCCAGACGCAGCAAATCGTCAGTCTTAACCTCGTCCGGCGCTTGTACAGCGACAACCGCGGGCTTGCCCTCGGTGAGGGTGCCGGTCTTGTCGGTGATGAGGTGCGTGACCTTTTCGGCGCGTTCGATGGCTTCGGCGTTTTTGATCAGGATACCGTTTTGGGCACCCTTGCCGATACCGACCATGATCGACATGGGGGTAGCCAGACCCAGCGCGCAGGGGCAGGCGATGATCAGCACAGAAACCGCCACGACGATGGCGTAGGCCATGGCCGGCGCGGGACCGAAGGTGGCCCAGACGCCGAAAGCGATCAGGGCGGTCAGCACGACCGCGGGCACAAAATAGCCCGCGACCTGGTCGGCCAGTTTCTGGATTGGTGCACGGCTGCGCTGCGCTTCAGCGACCATTTTCACGATCCGCGCGAGCATGGTTTCCTCGCCTACGGCCTGCGCACGCATGATGAAACTGCCGGTCTGGTTGACCGTGGCGCCGATAACCTTGTCATCCACGCCTTTCTTCACGGGGAGCGGCTCGCCGGTGAGCATGGATTCGTCAATCGTGCTTTTTCCATCAAGAATGACACCGTCAAGGGGGATCTTTTCGCCGGGTCGCACGCGCAGACGGTCGCCTTTTTCAATGGCGTCGATCGCCACTTCCTCTTCCTCGCCGTCATCCTTGAGCCGATGCGCGGTCTTGGCCGCGAGGTTAAGTAAACTCTGGATAGCTTGGCCGGTCTGCCGCCGGGCGCGGGCTTCGAGCCACTGCCCGAACAGGACGAGGGTTGTGATGACCGCGCCCGCCTCGAAATACAGCGCGACTTCACCATGGATGCGGAAGGACGCCGGGAACAGTTCCGGAAAAAATACTGCGACGACGCTATAAGCATAGGCCGCGCCGACCCCGAGCATGATCAGCGTGAACATGTTGAGACTGCGGTTGACGATGGAACGCCAACCCCGGGAAAAAAACATGCCGCCCGCCCATAGAATGACGGGTGTCGCCAGGAGAAGTTCCAACCAGCCCTGAATCTTCGCTGACAGGATCCCTTCGAGGGAGAGTCCGGGAATCATGCTGTCGAAAGCGAGAAACATAATCGGCAGGGTTAATGCGCCGGCAACAATGGTCTTACGCTTTAAACTCCGAATAGCCGCTTCTTCCTCTTCTGCGTCATCGACGGATGCGGTCATCGGCTCCAGGTCCATACCGCACTTGGGACAACTGCCCGGTCCCTGCTGGACAACCTCCGGATGCATCGGACAGGTATATTCGCGCGCCGCATCAGCCGGATCGGCTGTCTTCGGCTGCGGCTGGAGATAGGCCTTAGGATCAGCCACGAATTTTTCCCGGCACTTGCTGGAGCAAAACAGATATTCCGTCCCCTCGTGGATATGGGAACCGGCATTTTTCTCTTTGCTCACGGACATGCCGCAGACCGGGTCTTTCGAGGAGTCCGTTACATAGGCCTCGGGATCGGCCAGGAACGTCTCCCGGCACCTGGCGGAGCAGAAGGTGTAGATGTCTCCCTGCCATTGGGTTGTTCCTCCTCTGGACCCGGAGGTGACTTCCATGCCGCATACAGGATCTCGCATGATTCACACCTTTCTTTCATAAGACGTTTACAGGAACAGATTTTCCAGGTTCCCGCCGCTGTTCTTTTGTTTTTGTTCGTTGTTACGCCAGCTCACTCATGGTTGTCGTCCTCTGCCAAAGCCTTCAGGATCGGGCACCCGGCAACCGAACCATGCCCGTTACAGCTCCCGTCCAATTGCTCCAGGGCTTTCAGCATGCGCCCAAGGTCCTGCATTCTGTTCCTGATATCTTCAATCTTTGCCGCTGTCTTGTGCTTGACGTCGGCTTTGGAGGCCGCCGGATCATGGTTAAGATCCAGAAGCTCCTGGATCTCACCCAAGGAAAATCCAAGTTTCTGCGCTTTTTTAATAAACCTGAGCCGCTGCGCCGCCTCCAGCGGGTAGACCCGATAGTTGGAGGAGGTTCGGTCCGGTTCGGCGAGTAAGCCGCGCCGCTCGTAGAATCTGATGCTGTCAATGCTGACATCTGCCCGTTTCGATAGTTTGCCGATGGTCAGAGAACGGGACATGTAGGTTTCTCCCGACGTAGTTGGTGGTTGTGTCTGCTGTCTTGATAGTTTAACCCTAAACCTTTGACCATAGACCAGAGTCAAGGGAAAAACCCTGTTTGTCGATTTTCCTTGGTGGTGCTGATTATTCACCAATTGCATGCCGGCAATAAGCGGCAACTGCCCGCATAAAATGGAGAAATGCTCCCCGGTCATGTATAGTTTGATGGAAAATACATCGATGGCAGTCACAAAAAAATTCCTGCGGCATGCCGGCGGGCGGACAAAATATCCGTGCTTAAATTGAAAAAACGACATTCCCGGCGGCGCGCATAGGAACAGCCCGGGTTAACTACGGGATGCTGTGGTGTTATTGCCGAAAATTGGGTTACAACAGGTGCCTGCCAGCAAGATCTGCGGTTCAAATTCACCGGGACGCAATGATAGAGGCTGTGCAGAATGGTACGGAACCCACTTCCCCCGATGGGATTCATGTCATCAGACAAACCGCGGGGTCTGAGTACGATGTTCGTAGTACTGGCCGCCCTGTGCTGGGGGCTATCAGGAGGGGTCGGCGGCATTCTTACGGCCGCGGGCTGGGACCCGGTGGTGGTGTCTTTCTACCGGGGCGCCATCGGGCTGTTGTTCGTTCTCGTCTGGCTGGCATTACGCCCACACGGCAGCGGATTGGCAAATCGCCGATTATGGTTCTGGTCGGTGGTGGCCGGTGTGGGTGTCGCTGGTAACTTCGCATTTTATTTCACCAGCATCGCGCATGGCAGCGTCGCGGTTGCCGCGACCCTGATGTACTGCGCACCGGTGTTCGTCCATCTCGTCTCCTTTACCCTCAAACTCGAACGGCCCACGCCATCCAAATGGGCCGCGATCGCGATGATCATGCTTGGCCTCATACTGCTTACAGGTGTTTACGAGGTTGGAGCAGGGGCGGTCACGCCGATCGCCGCCGGTGCCGGGCTTGGTGCCGGTCTCTCCTATGCGCTATTCATTTTCAGCTTCAAGTATGCGGCACCGCATGGCAGCCCACAGGCGATTCTCATGATAGCGTTCGCGGTGCTTGGCATCATCCTTGTCTGGCTGGGCGATGCCGACCAGACTCTGGCAGTGCTGACAACGCCGAGTTGGCCACTGTTCGTTGTGTTGGGAGTGCTTGGCGCAGGGTTGTCGTTTATTCTCTATGTGGTCGGCCTGAAGCATACCGCGCCGACTGTCGCGTCGGTTGTGGCGATGGTCGAGCCGGTCACCGCTGCGCTGTTCGGCGTTGTCATTTTGAATGAACGCCTGGCTGGTCTCCAGGTCTTCGGCATGGGGTTGATCTTAGTAACAGTTACGCTGCTGAGCGTAAAAGCAAGCGCGCGAGAGGCCGCCGGCGACTAGGCACCCTTCTCAAACAGCGCCGGGAGCACGAAGGCGGGCCGTTCAGTTGGTGGTCTGAACATCCTTGACGGGGCTCACCGGCGGCATGCGGTCACTTCACCCACAGCGTCTGGATGTTGACAAACTGCTTGATTCCGTAGTGGGACAGTTCGCGCCCGAAGCCGGAGTTCTTCACGCCACCGAAAGGCAGACGCGGATCACTCTTGACGAGACCGTTGACAAACACCGCCCCGACCTCGATGCGCGCGGCTATCGTCTCCCCTTTTTCGCTGTTGCGGGTCCACACCGAGGCACCGAGACCAAACGGGGTGGCATTGGCCACAGCGATGGCCTCCTCGGCGTCCCGCACCCGAATCACCGACGCGACCGGGCCGAACAACTCCTCGTGAAAGGCGGGCATACCTGGCTTGACCTGCGTGAGAATGGTCGGCGGATAAAAATAGCCTGTGCGCTTGAGCGGCTTGCCGCCCAGGACAAGCTCGGCGCCTTTGCTAATGGAGCTTTCCACCTGCCCATGCAGTGTGCGCATGAGATCCTCGCGGGCCTGCGGGCCGATCTCGGTCTGTTCTTCCAGGGGATCGCCGACTGTCAGCGCCGCCATGGCCTCCCGAAAGGTTTCAAGCCACCGGTCATAAATATCTGCTGCGATGATGAAGCGCTTGGCGGCGATGCAGCTCTGCCCGGAGTTGATGCAGCGCGACTGGGCAGCGGTTGCGGCAGAAGCCTCCACATCGGCGTCGGCAAGGACAATGAAAGGATCGCTGCCGCCCAGCTCCAGCACCACTTTTTTCAACATTTCACCGGCTTTGGCCGCCACCTTGCGGCCGGCGGTGTCACTGCCGGTCAAGGTCAGCGCTTTGATCGATTCGCTCTCGATCACTGCCTCTACCTGGGTTGCGCCGATCATCAGGGTGCGAAAGACGTTCGCGGGAAAACCCGCCTGGCGAAAGATGTCTTCAATCGCCAGGGCACAGCGTGGGACGTTGGAGGCATGTTTGAGCACCCCCGTGTTGCCGGCCATGAGGGTCGGCGCGGCAAAGCGGAACACCTGCCAGAAGGGGAAATTCCACGGCATGATCCCCAGGATCGTGCCAAGGGGACGAAAAGCGACATAAGCGCGCGCTCCGTCGCTCTGCGCCGGTTCCTCGGCCAGCATCGTGGCCGCGTTTTCAGCGTAATAGTCGCAAACCCAGGCACACTTGTCGATTTCGCCCCGGCCGCTGGTGATGGGTTTTCCCATCTCCAGGGCCATGATCCGGGCATATTCATCCTTGTTCTGACGCAACAGCTGCGCCACCCGGCGCAATTTGTCAGAACGCTCCGCAAAGCTGGTCTGCCGCCAGTCGCGCCCGGCCAGATCGACAGCCGTCAAGGTGTCCCGGGTCCTGCGCCACGACCACTCGTCAAACCTTTCGAGCAGCTCGCCGGTCGCCGGGTTGATGGATTCCAGTGCCATATGTTCTCCTTCGGTCTTGCCTCGGTCTGTCTTTGAGTCCCTTGATCATGTGCGGCCATTCAGACCGGGTTTTACTGACCAAACCCAGGACTATAAAACTCCGTAGAATCAAGCGCCTGTCAGCAGGGCCAGGTTATTCCCTGAAGCACTCGCCGATCCCTTTCGCATAGGAAACCGGCTGGATCGAAAAGGTTTCCGCCCAGCTTTGAGTATCGCATTCATTGCCTTCGAGCAGCATGGCTAGCTGATCCTGAGTCAAGGGGAATTTCTCGAAACCTTCCAGCAGCTTGACGATGGGCTTAACCATAGAGACCGGCTGATGAATTTTGCGGACCTGGTCTTTACCGAGGGCCTTACCCGTCAGATCGAGAATGTCATCATAGGTGTAACTTTTAGATCCCCCCAGATGATAAATCTGGCCGATGGTTTCCGGCAGCGTGAGGGCCTTGACGTAAGTTTCGGCAACCTGATGGACGCTCACCGGCTGAATTCGATATTGCCCATCGCCGATGACCGGCACAACCGGCAGTTTGCGAATCAGACCCGCCAGCATTTCTACAAATTCGCCCCCGCGACCAAAAATCAGTGAGGGACGAAAAATGGTCCAGTCAAGCGGCGCATCCCGCAAAACCTGTTCTGCCTGCCATTTACTTTGATGATAGAGGGTATTTGCTTCCAGGCGGGCACCGTTAGCGCTCATATGCAGGTAACGTTTGATTCCCTGGGCGACGGCGGCCTCGATAACATTGCGTGAACCGGCAACATGCAGTCGCTTGAAGGTCACCCCCTTGTCAGGAATCTCCTTGATTATTCCGACCAGTTGGATCACAGCGTCACAGCCCTGCATGGCCGGCGGCAAAGTGTCGGGTTCGGTCACGTCACCCGGATGAATGTTCACCTGGTCTGCGTTGGCCATGTCCAGTTTGCTCTCCGAGCCGGAGCGCACCAGGGCCGCGACCTCATGTCCCTGCGCGACCAGTTGCCGCACGACCTCATTGCCGACAAACCCTGTTCCGCCAGTTACAAATATCTTCATCGTCTCGTCCTTTTCGTTGTGTGTCCCCCCTGGGAAGTTCCAAGTTGGTCGCAATCCAAATTTTCCTGTCAGTGCTGCCTGCCATAATACCCACCAGGAAGAGCTCTTGCCGCACGCCGACAGTGAGCGTGGGGCGGCGCTGATGGTCCCATCCCCAGGCGCTGATGAGCAGTGCCGCAACGGCTTCAGCCACTGGAGCAAAAAGCGTCACGGCGAGACTGAAGTGCGGCAGGTGGATATCACCGTGCCGCGCGACACGTCCTTCATCGTGCTTTGCTGCGCTGAGTCAACCTGTGCCTGTCATGGGGAACCGCTCGCTTTGAGCGGAGGGTCCATGACAGGGGCCGGAAGGACAGGGCTTAGCCGATCTGCTCGGCCAGGTAAAGCTGCAGCCCCATCTGCTCGATCTGGTCCTTCTGGGTTTCCAGCCAGTCGATATGTTCTTCCTCCTCCTTGAGAATGTCTTCGAGGATGGTTTTGGTCCCGTTGTCTCCCACTTCGGCAGCGAGGCGGATGCTTTCGTTGTAACCCTTAATTGCTCTGTCTTCGGCTTCCAAGTCGAACTGGTGCATCTGATCTACGCTTTTGCCGATAGAAATCTTGTCAAGTTTGGACACGATCGGCTGCCCTTCGAGGAACAGAATCCGCTCGATCAGTTTCTCGGCATGCTTCATCTCGGAAATGGAGCGTTTCTTGATCGCTGCCTGCAGAGTTTCGTACCCCCAGTCCTCGCACACTTCGGCATGAACAAAGTACTGGTTGATTGCTGTCAGTTCTTCCACCAACCGGGCGTTCAGTGATTTGATCAGTTTTTCGTTGCCTTTCATCGTATGATCCTCCTTGACGTAAAAAAAAGTGACGGTAGCTGAAAGTGTAACAGTAGAGCAGGTTTTGACAAGGGACAGCGGCCGGAATGCTGGACGTCATCATCTGCCTGGAGTGGTCGCACCTTTTCGCTGGACCAGAAAAGAGATCGTTGTTTGGCGGGTTGATAGATGAATCCTTCTTTAAATAATCATCCGCCGGCCCCTTGCTCCAGGTCCCAGTCCGATGTTCAACGCAATGACCAGATCGATGCTGTTTGAGACAAACAGGTTCGCATCGCATTGTAGCGTCAGGTGGTTGTCCTGATCTGATCCCGGGGGCTGAGAAACCCTGCAAAGCAGGATAAAGATGATAGGCTATGGGAGTGGGCTGACCGGTTCTGGAACGAAGACGCGTGGCGGAGATTCGGATTCGTTTTGAGCTTGCGGGACGTGATGCAGCCCTGGGAAAAAGAAAAAGCTCTCAGGAAAAACATGGATGATAGGCTTCGGATTGTATTTCAGGAGGTGTGATGCGCGGATATTGCCTGATGTCTATACTTCTACTGATGTGGTCGATGCCTGTTGTCATTGGTTGTGAAAGTGCCTGGGCAACAGCAGAGTATGCTGCAGAGACAGGGCAGGATTGTGCTGCCTGTCACCTCAACCCTTCCGGGGGCGGTGAATTGACGGATCTGGGAGACGGCTTTGCGCTCTCCCTGATCACGGCTGACGGTCAACCGGAGCCGTCTGCGACACAAACATCCAGATCTATGTCATTTTATGTGCGTCTCCTCGCCGGTTATATCCACATCCTCTTTGCCTTCTTCTGGTTCGGAACCATCCTTTATGTTCACCTGATATTGAAACCGGCCTATGCTTCAGGGGGATTGCCTCGTGGAGAAGTCAAGCTGGGATTAGCGTCCATGCTGATCATGGCGCTGACAGGTGTCGTGCTCACTGCCTACCGGGTTCCCTCTGTCGAATTTCTCTATACCACCCGTTTCGGGATC
This sequence comes from Pelovirga sp., assembly GCA_046484405.1. Taxonomy (GTDB): domain Bacteria; phylum Desulfobacterota; class Desulfuromonadia; order Desulfuromonadales; family Geopsychrobacteraceae; genus Pelovirga. The sequence continues at coordinate 8,105 of JAWOIX010000017.1, forward strand.
CTGCTTTGCCTTAAAATCCTTTTCTTTCTGATCATGGTTTGCTCCGCCTTGATCGTGGTGTTATTCATCGGGCCACGGTTAAAGCGCAAAGCAACCGGCGCCACTGAGGCAACGTCGGGCACTATCACCGTGGAGGCCTTGTCAAAATTCGATGGCAAGGACAACCGGCCGGCCTACGTTGCTTATCGCGGTGACATCTACGATGTGACCGCCAGCAGCCTCTGGTCGCATGGCAACCATGTCGGCCGACATCCGGCGGGCCATGATTTGACGGAGGTCCTGCAGCAGGCGCCACATGGGGAGGACAAGATCCTGAACATGCCGAAAGTTGGCACGCTTCAGACCGGGTCGAAACGGGATACGACCATGGCGCAGAAGGTCTTCTATGTCATGACCTACATGAACCTGGGATTTGTTTTGTTGATTATTTTGATTCTGACCCTGTGGAAATGGTGGTGAACATTCCCTTGAGGCACTTCTGACATGACCAGAGCAAAGACAAGAAAGGAGCGGACTTCGATGGCGGGGATCGGCAACCTGAAACTCAGCACCAAATTCAATCTGATTCTATCGTCCCTGTTACTGGGGCTGTTCCTGGTAACCGCCTTTCTGACGTTCAGTGAATACCAGAGCATGGCCCGGAGTATCGCCCTGGAACAGGGGCGAAATGTTTCCAAGGAACTGATCACGACCTTCAATCACATGTCGGACATTGTCCGGGATGAACCGGAAACCAATTATGCTCTCGTTCCCCAGGTTGTGGTGACGCAAATCGCCCAGAAAAT
>JAWOIX010000027.1:0-7383 GCA_046484405.1 Pelovirga sp.
GCTCAAGCGCCAGGGCCAGCAGGTGGGCCAGATGCTCACCGGCAGGGATGCACATCTGTGCGCCGAGCAGCTTACCGGTGGTTTTTTCCGCATAGACCCGCAACAGCCCGTAGTTTTTTTCAGCCGTCCGGGCGCGGCCCTGGGTCCTGAAGTCCGCAGTGCCGATGATCGCATTCCCTTCATCGATCTGCTGCACGTCCTCTCCGACCATGGCGACATTGGGGTCGGAAAACACGATGGCCAGGGGCGTCCGCCGCGTGAAGCAGGCACATTCCTCGCCAAGCGCGTTCAGGCCGGCGATATGCCCTTCATCCGCCGCTTCGTGTAGCAGCGGCAGATGGCCATTGACATCCCCGGCAAAGAACACCGGCAGATCGCCGATCCGCATGGTCGTCGGATCAAAGGGGGGCATGCCGCGGTCATCCAGTTCAAGCCCTAGGGTATCGAGGCCGAGTCCGTCGATGTTGGGCCGGCGCCCGATCGCGACGAGGATCTTGTCAACCTCGATCGTGTGCTGCTGATTTTTTACCAGCAGGCCGTTAACGCCCTTTTCCACCCGCGCTTCAGACCCGGTGTAGCAGGGGAATTCCTGCTGCAGTAACGCAGAAAAAACCGCGTTCACCTGCGCATCGCGCAACCCGGCGAACTGCGCGTCCGTACCGAACGCGCTGATCTCGACACCGAGGCGCGACAGGGCCTGGGCGATCTCGACCCCGATCACGCCCAGGCCGATGACCGCGATGCGGCGCGGCAGATCCTGCTGATCAAACAGGTTGTCGCTGGTCAGAATCCGGCTGGAAAACTCCTGCCAGGCGGCGGGGATGATCGGCCTGCTGCCGCTGGCGATGATAATCCGTCGCGCCTCAAATTGCTCGTTGTTCACCTCAACGCAGTTCGGCCCCAGCAGTCGCGCGCGCCCGGCCAGATTGCGCGGACCCAGGTCTGCCGTGGTCTTGAGGACACCGCGCACAAACCGGTCGCGCAGGCTGCGGACCCGTTCCAGCACCGCCGGTACGTCAACGGTCAGCTGGTCGCTGCCGCGAATGGCAAAGGCATTGAACCGGTGGCGCTGATGAAAGGCATTGGCCGCTTCGATCAGGGCCTTGGACGGCATACAGCCAACCCGCGCGCAGGTGGTCCCGTAGGGGCCGTCGTTGACCAGCAGAAAATTGTCGGTGCGCTTGCGCACCTCGCGCAGTGCCGCCAGTCCGGCGCTCCCGGCGCCGATGATAATGACCTCCTTGAACTGCCCCATGGATCCTCCTTGTCAGATTTGTTACCGTGCTAGCGCGCCCGGCAGCCCGTCAGCTTCACTACCGGGAGGCATCGCACTCGGCGGCGTCACCGGGGTCCCGCCCCTGTTCACAGAGAAACTGCGTGAGCCGGGATTTGAGCTCCTCTGCCGCCGGCGCGGCGCCTTCAAGGATGCTGTCAATCTGATTGAAGTGCAGCAGGCGAACATCACCGGTGTCGGGCTTGATGTAGATATCCGGCTCGCCGCTGCGCATGCGTTCGGCAATGAGGGATTGCTGCATAATCTCGAAGGTGTTGAACAGGGCGTCGCTCCAGCTCACCTGGCTCTCTTCCCCCGGCGCCCGCGAACCGGTGGCATCAATGGCGACAACCAGGTCATGCCCGTCGTCGAGCAGGTCAAACGGAAGGGGATTGGTCGTCCCTCCGTCGATCAGGATCTGCCGGTCCTTCTGCACCGGAGAAAAAAGCCCCGGCACCGCCATGCTTGCCTCGATGGCGGAGAGGAGATCCCCGTCCTTAAGGACCACGGTCTCGCCGGTCCAGTAATCGGTAGCGACCACGGCCAGGGGAATCTTCAGCTCAGCGAAGGACCGTGCCTCGATCTTGCCGGCGAGAAACTCAAGAAAACCGCCGGAATCGATCAGTCCGCCATTGTCGATATCCAGCTGCAGAACATCACCCAGGTTCAATCCGTTATCGGACAGCACCAGCTGCGACAACAGATCGAGACTGGACCCGCCAAACTCCTCGAACACTGCGCGCAGCTCGGCGGCACTCAATCCCGCAGCGTAAAGCCCACCGATCACCGCACCGATACTGGTGCCGGTGATCTGCGCAGGTTTTATCCGCAGATCATCAAAAACCTGGAGCATGGCAATATGCGCCAATCCCCCGGCGCCCCCCGAACCGAGCGCCAGACCGATAGCGGGGGACGGCTTGCCGGATTCGTCGTCGGCCGCGGCAACGGCGGACGCCATGAGCAGGATCAGCATCAGCAGTCCTCCTGTCAGTGTGCGTTTCATCTCCGGATCCCTCGTCTGAGCGGCAGACGCCGCAATCATGAACAGCCACAGTCTCAATGCTAACGTAAAAACCACTGGACGCAAGCCGCTGCGTCTGCCGCGAAACTGGCGTCAGCAGGAATATCGATTATACTTTTGTAACTATTCAGCTGTCGTCCACTGCGCAGGGCCGGGAATCCGCTGCTGAATAGCTACATACTTTTTACACAGCCGCGCAATCTTTGGATCCCGCTGCCTCCTGCAGCACAACAGAGCGCCGACGGTCCCATGGAACAAAGCTATGACATTGCACTGAGCCTGTTTGTTGCCCTGGCCATCGGCCTGCTGATCGGCATTGAGCGTGGCTGGCGCGGGCGGGATGAGCAAGAAGGGGAACGCATCGCCGGCATCCGCACCTTCAGCCTGATCGGTCTGCTCGGCTGTGTTGCCGCACTCCTTGCCCAGGAGGGCAATCCCTGGTTTATCAGCATCGCCTTTGTTGCCGTCTCCGCCCTGATCATCACCTCGCATATCCTCGAGGTGCGGGCCAACCAGGACGTCGGCACCACCACCGCCTTCACCATGATGCTGACCTTTGTCCTGACCGCCTGGTCCGCCTATGGTCATCCCGTCCCGGCCCTGACCGTAACGGTCATTGTCATTACCCTGCTGGGACACAAACCGGGGCTGCATGCCTGGCTGAAAAAAATCGCGCCGCGTGACTTTTTTTCCGCCATCAAGCTGCTGATTATCTCGGTGGTGTTCCTGCCGCTGCTGCCCAATCGTGGTTATGGACCCTGGGAGGCCCTGAACCCCCACTGGATCTGGCTGATGGTTGTGCTGGTTTCCGGGCTTTCCTTTCTCGGCTACCTGGTGATCCAGATCACCGGCAGGAAAACCGGGACGATCATCACCGCGATTGCCGGCGGCCTGGTCTCCTCCACCGCGGTGACCCTCACCCTCGCACGCTTTGCCCGGCAACAGGCAGACAGCAGGATATTTGCCGGCGCGGTGCTGCTCGCGTCCTCCATCATGTTCCCCCGGGTGGCAATTGAGGTGCTGGTTGTTCATCCTGGCCTGCTCCGTGCCCTCTGGCTGCCCCTTGCCGTGATGCTGGCCGGACTGCTCTGCGTCTTTTACTGGTTGTGGCGCCAGCAGCGCAGGGATGACGGGATCGACAGCCCCGCCTTCGAACTGCAAAGCCCCCTGCAACTCGACGTGGCGCTGAAGCTCGGTCTGCTGCTCGCGGCCATACTGCTGCTCTCTGCTGCGATGCAGGAATGGTTCGGCGACCGGGGCATCTACGCCCTCTCCCTGGTTTCCGGGCTGATGGACGTGGATGCGATCACCCTCTCCCTGGCACGTGCGGCAAAAACCGGGCTGGGCGATGCGGTTGCCGCCCGCGGTATTGTCCTTGCCTGCGCCGCCAATACCCTCTTCAAGGGGATCCTCTTTGCCGCGATCGCCGGCGCCAGAGAGAACTTTCAGCTGCCGCTGTGGATGTTCGTTGCCATCATCCCGGGACTGCTGGTCGGCGCTTTCGCCCTCTGATCCGGCCCGCCGCCACGGCGGCCCGGCGGCGCTTCTGCTGTTGGCTTTCGTTGACAATTTTGTTACCCTCGGGCCTGGTGAACTTTCGCGTAAGGGGCGCACATGAACCCGTCACAGAAATTCCAGCTTTACGGCCTGATGCTGTTCAGTGTCCTGACCTCCTTTCTGTTTGTCTTCTACACCATCAACATCTATTTCAGCGATACGGCAGGCAGCTGGCTGAAAAGCTTCGCCTACGTCACCGGCGGCTATGGCCTGATCAATATCTACATCCTCAGCTGGGCCTGGAACAGCCGCAGTGACTGGGCCGTCAAGGCGGATATGCTGCTCGCCGGCTGTTTCCTTGGTGTGGTCATCATCAATGCCATCCGCGCTGACTTTTACGGAGGCCCGGCCGGGATTGCCGCCGTCGTCATCCTGGCCCTGGTCATGACCGTCAACGTCATGGCCGTCAAACAGGTGTGCCGGCGACCCCGCGCCTGACCTTGTCTTTTTATTCATAAACGCATACTTTATTCATAAATGAATAGAATCTGCACCCTTCAACCCGGTCCGCAACCCGGCATATCCGAGTTTTTATTTCTGATTTCAGGTAGTTAAGAAATATTTTCGGCTTGGCACTCTCCTTGCTCTCTTATGGGGAAACTGACAGCCTGCTTTGTTATCGCCAAAATGATCGATCATCACCCCGGAGACATCCATGACCCGCAAAGAAACTGCTCCCGTGACCGCCCAAAGTGCCCCCGCCTGCCAGGGGAATGTCGATTCTGCCAGCACCCGGCCCGCAGGCATGAATCCGCGCATCCAGCGACTGCGCGCACTGAGCGTCGACACCGAACCGAGCCTTTCCATTGAGCGGGCGCTCCACGAAACCGCCTTTTACCGCGAGAACTACGGCAAATACTCGATTCCCGTCCTGCGGGCGCTGAATTTTTACGACCATTGCCAAAAAAAAACCATCTACATCGGCGAGGACGAGCTGATCGTCGGTGAACGCGGACCGCGTCCCAAGGCGGTGCCGACCTTCCCAGAACTGACCTGCCACAGCGTCGAGGACTTCCATGTTCTCAACACCCGCGAGCAGCAACGCTATACCATCAGCCAGGAGGATATCGACACCTACGCCCGCGAGGTGATCCCCTACTGGCAGGGCAAAACCATGCGCGAGCGCATCTTCGGCCATGTCCCGCCACAGTGGCGCGCCGCCTACGAGGCCGGCCTGTTCACCGAGTTCATGGAACAGCGGGCGCCGGGGCACACCGCCCTCGACGGCAAGATCTACACCACCGGCATGCTCGACTTCAAGGCCCGGATCGCCGCCCAGATCGCCGCGCTCGATTACCTCAACGACCCCGAGGCGACCGACAAGTTTGAAGAGCTCAGGGCGATGGACATTTCCTGTGACGCCGTGATTCTCTTCGCCGAGCGCCATGCCGAGCTCGCCGAAGAGCGCGCCGCGACCACCTCCGATCCGCAGCGTGCCAGCGAGCTGCGACGCATCGCTGCGGTCTGTCGCCGGGTGCCGGCGCATGCCCCGCAGACCTTCCACGAAGCCATCCAGATGTACTGGTTCGTCCATCTCGGCACCATCACCGAGCTCAACGGCTGGGACGCCATGAACCCGGGGCACTTCGACCAGCACCTTGCCCCCTTCTACGCCGCGCAAACAGCTGCCGGCAGCCTGACCCGCGAGCAGGCCAAGGAACTGCTCTGCTGTTTCTGGATCAAGGTCAACAACCAGCCGGCGCCCCCCAAGGTCGGTATCACCGCCCGCGAGAGCGGTACCTACAACGACTTCACCAATATCAACATCGGTGGCATCACCGGCGAGGGGCGTGACGGCGTCAGCGAGGTTTCCTACCTGATGCTCGAAGTAATCGAGGAGCTGCATATCCTGCAGCCGGGCAGTTCGGTCCATATCAGCAGCAAAACCCCCGACCGCTTCCTCCACGCCGCCTGCAAGGTGATCCGCCAGGGGCACGGCTACCCGTCGGTCTTCAACCCCGATGTCTACGTCGTCGAACTGCTGCGCCAGGGCAAATCCCTGCGCGACGCCCGCGAGGGGGGCTGCAGCGGCTGCATCGAGGTCGGCGCCTTCGGCAAGGAGGCCTATGTCCTGACCGGCTACCTCAATGTTCCGAAAATTCTTGAAATCACCCTGAAGAACGGCATCGACCCCCTGACCGGCAAACTCGCCGGGATCGCGACCGGCGACCCCCTCCAGTTCGAAACCTACGGGGATCTCTACGCCGCGTTCGTCAGGCAGCTCAACTTCATCGTCGATCTGAAAATCCGGGTGAGCAACTACATTGACCGCATGTTCGCCCGCTACGCGCCGGCACCATTTTTGTCGGTGGTCATCGAGGACTGCATCAGCAAGGGACGCGACTATTACGACAGCGGGCCGCGCTACAACACCAACTACATCCAGTGCACCGGCCTCGGCACCGTCACCGACAGCCTTGCCGCGCTGAAAAAACATGTTTTCGAAGAGCGCACCTTCGCCATGAAACAGCTGCTCGACGCCGTGGCACAGAACTTCGCCGGTGCCGAATTCCTCCGGCAGACAATCCTCAACCGCACCCCCTTCTTCGGCAATGACGACGATTACGCCGACGACATCGCCCTGCAGGTCTACGCTGACCTGCTGCAGGCCATCGACGGCAAGCCGAACGTCAAGGGCGAGAGCTACCACCTCAACATGCTCTCGACCACCTGCCACATCTATTTCGGCAAGATGATGGGCGCCAGCCCCAACGGCCGCCTGGCAGGCAAGTCGATCTCCGACGGCACCTCCCCGTCCCACGGCGCCGACACCCACGGCCCCTCGGCCGTGATCCGCTCCCTGACCAAGCTCGACCACAGCCTCTCGGGCGGAACCCTGCTCAACCAGCGCTTTCTGCCGAGCCTGCTCAAGCGCGACGAGGACATCAAAAAGCTCGGCCAGCTGATCCGCAGTTACTTCACCCTGGGCGGTCATCATATCCAGTTCAACATCGTCGATACCGCTACCCTCCACGCGGCCCAGGAACACCCGGAGGACTACAAGGATCTGCTCGTGCGGATGGCCGGCTACAGTGACTATTTCAATGACATGAACGCCGACCTGCAGCAGGAAGTGATCGAGCGAACGGAAAATGAGAGTTTTTAATATTTAAAAAGACTTAACGGAGAGTCGCAGAGCTGGAGAGGCACAGAGGAAACTGCGAACGATTTTTAATTTTTAAAAACATCTGGAATAGAACCCCGAATTTGATTTTCCATTGCCTTCCTGTTTGTGCACTGGTAACTCTTTCGAATTGTCTGCGCCTCTGCTCCTCTGCGTCTTCGCGTTGATGTTTTAAGGTTCGGCATGCCACAACCACTTATTTTCGATATCAAACGTTACGCCATCAACGATGGGCCCGGGATCCGTGTCGCCATCTACTTCAAGGGCTGTTCGCTGCGCTGTGCCTGGTGCCACAACCCCGAGAGCATCTCTGCCCAGGTGCAAAAACTCTACACCCGGGAGCGCTGCATCGGCTGTGGGGAATGCGTCAAGGTCTGTCCAGCTCAAGCCCTGGCAATGCCGGCGGAG
>JAWOIX010000035.1:0-36062 GCA_046484405.1 Pelovirga sp.
CCGCAACGCAATTGCGCGGCCAATGCCTTGTCCCGCGCCCGTTACCAGGGCGACTTTTCCATCCATGCTCATGGCCGCTCTCCTTTTCAGATTAATGAAGGGTACAAGCAAGAAGGAACCTTCTTGACTGTTTATGTAATTATATAAATGACTATGGGAAATTCAAGGCTGCCACGGTTGAAAACCTGCTCTTCTGTAAATCCTGCTATTTATTGCTTTAACGGAAAATCCCGCCCAGATCGCCAGGCGGGATTTTCATGTTCTTATGGTCGTGAGTTTTAGGAAACAACTTCAGTCGCGAATGGCTGGCTTCACTTTACAACGAGCCGGGCTTACTCACGGGGATTCTGAACATCCATCAATTCCACCCAGAAACTGCTGCCGCCACCAGGTGTTTCTTCCACCCAGGAGCGTCCCCCATAGACACGGGAAATCTTCTGGACCACTGCAAGCCCCACCCCTGTTCCAGAAGTTTTTCTGCCTGCAACGCCACGATAGAAGGTCTCGAAGATGCGACACCGTTCACTCTCCGCAACACCCGGTCCATGATCTCGAACAAAAAGACGCACAAATTCTCCCCTGCGCTCTCCTCCTATTTCAATGGGGTTGCCATCGCTTCCTGCATAACGGATGGCATTCCCAAGCAGGTTACAAAAAATCTGGGTCAGAAAGGATTTCGGCACGCGCAGTGTGGGCATGGGATGCCGCTCGATGATGACTCCGGCTTTCGTTATAAGGCTCCCCATATCGGCCAGGACGTCCTCCACCACGTCGATAAGGTCAACCGGCTCGGTTGATTGCGGAAGATGTCCAGCCTTTGCCAGAAGCAGAAGATCTTCCATGAGCTCCAGCATCCTGTACCCCTGGTTCTCGATCTCTTCCAGACAGTCAAGAGATTGCTTGTCAATACGTTCCTGACAGGTCTCCTTGAGCACTCCGGCGTAGCCGATGATTGGCGTCAGGTAACTACGCAGGTCATGGGAAACGGTGTAGACGAAAGCATCCAACTCCCGGTTCGCCTGGATCAACGCTTCCTTAGCTTGCTTGCGCTCGGAGATGTCCCGATCGATACCACGGTAACCGAGCAAGAGGCCTCTCTCGTCGAAATAGGGAACTCCACTTGTTTCCAAAACAACCAGATGACCGTACTTGTGACGTTTGGTGTTCTCCAAAGCCTGGAACGCTTTTCTCATGGTCAGAATCTTCTTGAACTCATTGGCCACCCGATCTTTTTCACCGTCCAACATGAAATCGAATGGTGTCTTCCCAATGATCTCCTCTGGTACGTATCCTAATAAATTTTTTATTCCTGGACTTGCGTACGTATAGACACCGTCCTGGTTGACTTCCCAAACCCAGTCATTGACTGTCTCGACTAACTCCTGATAACGCCTGCTGCCGGCCAGCAGGCTGTCCCTTTCGTTGTTGGTGCGCGAGAGGAAGGTCACTTTGGCTTGCAGCTCGGCGTTGACCGATCGCACCTCCTCGTTGACCGATCGCAATTCCTCGTTGACGACCTGAAGATACTCCTCATTGGACGACAGCTCCTGCTTCAGCGCCGTATCCAGATCTGCGCACGGGGCGATGAGAGGGTCTTCCCTGCGCTGAAAGATCTTCTGCTTAGGGTCCAGCACGCTAAAGAGATCGCCAAACTGTCTCAGGGTTTCGGAGGTCCCCAGAAAGAGATATCCACCGGGGTTCAAGGCAGAGTGGAAGGACGGGATGAGCTGTTTTTGCAGATTATTGCCCAGGTAGATCAGCAGGTTGCGGCAACTGATCAGGTCCAGCTTGCAGAAGTGCGGATTTTTGATCACGCTCTGCTCCGAAAAAACCAGCATGTCGCGGATGTTTTTGTGGATGCGGTAGGCACTCTCGCCCGGCTCAGCCGCGAAAAAACGCTCCAGTCGCTCCGGCGTGACGTCGGCGGCGATGGAGGCCGGATAGATGCCGGCACGGGCCACGGCGATAACACGGCTGTCGATGTCCGTAGCAAAGATCTGCACCTTGAAACTCTTTTTCAGTGCCTCTTGGCGCTCGGCCATCAGAATGGCGAGAGAATACGCCTCTTCGCCGGTGGAGCACCCCGGCACCCAGATACGGATCGTGGCATTCGCGTCCTTGCCGGCAAAAAGCTTGGGGATGATCTGTTCTTCCAGGGCATGGAAGGCTTCGGGGTCGCGGAAAAAATGGGTCAAACTGATCAGTATGTCGCGAAACAGAGCCTCCACTTCCTTGGGCGACTGCTGGAGGAACTTGACGTAGACATCCATGGTTTTGATCTGGTGCACGGCCATGCGCCGTTCGATTCGGCGCTGGATTGTCGAGGACCGGTACTGGGAAAAGTCGTGGCCGGTGTGGGCGCGCAGCAGGACAAAGATCTTTTTGAACGTGCTCATTGTCTTGGGGGGCGGCGTGGCGGGTAACGGCGGCTTTCCGAAAGCATAGGCTTTGTAGGCCATGAGTTGGGCAGCCATCGCGGCCGGTTCCAGTTCGTAATCCACCAGTCCCGTGGCAATGGCGCTACGCGGCATACCGTCGAATTCAGCGGACTCCGGGTTCTGGACCATCACCATGCCGCCCTCACCTTTGATAGCCCGCACTCCCAGGGTACCGTCGCTGGCGCAGCCTGTGAGCACCACGCCGATAGACCGCTCGCGCTGGTCCTGGGCCAGGGATCGGAAGAAAAAGTCAACGGGCAGGCGCTGGTAGAGCGGGGCCGTAGGTTCGAGCAGTTGCAGCGTACCGTTCAACAAGGCCATGTCGCAATTGGGAGGAATGATGTAGACACAGTTGATCCGAACCTCCATGCCATCCTCGACTTCAAAGACCTGCATAGGGGTGTAACCTCGGATCAGGTCGGTGAGGACGCTCTTGTGATCCGGGGCCAGGTGCTGCACCAGCACAAAGGCCATGCCCGGGTCTGCGTCTGTGGGCATGCCGGAAAAGAAGGCCTTGAAGGCCGAAAGCCCTCCGGCGGAAGCCCCAATACCGACGATGGGAAAACTGTCAGCGGCCTTACTGGTCTCAGGCTGCGCGGCAACCCCTAAACCATCTTCTGCGCTGAAGCGCTCGATCATTTCGGCGATAGATACCGTCAGGGCTTCAATTGCTTCGATCATGGCCGGTGGCAGAAGATTGGTGCGTTTGTCGGCAAGATGGATCAGACCAATGATCTTACCCTGTTGACGAATCGGCACCACAGCAAGGGAACCAAAACCGCACTCGACACATTTGCCACGATATCGGCTAGCCTCCGCAGCCGTAAGAGACGCGCCAAAGGCTTGCAGATCATTGGACAGAATCGAGCCGTTTTCTGTCAGAAGTGGCTTGTCAAACGGAAGTATTTCATTGTTAACAATGCGAATGCAGCCACATTGATGGTCGCGCAGCGACAACCAGTTCTCATGATCCCAAAATTCCTGAGAAAATCCGACATAGGCCTCATAGGGCATGAAATCATCCGGATTGACAATCCGTATGCCGACACAATGGCAACGGGTCCACTGCTGTAATTTATCCACTACGGTGGCAACAAAGTCATGACGCAAACGGGTGTTGGAAAAGAGATCGGTGATAGTAGCGAGTTGCGCCTGGAAGGAATCCAATGCCATTGTTGCCCCCCCTGTATGGCCCGGAATAGGATGAATCCGAAGGATAGAATTCAAACTTCCGGATGGTTCGATGAGTAAGTCACTCCTGGTGACAGCGAGTCAATGTTTAACCTTGTCAAGTTTGACCTGGAACCAGCAGGAGATCATCGGCAAACCGGCTGCTCCAAGGGATCCGTGAAATTGCGTCGCCGGAGTGCACCGAGCCTGCCTTTTTAAATATGAATTTCGACTGTACTCTTATTGTCCGATTAAAAAACTGTCCCAGTCAATACCAGGGCCGTGAGGCTCCGGGATCAGGTCAATCACGCCGCGATCGATGCCATCGAGATCCGCAAAGGGTGATCATCGCTCCAGCCGTTCGCGGTGACAGGGGAAACCGCCAGCAGCAGAACAGGGTGATGAAAGAATCGGCAGCACTTTCAATATGCTGCTCCTTCCGGCGTAATATACTGAAAACCTTAGCTTTAACTTATATACACAGGAAGGTTGCGAGTCAATTAAATCTTCATTAAAGCGAAGGCGGGTTACGGTTGGATCACGACAGGCAGCAAAGACCTTGCATCTCTCACGAGCAGGACTCGAATCCATGACACCTATGAGCAAAAAAGGGATGCGCGTTGGTTATGCAAGGGTCAGCACAGCTGGACAGCAACTCGATCTGCAACTTGAACGTCTTGCGGATTGTGATCGGGTATTTCATGAAAAAGTTTCAGGGAAATCCACCAGGAACCGGCCTGAATTGCAGAACGCTTAGGACTTTGTTCGGGATGGCATATTGGAACACCCCGCCTGGATCGTCAGACCGGGCGTTCGTGTTCAAGAAGTGGATATTTAAAGAACAATTCTACTTGGTGCGCCAACCGACAAAACTCCTCAATCCTTTCAGATTCCTTTACCTTCAGCAGCTTTAGTTGTTTTTAATTCATAATCAAAAAAACTTTTAATTAAACACCCGGTGCCAACTCTTGCGAATCTGGTATAGTTTTACGAATAAGCTCATCTCCCTTAAATGGAAGACATCAGACCTTCCAATAAAAACAGTGAATAGCCTTTATGGGAAAACCCCTAGATCCGGCAACCAACGCCAACGAACCGGATGACTCTGCCGGCGGGCTGGAGGCCCTGGAGCAGCATCTTAGCCATGTTCCGGAAAACAGTGGCCTGGCTTTTAGCGTCATCCAGCCCCTTGATCCGACCCACAAAGCCATGCCGGCCGATCGGCTCCAGCCTTGTTACCACGATGAAAACCGTCCTGGTCAAAGACCGGATGCAGGTCAAACCAAACTGTGTTTATGTGATTCCCCCCAACAAAGAATATATGTCCATTCTGATGTGGCCCCGCTTTTCCAGGACCAGTACCTTTTTCCCTCTGGTAGCGTAACGTTCTGCCTATGTGGCGCCAGACATCCCGGCTCCCCTGCCCCGCGCAACGGGGAGGACGCGGCACTGGCCCGAGTTTGACCGCCCAACTTTCTTCTGGCGGGCAATATCGGTTGCACCGAGGCCGTCTTTTGGTAATGACTCCGCTTACTGAACATTACAATCTTGAGTAGGTGCAACAGTTACCAGGCGCAACAAAACGATATTCATTTCCATAAAAGTGTCTTTCATCCTGGAGAGGACTTATGTCCAAAACGAACAAAAACGCTAAATCATTACTTGAGTTCATGCTGAAATCTCCGACCGGTATCAAGGGCTTGGATGAGATAACCGGAGGCGGACTCCCGCAAGGACGTCCGACCCTGGTATGCGGCGGCACCGGTTGCGGCAAGACCTTGTTGGCCATGGAGTTTTTGATACGCGGCGCGACAGAGTACAACGAACCGGGCGTCTTTGTCTCCTTTGAGGAGAGATCCGAGGAGTTGACGAAAAACTTCGTCTCACTCGGTTTTGACCTGAATGCCCTTGTTGCTGATAACAAGATTGCCTTCGACTACATTCACATAGATCGCAGCGAGATCGAAGAGACCGGCGAATACGATCTGCAAGGGCTCTTCATCCGCCTCGGTTACGCGATTGATTCCGTTGGGGCCAAGCGAGTGGCCATTGACACCATTGAGGCCCTCTTTTCCGGCTTTGCCAATGAAGTCATTCTGCGCGCCGAGTTGCGCCGGTTATTCGGTTTCCTCAAGTCAAAAGGGGTCACCGCGGTCATCACCGGCGAACAGGGGGAGAAGAGCCTGACCCGTTTCGGGCTCGAAGAGTACGTCGCTGACTGTGTCATCTTCCTCAACCACACGGTAGATCAGCAGATCGCAACCCGGCGCATGCGCATCGTCAAGTATCGCGGCTCCGCCCACGGCACCAACGAGTATCCGTTCCTGATCGACGAACAGGGCTTTTCGGTCATGCCGATCTCCTCCATCGGCCTTGATCATGCCGCTTCCAACGAGCGGGTTTCTTCCGGAATAGCGCGCCTCGACACCATGCTGGGAGAAAAAGGCTACTACCGGGGGAGCAGCATCCTGGTCACCGGCACTGCCGGTACCGGTAAATCGAGCATGGCCGCTCATTTTGTCGATGCCGCCTGCCGTCGTGGCGAGCGCTGCCTCTATTTCGCTTTTGAGGAATCCCGCCATCAGATCATCCGCAATATGCGTTCCATCGGCATAAACCTGGAACAGTGGGTGGACAAAGGATTGCTGGAGTTTCGCAACTCCCGGCCAAGTCTGTACGGACTGGAGATGCATCTGGTGACCATGCACAAGGCGATTGATGGCTTTAAACCTGCCATCGTCGTGGTTGATCCCATCTCCAATCTGGTGGCTGCGGCGAGCGAGCTAGAAGTCAAGTCGATGCTTTCCCGGTTGATCGATTTCCTGAAAATGAAAGGTATCACCGCCTTCTGTACCGACCTGACATCAGGCGGTGTCAGTCTGGAGCGCACCGATATCGGCATGTCATCACTGATGGATGCCTGGCTTTTGTTGCAGGTGATCGAAGGGAGCGGGGAACGCAACCGTGGTCTGTACATCCTCAAGTCCCGAGGCATGGCGCATTCCAACCAGATTAGAGAATACCGTCTGACTGACAACGGCGCGATACTCCAGGATGTCTATGTCGGCTCCGGCGGGGTGCTCACCGGTGCGGGCAGGGTTGCCCAGGAGGCGCGGGAAAAGACCGAAATCCTGGAACGAAATCAGGAAATTGAACGTAAACAACGTGACATTCAGCGTAAGAAACTATCTATCGAAGCTCAGATTGCAACACTTCGCTCCGACTTCGAAGCGGAAAAAGATGAACTGGAGCGGGCAATTTTCAGAGAAAAACTGCATCAGGAGGTTCTTGCCGCAGAAACCCAGGCAATGGCGCAATCACGAAAAGCGGATGGACAACCAGCCAAAAAGGTGAATATAAGCAAACCGGGGAAGAAGGTGCGTACATGACAGCGGCAACAAAGAAAAAGAACAAGTCGGAAAACCTTGAATCCGGCTGGCATTTGCGGCTGTATGTCGCCGGTCAAACCCCCAAATCACTTACGGCCTTTGCCAATTTGAAGCGCATTTGTGAAGAACATTTGGAAGGAAAGTATACGATCGAGGTGGTCGACCTGCTGGTGAATCCGCAACTGGCGAAGGGAGACCAGATTCTGGCGATACCAACCCTGATACGGAAATTCCCTGAACCGATCAAGAAAATCATCGGTGATCTTTCCAACACGGAGCGCGTCCTGGTAGGACTGGACGTCAAGCCACTCCGATAATCGGAAAGCATGGTTAACACACATGAGAAAAAAGAATCCGAAAGACGCGCTGGACCCTTTTCAGGATACGGCCAAAGAGTTTGAGCGGGCACTGCAGGAAAAGGACAAGAGCTCCTATGTGCTGCGCCTCTACGTTAGCGGCATGACCCCCAACTCCATGCGGGCAATCGAGAATGTCCGCAAGATTTGCGCGGAGCATCTGGAAGGACGCTACCAACTGGAAATCGTCGACATCTACCAGCAGCCGATCTTCGCGAAGGAAGGGCAAATCATAGCCGCCCCCACCCTGGTCAAGGAACTGCCGCCGCCGCTGCGGAAATTCATCGGCGACATGTCGCACACAGATCGGATACTCCTGGGATTGGATCTGCGGACCAAACGGTGATCGCATGAGTAACAAAAAGAACGAAGAACTCCTTGCTGAAAACGCAAACCTCCGTCTGCGGTTAGAAGAAGCCGAAGAAACTCTGCGGGCCATCGGCAGCGGTGAAGTGGATGCCTTTGTGGTCTCCGGCGCGGATGGCGATCAGCAGATCTTTACACTCAAGGGAGCGGATCAACCCTATCGGGCTCTGGTCGAGTCCATGAGTGAAGGGGCCGCAACCCTGTCCGCCGACGGCACTATACTCTACTGCAATAAACGACTGGCGGAACTGCTGAATGTCCCCCAGGAAAGGTTGGTCGGGTCATCGCTCGGCTCATACATCGCTTCAACTGACCAGCCCATGTATTCTGCAATGTTGCATGAATGCACACTGAAACACATGACTAACGAAATGACCATAATTACCGGGAAGAGTGAAGCCGTTCCGGTTTTTTTTTCCTGTTGTGCTCATAACTACGCCGGCAATACAGTTCTCAGTATGGTCATTACCGATCTCACGCAACAGAAGCGCAACGCAGCGATATTGGCGTCAGAAAATTTCTCGACCTCAATTGTTGAGCAGGCAAGCGAAGCGATCATTGTGTGTGACAGAAAGGGACAAGTCATACGGGCGAGCCACTCAGCTCATAATGTGTGCGGAACCAATCCTTTGTTGAAAATGTTTAGCAAGTTGTTTCGATTAACATGCGCACAGTCAGGCAAACTGTTTTCTCTGTCAGCCCATATGCGTCAGGATAGCCTTAAAAGCATTGAAGTCAAATTCAAGCGAAACGACGGTCAAATTTTCAATTTACTTCTCAATGCAACCAGACTTAAAAGCGTGCACAACACGGATATCGGCAGCATAGTGACCCTGACCGATATAACAGGGCGCAAACACATGGAGAATGCGCTGCAGCATAGTAACTGGGAACTTGAGGCATCGCTGACCGAGAAGGAAGTGCTGCTGAAGGAGATCCATCACCGGGTGAAGAACAATCTGCAGGTCATCTCCAGCCTGGTGAGCCTGCAGGCGGACGGCTCGAAGGACGAGGCGGTGTGCCAAGTGCTCAAGGACGTCACCTACAGGTTGCGCTCCATGGCACTGGTTCACGAGAACCTCTGCCTGTCTTCTGACTTGGCCCAGATTGACTTCGCCGAATACACGCGGGGCCTGTTAAGCTACCTCTGGCTCGCCCATGGTGCCTTCGCAGCCGATGTCCGGATGACGCTCGATCTGGGACCGGTGTCGCTGCTTGTGGACACTGCGGTGACATGCGGTCTAATCCTGAACGAGCTGGTCGTAAACGCTCTCAAACATGCCTTCCAAGGCCGGACTGACGGGGAAGTGAAAGTCTCACTGCACTGCGGAGCTGACAGACGAATCCGTTTGTGTGTGACAGACAACGGCGTCGGTCTTCCGGCAGGTTTTGACTGGCGCCAGGCCCGATCCTTGGGCCTGCGCCTGGTGCAGATGCTGTCCAGGCAGTTGGACGCCACAGCGGAAGTCAGCAGCGGGAACGGGACAAAATTTGAGATAATTTTCGAGAATCCGGCCGCTTCACCCTCTTGAGCTAAAGCGGGCTGGAGATGTTACGACAATGGTTTTTACTTTGTATGAAAAGGAATAATTCATGTCCAAAGCCACCGTTCTGATAGTGGAAGACGAGGCGATTATTGCCGCTGATCTGGCCGGCAAGTTGGAGAAATTAGGCTATGAGATTGTCGGAACTGAGGCAAAAGGGGAGGAGGCAGTCGCGTCGGTGTACCGCCTGAAGCCCGATGTTGTGCTGATGGACATCCTGCTGAAAGGTAAGATGGACGGCATTGAAGCAGCTGAAGCTATTCGAAACCGGATTAACGCGCCGGCGGTGATATTCATGACCTCCTATTCTGACGATGCCACCTTGGAACGGGCAAAACTGACCCAACCTTATGGCTACATCCTCAAGCCGTTCGAGGAAAGGGCGCTGTCAGCTACCATTAAAATGGCGATTTACAAACGCCAGTTAGACCGGCAGCTGCACGATGAGCTTGAGTGGTTACGGGTGACACTCAACAGCATCGGTGACGCAGTGATCTCATGCAACGCCGAAGGTATCGTCTACTTCCTCAATCCCGTGGCGGAGACGCTCACCGGTTGGAGAACCGATAATGCTTTAGGGTGCCCGATCGAGGAGGTATTTCACTTGATCAACGAGCAGTACCACCTGCCTTCCGAGACCCCGGTGTCCCGCGTAATTCGGGAGGGTGATCGGGCCCTGATTTCTTCAATCCTCGTGACCAGGGAAGATCTCAAAATACCTGTAGAGGGCATTGCCACCCCAGTTCGGAACATTGATGGCTGGATCATTGGTGTCGTTATCGTAGTTCATGCCGTTACCGAAAAGCGCCGGGCCGAGGAGGCGCTGCTACAGGCAAAATAGGACTCAAGAATGCACGCGACCCCTTTACCTCACTGGAAACTGGATTCCTTTCCTTTCCCAAACATCTTTTATTTCTACCTTTAAACAAAACCCTGCATCACAGCATACGCAGGCCTACGACGGTATGCCAGTTGCGTTAAAATTCCTGCATTGCCAGAAAACCCATGAAAACCGAGGACTGGGTTTGTATCAGAGCCTCAAGGTCATTTTGAGCAAAGCATCTATCAAAACAGAAATCAGCGCATTTAAAGATGGACCTCCAGATCCATTCTTTCATAAGAAAATCTGGGTGCGCTTTTGCTGTAAATAAACAGTATCGTCCGACGATTTTTGCCAGTCACCACTGTTGCTGAGAAATCAGTACCTGGCTTTGATTGCCTCCAGCTGCGCCTTTGTCACGCCGGGCACCTCTTTGCGTTGTTGCCAGCGGTTCAGGTTCCATGCTCCGTCGCCGAGCCAAGTCTTGATTGTCTGGAAATTTTTTGCCCGCTCCTGATCGTCGTCACCGAGGTGGACATACATGTTACCGGCTTTTCCTGCTGAGGTTCCATCGTCCAAACGGCGCATCATGGCACCCGTGGCTGGCCAAACAACATAACTCATAAATGCGGGGTAGCTGTCCATTCGAGGGGCAACAGATTCGCGTTTGTCATCGCCAAGCAACATCCAGTCATTAAATTCCGGCGCATCAGCTCCATGGCAGGCGACACACCGGCTATCGATAATCGGTTTGATGTCGTCGCGCCAGGTCAAATCCTGCGCGAAGAGTTGAGTCGAGAGTGCCACCAGTACCAGTAGTACAAGAATGATAGTTTTCATATGCCCTCCTCTGATATTGAGCTTTTGTCAGCCTCTCATTAGGCCGCTAAAAACTTTACCAATTCTCAACCACTTGTCAAGTTGCGGTGCTCTTCGGTACTGACCTGGTCAAGAAAAAATTGACAGAGGACGAAGCCGCTTTTCCTGTCACCATCATTCTCTCGTCTCCTCTGCATTACCGCAAAACCCCGCCCGTTTCGCCAGGCGGAGTTTTCCTGTTTGAAAAGCGGTTCCAGCCAGGAAGGCAAAACAGTCCCCCTCCAAACCCTCATGGGATATGTCAAGCTTCAACCCTGATGACGATTTTTCCCTTTTGCTGGTTGGACTCCATGTAGCGGTGGGCCTCGACAATAGCCTCCAGAGGGAAGGTGCGGTCGATGACTGGTTTCAGGCAACCAGACTTAAGACCATCGTAAATAAACTGTTTGCCCTTTGCGAGCATGCCAGGATCCCGGACAATTTCAAACAGGGTGTATCCGCGCAGAGTCAGGCCCTTACCTAACGCAGAGAACAGAGGAAAAGGCGTTGGCTTTGGAGATAGCGCGCCGTACTCAAAGATGATGCCTCCCGGCGCAGTGGCTTCGGCGATTTTTTCAAGAAATGGCCCGGCCACGGGATCAAAAGCGATCCGGGCACCATGACCAGCAGTGATGGTCATGACTCTTTCCACCAGGTTTTCTTCGTCGGTGACAATGACCTGATCCGCACCAGCATCAAGTAGAAACTGTTTCTTGTCCTCACCCCGGGTGGTAGCAATCGCCGTGGCGCCCACGGATTTGGTGATTTGGATTGCAGCCAGGCCGACGCTGCTGCTTGCTGCTGTTATCAATACAGAATCACCCTTTTGTATTTGGCCGAATTCCACTAAGGCGCCATAGGCGGTGAGGTACTGCATCCACAGGGAAGTTCCTTCGAGGGGAGAGAGATTTGCCGGATATGGCGCGACAGAAGTGGCCGGAATAATGGCACTTTCTCCGTAGACACCGTATTTTCCCATGGAAAATGATGGGATGGTGCTGACCCGGTCCCCAATCCGGACATGACTGACCCCGGATCCCACGGCATCGACGGTCCCTGCCGCCTCGTAGCCAATGCGCGATGGGAATTCCGGGGTCTCAAGGTACTGACCCTGGCGAAACATGACCTCAGCGCGGTTGAGGCCGATGGCGTCGACCTTCAAGCGCACCTCACCCGCCTCAGGTTCGGTCAGAGGGAGATTTTCGAGTTTGAGGACTTCAGCAGAACCGGCTTCATGGAAGCGAACGATCTTTGGCATACAAACCTCCTTTAATAGGTGCTTCAGGTCAGTGTTGATTGTACGATGAGGGGCAATAACGGCGTCTCACCGGTTCAGGCGCATGCTCCCCCCGGGGGCATCATTGTCAAGAAAAACTCTGTTGGAAAGGTTAGCCCAGTCCTTCATGCGGGGACAGGTTCAAGGATCTTAACAATCCTCATTCTCCATGGCCCAGCGAGCATGCTGTTCCTCTGCGTGGCTCAGGTTTCAGCACAGAGTGAACACGAATCACGGCAATTTTGAGTATACACCGATACTCTCAAGCGCGCTTTCGGCATTAGCCCGGAAACGGTCGGTATGGGTTCTTATCTTTCTGGATGCCAGCACGCTGGTGAAGGGGCCCCTCCGCAGGAACTCCCTGGATCCCTCCTGCACACCGGAGATGACCGGCTGGGAAGAGCCTTCTGCCTGAGCAACCCTGTTCCTGACCACTCGTCTTGTTTATAGTAGAGGAAGGACACGTCTCATTGTGGAGGTCAAGCTGCATGGTCAACCTCTATAATTCGGCTGCAGACAGCTTCCGCTCTTTCCTGTTCAGGCTGGTCAAGGTGGAACAGGAAGAGATCCGGCCGCTGCTGTGGTCTTTCAGCTACTTCTTTGTCCTGCTTTGTTCGTACTACATCGTGCGCCCGTTACGGGATGAAATGGGGATCGCCGGAGGTGTCGAACATCTGCAGTGGCTCTTCACCGGCACCTTCCTGGCCATGCTGGCTGCGGTTCCTCTGTTCGGCTGGATATCCTCTCGCTTTGTGCGCCAGAAATTTCTGCCCCTGGTTTATCTCTTCTTCATTGCCAACCTGCTGATATTTTATCTGCTGTTCCGTTCCGGGCTGGCCCATGCCTGGGTGGCCCGGGCCTTTTTTATCTGGACCAGTGTCTTCAACCTGTTCATCGTTTCGGTTTTCTGGAGTTTCATGACCGACCTGTTCACGGATACCCAGGCCAAGCGCCTGTTCGGCTTTGTTGCGGCCGGCGGTACTGCCGGAGCCCTGGCAGGTCCTGCTGTCACCGCATTCCTGGCCGTCCCTCTTGGGGCCAAAAACCTGCTTCTCATTTCTATGGCAGGCTTGGCCTGGGCGATTCTCTGTATTTATCAATTGAGCGCCTGGAGTGAAAAGAAATCCGTTCCTGCGACGATCCCGGCGACCCCTGACCAAAAATCCATGTGTGAAAAAAATGCAGTTCTGGGTGGAGGGACTCTGGACGGGCTGCGCATGATTATGACATCGCCCTACCTGCTTGGTATCTGCCTGTTGATCCTGCTCTACACCACCCTCTCCACGTTTCTCTACTTTCAACAGGCCGAGATCATTCGTGACAGCTTCAGCGGTTCCGATCAGCGAACCAGGGTGTTTGCCGCCATGGACCTGGCGACCAACGCGCTAACCCTCGTTCTTCAGGTGTTTTTCACGAGCCGGGTCGTCAAGCTGTTCGGATTAGGCTGGACGCTGGCAGTGATCCCGCTCCTCCTGGGCTTGGGCTTTCTCTCGCTGGCATTTTTCCCGACACTTGGTGTGCTTGTCGGCGTGCAGGTTGCGCGGCGGGCAGGAAACTACGCGTTGATGAAACCATCACGGGAAATGCTCTTTGTTGTCCTTGACCGGGAGCAAAAATACAAAGCGAAGAATATCATCGACACCGTGATTTACCGCGGCGGCGATGTTGTCAGTGCCTGGACCTATGCCGGCCTGCAGGCGCTCGGCCTGGGGCTCTCGGCAATTGCCCTGTTCGCCGTTCCCCTCTGTGGAGGGTGGGCATGGGTCAGCTACCGGCTCGGCAGGCAGCAGGAATCTCGGGCTGCAGAAAGGAAAGTGACAGAATGAAAGCAACTGAACTCTGGTTATCCAGGCGGCGATTTATCGCCACCGTCAGCGTTGCCATGGCCTCCCTGCTCCTGCCCCCCTGGCAGCTTAAAGCGGCCGGGCCGGCCATGTTGCGCAAGACCATTCCAGGAACTGCGGAAAGCTTGCCGGTGATTGGCCTGGGCAGTTCACGTACCTTTGACGTCGACACCGACGCCCCGGTCATTGCAGATTTTGTGACATTAATACAGGAGTTCTTTGCCCTGGGCGGCGAGCTTATCGATTCCTCCCCGATGTATGGTTCCGCCGAACAGATCATCGGTGTGTTGCTGGACCAGGCCGCCGTGCGCGAGCGCCTGTTCGCCGCGACCAAGGTCTGGACCAATGGAGAACAGGCCGGAATCCTGCAAATGGAGAGATCGGCACAAAAATGGGGCGTTGATCGTTTTGATCTGATGCAGATCCATAACCTGCGCGACTGGCAGACCCATTTAAAAACCCTCAAACGCTGGAAAGCCGAAGGAAAAATTCGCTACCTGGGGATCACCACCTCACATGGGCGCAGCCACCGTGAGCTGGAAACCCTCCTGCGACAGGAACCCTTTGATTTTGTCCAGCTCAGTTACAATATCGAGGATCGCTCGGTCGAGAATCGCTTGCTGCCGCTGGCAGCCGATCGCGGCATCGCGGTACTGGTGAATCGTCCCTACCAGCGTGGTTCGCTGTTCGGAGCAGTCAAAGGGAAAACTCTGCCTGACTGGACTGCCGAGTTTGATTGCCGCAGCTGGGGCCAGTTTTTCCTCAAATACATTGTCTCCCACCCGGCGGTGACTTGCGTCATCCCTGCAACCACCAAACGGCACCACCTTCAGGACAATATGGGTGCGGGGACAGGGCGTCAACCGGATGCCGCACTGCGTAAAACGATGGAAACATTTTTTGACGCAGCAGTGTCGTAGTGCAGGCTGCGGATCCGGGGCGGGCTTCCCAGCCGCTGGATTCTGCGACCCTGCCCGGCCGCATACCTGGTCCGACCCCGAAACAATGAAAAGAAAAAAATCAGGGCAAAGTATCAGGGAAAAAGTTGTCTGCATTTGACCTCTATCAATGTTTTCAGGGGATCCGGGAGCTACCTTCAGGACAGCTAGTATGGAGATTAGGTCGCACATCACTGGTGGCAGAATCTTCGTCGCTGTCACAAAACCTGTGATGACTGCGTTCTTCCTGGAAAGATAGAGATCATGAACCTGTCCGACGAAAGACTGATGACAGCTTATGCCGATGGGGATATGCAGGCATTCGAGGTGCTGTATCACCGGTACAAGGGGCGCATCCTTGGTTATTTGTACAGGAAATTGCGTGATCGTGATGAAGCTGAGGAGGTTTTTCAGATCGTCTTTGCAAAGCTGCATGTGGCCAGGGACAGATATCGCGAAGATATCCCCTTTCTGCCCTGGATCTTTACCATCGCTCGCAACGCATTGATCGACCATGCTCGCCGCAACCAGGTGTTTCGAAAAAACCTGATCTTTGCAGACGAATTGGTGGTGAATGCCTTTGCCGTTGACAAACCCAGCACCTCTGTCGGAGAGACTGTCGCTGAGATGTCGACACTCAACCGCCGTCAGCGCGAAGTTCTTGCGCTGCGTTTCGATCAGGATTTGTCCTTTGATGACATTGCCGTGCGGTTAGAGACCAGCAGCGGCAAT
Organism: Pelovirga sp.; assembly: GCA_046484405.1. Classification (GTDB taxonomy): domain Bacteria; phylum Desulfobacterota; class Desulfuromonadia; order Desulfuromonadales; family Geopsychrobacteraceae; genus Pelovirga. The sequence continues at coordinate 15,732 of JAWOIX010000035.1, forward strand.
GCTCGGCAGATCGTCAGTCGGGCCATTCGTCAGTTACGCAAGGCATTAGGCGCCAGGAAGGACAAGTGATGCACAAAGCGGAGCAAAATCATCAGCAACGCGATGAACTTAGACGCTTTGTCGATGCGCCGGAGCTGTCACCGCGGCACGGGACAGAAGATGCCGTCATGCGCCGGGCTCGCGCTGGGCAACGGCCGTCACCTCGCGCAGTTGTCGCAAAATTTCTGGCGATACAGTTATCTTCCGGCCTGGTGACGCTGACCATCTGTTCTCAATTCGGCATCGGACTTGGACATCACAACAGCGTCCTGCATTCTCTTCACGCTCACGGCCATCCAGCCCTTTATTACCTGTCGTGTGGTGGCTTGTTTGTTCTTTTTGGAGCATTATTCAACGGTTTGGTGGCAAATCGCCGTGAGCTCAAGGCTATCGGGCACGGCAAATATCTTTTTTTCGGCAGCTACAGTCTTTGTGCTTATCTGGCATTGCTGCTTTCAGGCACCGAGTCGTTTCTGCTGATCTCGTTGTTCTGGATTCTTGGTGGAGTAGCGGCCCATCTGATCGGCTTTGCCCTGGGGTGGAAACTGAGGACACTGAGCCTGTGAGCTTTGACGTTGTGTCGGTACGACAAGAGGGCAGGTGCCGGTGGCACCTGCCCTCTTGTCGTCGCAGCGGACGCTCAAATTTTTAATGCGCGTGCTCGCCATGAACGACAGCGACGATCCCCTCCACAAAATGAACATACTGGACATAGGCTTCAACAAACTCACGGCCTGTTTCCACGTCCTCGCCAGCACGCTCGCGCAGTTCAAAGGCATGGTCAAATCGACTCCGCATCTCCTTGGCAACATGCGCGGCAATGGCGTCAGCGAGTTCATCAACACGGCCTTTTTCCAGTGCCAGATCTGCCTTGACTAGCGGCGCCTCAATCGTGCCGGCCGGTTTAATGCCGGTATAGGGTGCGCCCTCACCGGCGCGGTGGACACGCACCAGGGTTTCGAAAAAATACTGATCTGCAAGGTCTTGAGCTTGCGCACCAAACCCACGGACCTGGAGCGTTTGAGTAAATGCCGCGCGCACCTCTTTTTCATGCTCCGGCATAACCCACTTGAGAAGCGGAGCGACATCGCCTTTTTCCAGCGCGACGCGCGCCTCTGTGATGACCGGTCCGTCAAGGGCATCACAGTGTGCCAATGCCATCTGGGGTACCAGAAATGTCACGACGCCAACCAGTATCACCAGAAACGTTTTGCCATACATTGTTTTCATTACAGTTCATCTCCTTCTGTTGGGGAGTCTCATGACCCCGTTTATAGATGTGTGCCACCCTGATGATTCGGAGCATGCATTTGCTGTCATAGATGGAAACGCAGGAGATGGCATGTTTGTGACAGGATGAAAAAAAAACGTGAAATAGCCTGCTATGCTGTAAAGCAGGTTTTTTACGGATGAGGCTGACAGATCGTATCTTTGAGGCCGTTGAGTACAGACCTGTTCGTTGCCTGCCGGGTGCTGAGATGCGGTGATGGACATGAAGGGTTCGCTGCGCACCGGTATCACCTGCGGGCTCACATCCGCCGCCAGGCGCCGTTCTGATATGCGCGGTCGGGCTGGAACCTGAGCCGCAGGAACATTCACCAGGAGGTCTCGCGATGATTACAGTGATTTTCGAAGTTTGGCCGGCCGACGGAAGATCCTTCGAGTACTTCGATCTGGCCGCTGCCCTGCGGGAGGATCTGGTGAAAACCGATGGCTTTATTTCCATCGAGCGTTTCGAGAGTCTGACCACAAAGGGGAAATACCTTTCGCTCTCGTTCTGGCGTGATGAGCAGGCTGTTAGCGCCTGGCGGAATTTCGAAAAACATCGCCACGCCCAGGCAATCGGTCGCGGCGGCGTATTTGCCAATTACCGACTGCGGGTCGCCTCTGTGATACGAGACTACGGCATGCAGGAGCGTGTCGACGCTCCGAAAGACAGTTGTGAGGTGCACGATTACCAGTTACCGGGAGAATAGACTTTGACCAACGCCATCTGGTTTGTACTGATAGGAGCCCTGTTGATCATGATGGGGTTGCGCTCCGCGATTGTTCAGCGGTTACACCTGACCCCTGCCATTATTTATCTCGCCATTGGCATAGTCCTTGGCCCGTCGGTTTTTGACACCTTCCACTTCAATCCGTTTAAACAGGCCCATTTGCTGGAAGTTCTTGCCGAAATTGCGGTTTTGCTGTCGTTGTTTATTGCAGGCATGAAAATGCCCGTGCCGGTCACATGGCTGGAATGGCGGATTCCCGTGCGGCTCGCATTCCTCTCCATGTCGATCAGCGTGGCCCTGACAGCCGTTTTTGCTTATTACGTGCTGGCCTTGCCCCTGGGCGCGGCGATTCTGCTGGGAGGCATTCTGGCGCCTACCGACCCAGTGCTGGCCTCGGATGTGCAGACTCGGCACATGGGCGATAAAGACCCTTTGCGCTTCACCCTGACCAGTGAAGCGGGCATGAATGACGGCAGTGCTTTTCCGTTTATCATGCTGGGACTGGCAATGCTCAGCGCTCCGGCCAGTTACGAACTGTTTGGGCTCTGGATGCTGAAGGACGTTCTATGGTCGACGGTATCGGCGCTGGTTGTCGGGATTGTGATGGGACGTTTATTGGCCATAACGGTACGCAAACAGCGCATTTTCAGCAGTGCAGGCCCATTGCTGGACGACTTTCTCGGCCTGGGCCTGATCGGACTGGTTTACGGTGTCTGCCTCTTGCTCGAAGCCTGGGGGTTTCTGGCCGTGTTTGTCGCAGCCATCTCTCTTCGTCAAGCGGAGCTCAAACTGGCAGAGATTCACGCGCCGGCGCTGGCCGCTGCCGCTGCACCTGATGGCCCGGCCCAGACCGAGGAATCGTTGCCACAACACAGCCAACCCATGTCCGCAGGGTCGCTGTTGTTCAAGGAGCCGCTGGAGCGGCTGTCCGAGCTGGTGCTCGTCCTGCTGCTGGGCGGGATGCTGTTTCTTGACTCCTGGAGCCTACGAGCCATCGGCCTGGCGTTGTTCCTTCTTGCAGTCGTCCGCCCCGTGAGCGTCTTTTTCGGCCTGCTTGGCTCTGGCGCCCCCTTGCGGCTGCAGATGCTGGTCGGCTGGTTCGGTGTGCGTGGCATCGGTTCGATGTATTACCTGATGTTCGCGATCGTCGTTGGCCTGCCCGAAGACCTTGCCATAGAGCTCATTCACATCACGCTGATTGTTATCGTGCTCTCGATCATTATCCACGGCCTGACGGTCAAACCGATGATGTCAAAATGGTGGCCGTAATTTCCATAGGCACTGCATCACGACCAGGCAATGTCCTTAGCTGGGATGCGATCAACACCGGTTTCGCAAGGGGCCAGGCAAACTCGTCACCTTGCGTGGGGAGGGTCGTCCTGCCTGGCACACAGATCCTGTGATCACCGGCTTATCAGAAACGCCCCCGGCACCAGGCCGAGGGCGTTTCCTGTTCTTCTCGAGCCGGTGATTGTCCGTAAACGTCTTTACCACTTCAACCTGCCGCCAGCCCTCTGTTGACACGGAGAGCATGGTGACCAGGGCAGCATCAACCGGGTGTGCTGAAAAAACACATCCGGTTAGAACCCGCTTTTTTAGCTTTATACATGGCCTGGTCCGCGGCTTCCAGCAGCGCGACAGGAGAGGTCGCGTCCTGGGGAAAGAGGGTGATGCCAATGCTGACGGAAATCCGCACGGGCTGTTGCGCGAGGGAGAAGGGCATCGCCAGGGCATCAATAATAGACTGGGCGACAAGCTCAACATCCTTGCGCTGCATAGCGCCGGTGAGAATCACGGTAAATTCATCACCCCCCAAACGGGCAACCGTATCGTCCGCCCGGACACAATCAATAAGGCGCTTTGCCACCTCTGACAATAAACGGTCCCCCGCTTCATGGCCGAGGGCGTCGTTGACATCCTTGAAGCCATCAAGATCCATGAAAAGCACGGCAAGCGGCAGGCTACTGCGCTGTGCATGCTTAATCTCCTGTTCCAGGCGATCCAGGAAAAGACGGCGATTCGGCAAACCGGTCAGCAGATCATGGTGGGCGCTGTTCCATGTGATTGCTTCGGCGACTTCCTGTTCGGTAATATCCCGGGAGATGCAGACGACCGCTTCGGTGTTACGTTGCTCGTCCAGCACGGGCGCAAGCAGATACCCGAACCGTTCACCATGACCGGACGCGAACGTGTGGGTGAACTTGCCTCGGAAGGTAGACTGGTCAGCAATCACTTTTTCAAGATTGCACTGGAAGTCGGAGGCGAACGAAAAGCCGAGGTCAAAGGTGGATTTTCCGATGATCGCCCCGGGTTCCAGAGCGAACAGGTCGGCGGTGGCCTTGTTCGCATAAACAAACCTGCCTTCAAGGTCGAGCACATAAATCGGATCAGGCGATGTGACCAGGATGGCGCCGAACAGCCGGGTTTCCATCTCCTTGACTGTCGAATACTGCTCCAGCGATTCGGCGACGGCCTGGTCTATGGCTTCATGGAACCTGGTGAGGTCTTCAAGCTGTTGGCCGGAAATCGATGGGTAGGCTTTCGTCCAGAGTGACACCACGCTCGCACGCAAGGCCCGAAATTCGGAAACTGTCTCGTTGACGCTGAAGCCGCTGGTATGTCGATCGCCACCGTGCACTTCTGCCCAGGATTCCTCCCCGTCCTCCGGCCCACAGCCTTTCGATTTAGCGACCTGTTCGGACTCACTCTGGTACGAATCGAGATCGTCGGCAATCGCCAGCAGCATGTCCCTGGCGTGGTCGCGTAACCCGGTCCTGCCCATGTACCTGGCATGCAGGATGGTTTGGGCAAATTCTTCCCAGGCCTGAAGAATCGGCTCCATTTCTGTCCGAATAAAATCCGCTAAGCGCTTGTTCATCTGCTGTCCTTTGCCCCACAGTAAATAGAGAGAGGATCAGGAGAGACATCCCCCTTCCGCGCCAGTTCATCACGGCTGCCGTCATACGTAGCCGCTGCGAAACATCACGTCTCCTTTGACGGTCTTCCCGTCCGCATCAATTTTAACATGATTTCGGCACAGCGCCGGGCGTGCTTCGGTTTCTCCGCCACTGCATGGACATCGTTCGTGCAGGGCAAGGGCGTGACAGCGCTGCCAGCCGGATTATAAAGCTCATGCCGTTTTGACCGAGCGGAATCGAAAAATTTTTCTGCCGCGGGTTGCCCGCGCAACCGGAGGGTGGGTTTCGTTAAAAAAGCGGACATCTTCAATGGTGTAAAAGGCGTTGGGGTTAAATTGCCGGATTAACCCCAGGGCCCTGGGCAGATCACGGCGCTTAACCACCGTGAAAATAACTTTTACCGGGCCCGACTCACCCCGCGCACTGACACTGGTCACGCCAAAATCAGCATCCCAGAGCGCCTTGGTCAGGGTCGTGTCGTCATTCGGCGTGATCACCCGCAGAATCAGATTGCCGAAAGCCAGCCGCTCTTCGATCAGCAAACCAACGTAATTCCCGGCACCAAACCCCAGGGCGAACGCCAGATAGGTGAACCAGTTGTCGAGGTGCTGCATCACCTGCGAGATCGCCAGCACCCAGACCAGCGCTTCGAGAAATCCCAGGGGCGCTGCCAGGTTCTTGAGACCGCGATACACCATGGAAATCCGCAGAGTCGCCAGGCTGACGTCAAGAATCCGCGCCAGAAACACCAGCAGTGGAATAGCGACAGCAGCAACCAGGCTGGAACTCCCAGCAAATTCAGAAAACATGTTTTCTCTCCTTGTGACTTTTATGCGAAGAAAGCCCGAACAAAAAAAGCCACAAACTTGAAAAAGTCTGTGGCCTGTGCAAACGCAATGTGGAACTGATCAGGAGTCTCGATCAGACGCCATCACTGCACCCCAACATGTCGACACCTGGCCATGGATACACCAATGGCGTATTCACCTGGCACTGTTGCGGACGTATGGGGAAGGTCGTTGTCATAGTGACGGCACCATAGCAGAAACCTGCGAATGAAACAACGGCAATCACCCCACCCTCACGCCTGTCACAACATTCTGCAGGCAGGATGCGTGCACAGCCCCTTCACCTGGTGCCCGGGGGCTTGTTCCTGTGTATGCACCAATCAGACGCGGAACAGTCTTTCCTCACTGCGCGGGCCATCCTGTGTCGTTTGGGGGTATACTCTCCTCATGAGTCCTTCATCCGTCAAACTGTCGCATTCACCTCATGGAAAAAGTTCAGGAGCAATGATGATTCAGAACCACTTCGAAAGTATCTTCTGTGAATGGAATGACATCCCCGAGCAATTCAGAATTGCGGCATCAGTTGAACAGCGAGACTACCTGATCAACGGAGAGCTGCGCTCCCTGGATGGGGCCACCCAGGACGTCTTCTCGCCGGTTTGCATCAAGTCCGCAGACGGCGTGAAGCGGCATCGACTCGGCAGTTTCCCACTCATGACCGAAGCGGAGGCCCTGTCTGTTCTCGAAGCGGCTGTCGCGGCGTATGACAACGGGCGCGGCGCGTGGCCGACCATGGCCGTGAGTGAAAGGATACGGCATGTGCAGGCATTTGCGTACCAGATGAAAGCGCGCCGGGAGGAGGTGGTGTGCCTGCTCATGTGGGAGATAGGAAAAACCTTGAAAGATGCCGAGAAGGAATTTGACCGAACCACTGCGTATATCGAAGATACCGTGGATGCGCTGAAGGACCTTGACAGAATTTCATCGCGTTTTCACATCGTGGAAGGCATCATCGGCCAGATTCGGCGTGCGCCTCTCGGTGTCACTCTTTGCATGGGACCTTACAACTATCCCCTCAATGAGTGCCTGACAACTCTCATCCCGGCACTGATTATGGGGAATACCACTGTGCTGAAGCCTCCGCGCCACGGGGTCCTCCTTTTTTCACCTCTGCTCGAAGCATTCCGGGACGCATTCCCCCCAGGGGTCGTTAATACACTTTATGGTATGGGCCGTACGGTCGTTCCACCACTGATGCGTTCCGGAAAAATAGATGCCCTCGCCTTTATCGGCAGCAGCAAGGCGGCCAATTCCCTGCAGAAGGAGCACCCGAAACCCCACCGTCTGCGGCTGGTCCTGGGACTGGAAGCAAAAAATCCGGCCATTGTCTTGCCCGATGCCGATCTGGAGCTGGCCGTAGCAGAATGTGTTGTCGGTTCGCTTTCCTTCAACGGCCAGCGCTGCACCGCCCTTAAAATTCTCTTTGTCCACGCAAGCATTGCCGAAGAGTTTGTCGAGCGATTGAGTTGTGCCCTCGCCACGTTAGGCATCGGCCTGCCATGGGAGCCAGGGGTGACAATGACACCTCTCCCGGACCAGGAAAAACCTGGCTACCTGACGGAGCTGATTGAAGATGCAAAGACCTTTGGCGCAAACGTCAGGAACGCTGACGGTGGAAGAGTTAACCAGTCCTTCTTCTACCCGGCCCTGCTTTATCCAGTGAACGACAGGATGCGCGTCTACTACGAGGAACAGTTCGGACCTGTCATCCCGGTCGTCCCCTTCAATACAATCGAAACGCCAATAAGCTACATTGAAGAATCCATTTATGGCCAGCAGGTGAGCATTTTCGGGCGCGATCCGCAGACTATTGCAAACCTGATTGACCCTCTGGTCAACCAGGTTTCGCGGATCAACCTTAACAGCCAGTGTCAACGAGGTCCTGATGTCTTTCCCTTCACCGGCCGCAAAGACTCGGCTGTTGGGACATTATCCGTTTCTGACGCTCTTCGGGCCTTCTCCATAAGGGCGATTGTCGCTGCCAAGGAAAGTGATCTTAACAAGCAGATTATCAGCGACATCACCCGGGAACATCGGTCTAACTTTCTGTCAACGGATTTTATTCTCTGACCAGTTTTGTTGACCACCTGAACCGGTCAGTCCTGTGCCGCTATCGCGTCTGCGGGCAGGCCGGACAACCTGATATCCGCCTGCCGGCGTCCACCTTGAACCAGGCCTCAAGCTGGTGATGCCAGCTTGAGGCCAACCAGGCCGGCGACGATAAGGGCAAGACTTAACAGCCGCAGAAGATGGGCGGACTCACCGAGCAAAACAATGCCCAGGATTGCGGTGCCAACGGCACCGATTCCGACCCAAACAGCATAGGCGGTGCCGACCGGCAGCGACTTCATGGCGATACCGAGCAGCCCGACACTGATGATCATTGAGAGAGCGGTCCCGACTGTTGGCCAAAGGCGGGTAAAGCCTTCAGTGTATTTAAGCCCAACCGCCCAGCCGATCTCGAACAGACCTGCCACAAAAAGAATGAACCAGTTCATAAACGCCTCTTCTATCGGCTATCGGCAGGGCCGTCGCCGGTTGCTTCAGGCAGGTGAGGTCGTCACCACGCCTGAAAGTCCGGACCAGGGATGAAACGGCAACATGACGGCCTGCTTGAGTATGCGCCAGCCACCGCTGAAGGAACCTGTCCTTTTAACATATTCTTGCAACCGTTTTAAGTGGCTACAACACCTCTGTCCGGCATAGCTCTTGTGCCAGTTCCGCAAAGGTTTACGGCGCCCTGGTCGACAGCGCCTCACATCCATGACCGACCAGTCACCCCGGCACCAGGGTTGGGGTAAGGGTGCCGTTGCGGGCTGTTTTTTTCAAGAGGTGCGGTGCGGCGACAGAGAGGAACTCTGGCAATCCAGCCGTCATTGCGGCGGATCAACCGAGCCGGTATAGAAGGGTTCGCATTCGCCGCCGGGAAGAAGGTCTATCCCCAGCATCAAGACGTTCTCCACCGGCCCGGCGAGCGCTCTGAGAAGACTGGGCTTTTCCACCTGGGGGTCATGGAAGCTGCCGTGGATACTTTGGCTCACCTGGGTGCAGCCGTCGGCGTCGATTAACGCCATGGTCAGGTCATCGAATGTCTCGCTGACCAGATCGAGTCCTCCCTTAAGAGCAACCCGGTGCATGGCGGTGGCCAGGGCGACATCCTGGGCCCGGGCAACGCCCTGCTCAATCTGCCAATCGGAAACGAGAGTGCGGATCGCGCTGTTGCCAGCTGGTCCCTGCAGGTTGCTGGCAAAATTGTATCCCTTGGTAACCAGCAGCCCAAGTGGCCCGGCAAAGAAAAAAGCGCCCACGTCAATCAGGTTGAAATTCTGACTGGACTCAAAGTTGGCAAACTGCGCATCCAGATCATGGCCAAGGAGCTTGATGTCCTCACCCCGCAGGGAAACTTTTCCCCTGAGAGTCTGCCTTATCTCGTCCAGAGTCTTCCCCTGCGTTGAAATATCCGCGGAGAAATCCATCACCCCGGTGGCGACCGGCGGCTGCGACAGGCTTTTGAAAAACGCCTCAATGCTGAACGCGGGCAGCTCGTAATGGAGGTCATAAAGGGGAACTGCACCGGTCAAATCCGCACGCAGTCTTCCCGCGCCCGAGGCCGCGAAGACCTGCATCGTCACCGGCTCAAGGTCAATGATGCCATTCTGCCCGCTGGCCGAAATGGCCACAGCGGACAACGTCAGGTCATGAACCCGGACCACCCCACATGCCAGTTCTGCGGTGAAGGCAAGATCCTTCAGGCGATTCGCGACCTGCCCGTCCGCAGGCTGCAACTGGTCGGCCGTCAAACTGCAGTCCGATGCCTCGAACTCCACCCCGGATTGCTGATCTGAAAAGATCAGCGTCCCTTCTGTCATGGAGACATTCGACCAGCCGAGGGCCGCGTCGCTGTCGCCGTTAAGCCTGGTTTTCGCGTCGTTGAACGTTCCGTCCTGATCCCGTTCAATGGTGATCCTGGGCTGTTTCAGGGCCAGCGTTCGGATGTGGACGTTGTTTTGCAATAAAGGCAGGAGTTCAATCCCGAGGCTGATCTTCTCGACCCTGGCGACGTCAGTCCCCTGCTGGACAAGGTGAACGTCCTTAAGAGTGATGTGCAACCCTTTCCAGAGGTTAATCCCCAGGCTGCCGCCGACCCTGACCTCCATTCCCAGCGCCTGCGAGGCTGCCGTCTCAACCCGGGTTCGGGACGCATCAGTGCCCACATAAAGCAGCAGTCCCACTGTGACCAGGGCGAACAGGACCATGACCCCGATGCTGACAAAAAGGATGGTTTTTACGGGTTTTGACATTGTCTCATCTCTAGATTCGCTACAGCACAGAAAGTGCTACAGCTGTCGCTGCGCTCCTGGTGCCTCCAGCACGACCCGGTAAGCATCCATGCTGCGGCTGAGAAAGGCCTGGGCCGAGCCCCACAGATAGAGCCGGAAGCGACGGTAAAGCATTTCTCCCCAGCGACTGATAATGTCTTCCCGGGCGGCTTCCAGGTTTTCAGCCCAGGCCTTGCAGGTAAGGTAGTAATTATGCCGGTCGTTATCGACCGTCAAGACCTCCCACGGACTCTTCGCCACCGCGGCCAGGAAGGCGTGCAGGCAGAAGTAGGCATGGTCGCCCGGAAAAATGTAGCGGGAAACGAAGGTCGGCTTGGAATACTTTTCGCGGAAGGCGCTGGCATCGAGATAGACGCGCCCTCCGGGTTTCAGCAATGTCTGCAGATGCTGCAACACGGCCGCATAGTCGGGCAAGTGCTCCATGACGCCGAGAATGACAATGGCATCATAAGGGTCCGGGGAGACGTACTCCCAGAAGTCCTGGTTGAACACCCTGCACGGGAGCTGCTGCCTTGCTATCAGGTCGGCCAGAAAGATCTCGGACTGTTGGGAAATGGTCAGGGACGTGACCTGAATGCCGCGGCGCCCGGCATGTTCTGTGAAACTGCCCCAGCCGCCACCAACATCCAGAACGCGATCCCCCGCTTGCAGACGGCAGGCGTCAATGGCAAAATCAAGCTTGCGCCGCTGGGCGGTTTCCAGGGGCTCATCGTCTCCTTCGAACACGGCTTGCGAGTAGCAACGGGTCGGGTCCATGAACTTGAGATAAAATTCGTTGCTGAAGTCATAGTGCCCCGCAATCGCCTGCCGGTCCGTCTTTACACGACCGACAAAGTGCGGCGCTATGCGCTGCCACAGGGAGTGCAGTGGATGACGGTCGCTCAATAACCCGCGGAGACTGGCAAACGCCAGCATGTCGCCAGCGACATCCAGGCTGCCGGCCATGTAAGCCTCACAAATCTTGACCTCGTCCAGCTTGAGCAGCGCCGCCAGCCCCTGACGATCCTCCACCAGGATCTTGACAGCAGGGTCACCTGTTCCCAGACGATAGACGTGCCCGCCCCATAGCTGGATCTCGATCGGGAGATGGAGTTTGTCTGCAACCCGTTTCTGGATCACCCGGAAGATCTTGTCATAACGCCCTGCAAAGGAAACTTCGGCAATCTGTTCCATCGATTCTCCCCTTCCCTAAGCTATCGGAGCCTTGCAGCAAACCGGCAACAGGTCTATCCTCCGGTAAAAATCGCAATTTGCATGCCAGCGGACAAGGGCACACCGTTCCCATGCAATCTTCTGATTCTGTGGGGGAAATGAAAAACGAGAGGGGAATGGGAGCGAACCGGCACCAGCGGTTGGCGTCATATTTGACGATTCTGTCAGATATGACGTGTCAGCCGTCTTCTTGACGGCTTAAAAATCCACGGCCCTGGTCCCTGGTCAACTGGCATTCCCTCTTCCCCGGTCAGAACGATCAAACAATCACGTTCTTTTTAGGCCCGGCAAAAAACCAGATCAGCAGACCGATAAGGGGCAGGAGCAGGATGATAAGGACCCAGAGAACTTTCATCCCCGTGGTAGCCGAGCTCTGGACGATGTGAACGATCGCCCAGATATCCGCGATCAAAATGATGATTCCGATGATGTTTTCCATGCGCGTCTTCCCGTTGCCACGTTTTATGCTGTTCCACTTTAGCGGGAACGTTCCGGAAAAGCTGCGAGGCTCCGTCAATGACCCTCGCAGCTTTTTTCCAAACCGTCAGACTACCACCGGTAGCCAAAGCCAAGGCGATAATTGAAAATACCGTCATCAAACGCGTCGTTGGCCTCGTTGGCATCCTCGAAGACGAAGTCGTAACCGACTGCGACAATGACGAAGGTGGAGTCGCTCAGGAAAGCCTTCATGCCAGCCTCGGGACCGGCGATGAAGGATTCTTCGACGCCGTCACCGTACAGGTAGCCGATAGTTGCGCCGAGGAAGGGGCGCAGGTTCTGCATATTGAAGTTGTAGTCAAGGCCGATCCGGGTGGACGCATTGTATGCGTTAGCCCCGGGTTGATCGATGATATTCAGGGACTGGCGAAGGAGTCCTTCCCAGTTCTGGGTGAAAAAATAACCATAGCCGATATCAAAGCTTAAATTTGTCGTGTCAAAATCGTTGCTGCTCGCCCCGGAGCCGCTCAGGGTCAATTCATGATGGCCCTGCTGATAGGGAGCGAAACCCTGACCCTGTTGGGCCAGGGCAGTCAAGGGAAGAAGAAGCAACCCGAAAATAACAAACGTGTAAATTAAGCGTGACATAATGCCTCCTGTAAATTGTTGATACTAGTAATAACGGACGATAAATTCTTTGTGAATTTTCACTAATAAAATATTCAGAGAGACCCTAATCATATATATTCCATAGCTATTCCCCCCTTCTATCAAATTATTCACCTGTGACCCTTCTACAATGCTAATCTTCTTTTAGCGATTGTCAAATCCACTTATCTTTTTTCATGTGTTTTTATTTGAACTTCTTGCAAAGGGCTGGAGTCAATCTGGTTGGCAGGGCTGGTGTGTGTGTTTTTGTGTCCGGAATGAAGAGCTTCTCAGGCTGATCTTTTAACTCCCGTCAGTCCGCCGTCCCTACCCGCCGGCAGCTGAGCCGACGGGCCCGGCGTTTTTCTTCCGCTGAACCATCTCGCCACTATGGCTTGCGGAACAGCCGGATAAAATCCTCCGGAACACCGGTATCAAAGGTCATGCGCTTATGGGTAAAGGGGTGGGTGAAGGACAATGAGCGGGCATGAAGGGCGAGGCGGCTGGAACGGGTATCCCTGTGCTCGTATTTCCTGTCGCCGAGGATGGGATGGCCTTTTTCCGCAAAGTGCACGCGAATCTGGTGCTTGCGGCCAGTCAGAAGATGAATATCAACCAGGCTGAACCCTTTCGACTCGTCCAGAACCTTGTAGGCCGTATGGGAAAGTTTCCCCCTGGTCACATCATTGGTCGAGTAAACTCTCTGCACCAGGTGCTCGACCAGGTAGGAGGAGATCGTGCCCTCTGTTACCGTCAGGCGGCCGTGAACGATAGCCAGGTAGTGCTTCTCGGTCTTCTCCCAGTTTTCCTGAAGAATGGTTTTAGCCTGCTCACTTTTGGCGAATACCAGGATCCCGGAGGTATCCTTGTCCAGACGGTGGACCACGTACACCCGGTTGCGTGATTTCGGATTCCCCTTGCGGACATAATCATTGAGCAGATAGTGGGCCGTTCTCGATTTTTCCCGATCCGTGCCAATGGTCAACAGCCCGGCCGGTTTATTCACCACTATGATATCCCTGTCCTCGTGCAGGATTGGCAGTCCCCTGGGCTGATACGTCTTCGCTGGCCGGTGGTGCGTACTCCTGTCATCCACGATAGCTCCTGATCGCCTGGGGTTGGGGAAACTCTAGCTGGATAACGCTGACACTGCTGCCGGGAAGGCGCTGGCCTCGAGGTCCGGGGGAACCTCACGAAAGTGCGCAACCATCGTCAGCAGGGGGACATGGTGTCTCAATTAAGGGGAGTGTCCCCGGAACTCGCCGTGTGTGTTCTCGCACATTGCGGGGCGGTGGCGAAGCTGGCAGACGCGGAGTGATTGTCATTTCCGCGCAAGCGGGAATCCAGGCGACGTTCACGCCGGAAACACCCCGGATTCCCCAGTTAAAACCGCGAGCCCGGCTGCTCCAGGAACGCCAGCTCCTCCGGTGTAGACGTCCGCCCGAGGATCGCATTTCTGTGGGGATAGCGGCCGAAGCGGTCGATGATCGCCTGGTGCCGCAGCGCGAAGTCATAGCTGCTGGCAGAGGCAAACCCCTGGTGCAGCGCCACCGACTCTGCCTGGATCTGCCGCGACTCGCTGTGCATGTACGGCAGCAGGAGAAAATCCCTTGGCTCCGGACCGAGCTGCGTCAGGGCCCCCGCCGCCACCGCTTCCTGGGCCAGCACCAGCGCCTGCGGGTCCTGCGCGAAGGCCTGCGGTGAATTGCGGTAAACATTCCGCGGGAACTGGTCCAACAGGAGGATTTCAGCAAGACGCCCCGGTGCAGTGGTACGCCACCCATGCAACTCGGCGCGGGCCGCCCGCTGCATGAGGGGCAGAAACCGCCGCCGGATCAGCGCATCAAAGTCCGGATCCGCCGCCCACCACAGTTTCGGATCGGTTTCGTCAAACCAGAACCGCAGAATGTCCCTGTACATTACGACCTCCGGCAGCGGCGGACCCTGTTCTTTCTCTGCGGGTTCACCTGGTCCGGTTCCGGCGCTGCCTTTCAGACCCTCCCCTGAAGCATCACAGCACCTGCACCTGAACCTGCACCCGCGGCTGCGGCTTGCATCCTGCTGTCACGCGGGTGAACGTCCTGAACGCCTCCTCACCAGCCCACTTTGTCCATTGTCCAGGTCTGACCCCTGTGCCTGTGTTTTTGGGGGTTACGTCAATTGTGCCAGCAATGCTTTGGCGGCCGGCTCCGACGATGCGGGGTTCTGCCCGGTAACCAGGAGACCATCAGACAGGACATGAGGTTGCCAGTCGGGCTGCTTGGAATATTTACCGCCATTCTGCTTGAGCATGTCCTCGACCAGGAAGGGGACAATCCCGGTCAGTCCGACGGCCTCTTCCTCGCTGTTGGTAAAACCGGTGACGGTTTTGCCCTGCACGACAGGGGTCCCGTCTGGCATCTTGGGGTGCCGCAGCACAGCAGGGGCGTGACATACGGCGGCAACCGGTTTTCCCGCTGCAAGCATCGCTTCAATCAGGGCAATCGAAGTGGCATCTTCGGCAAGATCCCACAGGGGGCCATGCCCGCCAGGGTAAAACACGGCGTCAAAATCAGCGGCGATAACCTCAGACAGTTTAAGGGTGCTGGACAGAACATGCTGTGCAGCGCTGTCGGCCTTGAACCGATGTGTCGCTGCGGTCTGAAAGTCCGGGGTGTCACTCTTGGGATCAAGGGGGGGCTGGCCGCCGCGTGGTGACGCCAGGGTAACCTCCGCCCCCGCGTCTTTGAACACGTAATAGGGTGCAGCAAATTCCTCCAGCCAGAAACCGGTTTTTTCGCCGGTGTCGCCGAGCTGGTCGTGCGAGGTCAGTACCATCAGTATTTTCATGTGAACTCCTGAGACGTGAGGGAATCTGTCTTTTGCGGCTCGAACCGTAATTGTACCAAAGTTTTCCCCTTTGAGCAGGCCGCGGCAGGCATGTGGCGTGTTTTTCAACCGGTCCGATGCCGGCGGAACGGCCAGGGCTGGGCTCCCCCCGGGCATGCCAGATTCTCACTGGCACACCATAACGGCAGCATCCGGCACCAGGGTCACGGCGGGTACATTTCGGAGGCTGTTCAAAGGCGAAGGCCCTGCCGGCGAGAAGGGCAACGATGGCGTCTGGACGCGGTTTGCCTGGAGGTGTTAAAACCAGGCAGCCCTGGTATCAGGGGGCTGAAAAAGCCCCGCAAGGACGATCAGACTGGCAAGGTGAGATGTTGTCACCGGCATGCCCTGCGGCACCTGCGGGACGGTGTCATGTCCCGCCGGTCTAGTCTGCTGCCTGCATGGCGGGTGGTGCGTCCGCCTGGCTGTCACGGCCAAGCTCGAAGGCGCGCAGGTTTTCCTGCAGAAATTGCGCCGGCACTTTCCCGCTGATCACCTCACGCCAGATTGCCGGGGAAATGTCCAGCGCAGTCGACAGGGCGCCAAGCAGCACCGTGTTGACGGTGCGCGGGTGCCCCGCCTCGCACGCCAGGGTCAAGCCGTCGACAAAGTGTGTTCCGGGGCAGGCGCGCCGCAGCTTTTCCTGAATCTCCTGCGGATAACTGGCCGTGCCAACGGCCACCGGCGCCGGCAGAATGCGCTGACTGTTAGCGAAAACGGCACCCCCGCGGCGCAGCATCGGCAGGTAGCGGTAGGTCTCCAGCAGCTCGAAACCGAACAGGATGTCCGCCTGACCATCATCGATCAGGGGCGATAAGACCCTGCTGCCGAAACGCACATGGGAGGTGACGCTGCCGCCACGCTGCGACATGCCGTGGATTTCACTCTTCTTGACATCGTAGCCGGCCAGCAGCAACGCTTCGGAAAGCAGTTCACTGGCCAGCAGGGTGCCCTGGCCACCAACCCCGGCCAGCAGGATGTTGCGGACATCATCGTGCATTATGTACCTCGATCGCTTCGAATTTGCAGAGTTGCCGGCACAGTCCGCAACCGCTGCACAGTTGCTGGTCGATCAGAGCTTTCGGTTGCTGATCGTCCTGCTGCCAGGAGATGGCGGGACAACCGAGCTTCATGCAGATCCGGCAGGCACTGCAGCGCTCTTCGATGACTGTCAATGCCACGGCGGGCTCCGGGCCATGGCGGCGGTCAAGCATGCAGGGGCGCCTGGCGATAACGACCGACAGTTCCGGGCGGGCCATCTCCCGGCGCAGGACCTGCTCTGTCTGCGCCAGGTCGTAGGGGTCGAGCACCTCGACATGCTGGACACCGAGCACCCGGCACAGCGCTGCCAGGTCTATCGGCGGGCTCTCGATTCCGGCCAGGGTATAGCCGGAACCCGGGTTCTCCTGGCGCCCGGTCATGGCGGTGACGCGGTTGTCGAGCAACACCACGGTACCGCGGCCGCCGTTGTAGATCATATCGATCAGGCTGTTAATCCCGGTGTGCAGAAAGGTGGAATCGCCCATCACCGCGACGACCCTGTGCCGCTCCTGCTCCGGCAGCGCCTTGATCAAGCCGGTTGCATTGCTGATCCCCGCGCCCATGCAGACACAGGTATCCATGGCCGACAGCGGGGGCAGGAAGCCGAGGGTATAGCAGCCGATGTCACCGGTCACAAAAGCGTCCAGGCGCTTCAGGGTGGCGAACACCCCGCGGTGGGAACACCCGGCACACATGTTGGGCGGCCTGCCGGGCAGCGGCTCCGCATGAACATAGGTCGCAGCGGGCCTGCTGCCATGCAACGCGGCGGCAAGACGTCCCGGCGTCAGTTCACCACAGATCGGGATCAGCTCCTTGCCAATCACCGCGATCCCCATGGCCCGGACCTGTTCCTCGATAAAGGGGTCGAGCTCCTCGATGACATAGAGGGTCTCGCAGCGGGCGGCAAAGTCGCGGATCAACGGCTGCGGCAGCGGATAGACCATCCCCAGTTTCAGGATGTGCGCCTGCGGCAGCAGCTGTCGTGCGTACTGGTAGGCAATCCCCGCGGTAATCACGCCGATCTTGCCGCTGCCGGTTTCCACGCGGTTGAACGGCTGTGTGCAGGCCCAGTCCGCAACGGCAGCAATCCGCTTTTCGACCAGCGGATGCCGGTCGCGGGCATTGGCCGGCAGCATCACCATTTTGGCGGGGTCGCGCAGCAGTCCCGGCGCGGGCAGGTCAGCGACCGGGGCCTGTGGATGGACGATGGACTTGCCATGCGAGATCCGCGTATTCGAGCGCAGCATCACCGGCGTATCAAACTGCTCGCTGACCTCAAAAGCCAGGCGGGTGAAGGAGCGCGCTTCCTCGCTGTCCGCCGGTTCAAACATCGGCACTTTGGCAAATTTTGCGTAATTGCGGCTATCCTGCTCGTTTTGCGAAGAGTGCATCTCCGGATCATCGGCGCAGGCCAGCACCAGTCCGCCGCGGACACCGATATAGGAGAGCGTAAACAGGGGGTCCGCCGCCACGTTGACGCCGACGTGCTTCATTGCCACCAGGCTGCGCACGCCGCCGAAGGAGGCCCCGATCCCGACCTCAAGAGCGACCTTTTCGTTGGGCGCCCAGGAGGCATCAACATCGGGGTAGCTGACCAGATTCTCCAGGATTTCCGTGCTGGGCGTTCCCGGGTAGGCCGAGGCAACCCTGACCCCGGCCTCAAAAGCCCCGCGGGCAATGGCCTCATTGCCCGACATCAAACGTTTCGACATGACCCTCTCCTTCCCTTTAGGAGGTCGCCTTCAAGGTCGCCAGCGCCTCGTCGGCGGTCTGGTCATAGCGCTGCCGCTCCTGCTCGGCCAACTGCGCCAGGGCGGCATCGATTGCGGGATATTTCAGCGCCAGAATGCGCGCCGCCAGGATTGCCGCGTTGCGCGACCCATCGACCGCCACGGTTGCCACCGGCACCCCGGGTGGCATCTGTACCGTTGAGAGGAGACTGTCCCAGCCGGAGAGCGGGCCGTTGCCAAGGGGCAGTCCGATGACCGGCAGGCGGGTATGGCCGGCAACCACCCCGGCCAGGTGGGCGGCGACCCCTGCGCAACCGATCAGGACCTGCACGCCCTCGGCATGCGCCCGATCGAGATAGGCAAAGACCTTGTCGGGCGTGCGGTGCGCCGAAGCGACGACGATCTCGCTGCGGATGCCGAGTTCGTCCAGGGTGTCACGGACTTTGACCACTTTCGGCAGGTCGTTGGGGCTGCCGGTGAGGATGCCGACCAGAACGGCGTCGTGAGGTGTCGGGTTAGCGGTGTTTGCTGTCATGTGCTCTGTCTCCTGTCGCTGGTGCTGCTGGTTAAATACAAAAAGGGCTGCCAATGCCTTTTACGCATCAACAGCCCTTTTGAGTTTAAAACCCGTCCGCAGACGGTCCTTAATCTGACCTGGACTTTCTATGACTTGTCAACACGGGGAGACCACTCCAGACCCAATGGCAGTGACCTGTGCACAGCTTGTCAAAGCGACCTTCTGCGCCCCGTGTCCATGTGACGGGGTAAACTACTGGGAATGAATTTAAACGTCAAGAACATTTTCAGCCCTGCGGGCTGCCGGGGAGGTCCGGTCTTTTCGCCAGGGAGAAAACAATGAGGCGCTCACCGGTGACGGTGCTCAGGTCGGTGTGCAGGCTGACCACCGGAACACCGACGACATCCCTGACAATCGCATCGAGCATGGGGCGTCCTTTTTCCAGCAGCGCATGCCGCATCCGCTTGATCAACTCGCGGCCGGTGCTGGCCTCGTTCGACTCGGCGAGCTGGCGCTCCGCCTGGATCAGCACGCCTTTGAGCCGGACAATGACCAGGTCATCAATAATGTAGGTTTTTGTCTCCAGGGGGCCACGTCCCATGTATTCCTTTTCGAACTGGATGATGGCATCGCTGATCTCGGCTTCGAGCTGGCCCCTGGTCTTGGTTCCCATCTTTCCCATCATCTCCTGTTCCTCCCTGCTGCAGCCCTGTCTCCGGCGGCAACTTGTCCAT
The DNA here is from genome assembly GCA_046484405.1 of Pelovirga sp. Taxonomy (GTDB): domain Bacteria; phylum Desulfobacterota; class Desulfuromonadia; order Desulfuromonadales; family Geopsychrobacteraceae; genus Pelovirga. The sequence continues at coordinate 35,062 of JAWOIX010000035.1, forward strand.
GCATATCCACGGCTACGGCTCACGTGACCCGGGCGTCCCACGCGCACCTGTGCAGGCGCAACGGGCAGGCCACGTCATCAACTTAAACAGGATTGGGTAACCTTTCAAGGGGCATGTCGACTTTGTGTAAAGATTTGCTTTATTGAACCTGCTGCGACCCTGAGAATGGCTGATCGCAGTGACGGATCTTGATTCGCGCTGTTACGACGACACGGGGCTCACCCCTGGCGACGCCTTCGGCCAGCCTGTTCGACACCCGTCACAGCAGCAGGATGAGAACCTCGAGGAGCTGTTTCTCCCCGGGAAGCACCGTCAGCAGTCGGCCTGAAATTTCCTGATTGACAACCTGCTCCAATCCGCTACACTGGGGTTGCGCCGATTTGAATTTCAGCTTGCGGGCGCGTAATAAATGCGGCTAAAGCGAGGGCAACCCGTTTTGGCTGTGCAAGAGCCTGACGGGTTTTTTATTGCCCGGAACCAGATGAAGATCCACGTCGCCGGTTTAACCGACAACTTGCAGGGCGACTCAAAAATACTGCTAAAGCGTCAACTGCCGCTTCCTCTCCCCGCAGGCAGAAATGACGCCTGAACTCTTGCGGGGCAAGGAGGAAGGCCATGTCACACCATCACACCCGACCCACCCCGGTCCAGCCACCCGCACCACCCCAGCAGCCGGCAGCGCTGCCGACATCCGCGATCGAGCACCCCCCGGGACGTTATTGCGGACATGTCTTTCTCTACTGGGATCCGGATCACTTTCGCAAAGCCGCAGCAGCAGGAGGCGCCTCATGGCACGGATAGGCAAAGTCACCCGCAATTCCAGGGAAACCTTCTTCGACGGTGGCATCGGCGTTCTCATCCCGATGCGGCGGAACCGCTCCACAGAGAAAAGCCGGGAGGACGCGGACAGCATTGCGGACAAGGAGGATGCCGCTGACAATGGCGAAGAGTAAACGGGTCCTGGCAATCGCTAGAGCTCGGTGAAACTGAACTTCTGCCCC
>JAWOIX010000137.1:0-13646 GCA_046484405.1 Pelovirga sp.
CAAATGTGCCGCCCTCCATCTGCTGATGGCACAGTTTTCCGACAAACATTTTACCTTTGCTGCCCGCCAGGTTGCCGCGACGGCGATTTTTCGCCTGGTGATCACAACGATGAGCGGTAAAGAATCCCGGATGTAGCGCGAATGACAAGCTTTCTGCAGGTTATTGTCGAGCTGGTACGTGGTGCCCTGCAGACCAGCCTGATGCTGTTCAAGATCATTGTACCGATCAGTGTTGTCACCCGCCTGCTGCAGCAGTGGGGGGTGGTCGATCAGTTTGGCGTGCTGCTCGGGCCGGTCATGGAGCTGGTTGGCCTGCCGGGGCAGATGGGCCTGGTCTGGGCCACGGCGCTGGTGACCAATATTTATGGGGGCATGGTCGTTTTCGCTTCCCTGGCCCCGGGGCACGATCTCACCGTCGCGCAGGTGACGGTCCTCGCGACCATGATCCTCGTCGCCCATGCCCTGCCGGTGGAAGCGCGCATTGCCCAGAAAGCCGGGACCCGGTTTCGTGCCACGGCGCTGATCCGGGTCTGTGGTGCCCTGCTGCTCGGCTGGTTGCTGCACCTGTCCTACCAGCTGAGCGGCAGTCTCCAGCAGGCTAACCGGGCCCTCTGGAATCCCCCCGCTGTCGATCCGACCTGGACGGCCTGGGTCCAGGCGGAACTGCGCAACATGCTGCTGATCTTCCTGATTATCCTGACCCTGATGGCGGTTCTGAGGGGGATGCAAAAGCTCGGCATCAGCGCCCTGATGACCAGGTTGCTCGAACCGTTGCTCAAGCTGCTTGGCATGAGTCCCGCGGCGGCGCCGGTGACCATCATCGGCATGACCCTGGGGCTCAGCTACGGTGGTGGTCTGATCGTTCAGGAAGCCCAGTCGGGTCGCCTTGACCGGCGCGATCTGTTTGCCTCGGTGACCCTGATGGGGCTGTGCCACAGTATTTTTGAGGATACCCTGCTGATGATGGTCCTCGGTGCCCACCTGTCGGGTATTTTCTGGGGCCGGCTGATTTTTTCGTTGCTGGCGGTCTTCCTTCTGGTGCGTCTGATCCGCGTCTTGCCGGAAGATCTTTTCGATCGTTACCTGGTGCGCCGGGTCGCCGTGGTCGCGGCGCCGCAAGGCCGGGCCGTCGGGTGATGATTTCCCTGATCGCCGCGATGGCGCATGACCGGGTGATCGGTCAGGACGGCACCCTCCCCTGGCACCTGCCCGACGATCTGCACTGGTTTCGCCGGCACACCATGGGACAGGTCCTGCTGATGGGGCGGCGCACCTTCGAAGCGATCGGCAGGGCGCTGCCCGGGCGGCACACCCTGGTGGTCAGTCGCCAGCCCGGTTATCAGGCCCCCGGCTGCCAGGTGGTACCCGATATCTCTGCCGCTCTCGACCTGGCAGGCCCCGCCGGGGAGCTCTTTGTCTGCGGCGGCGGCGACCTGTATCAGCAGTTGTTGCCACGGGCGGACCGTCTGTATCTGACCGAGGTCGACCTGGTGGTTGCCGGGGACACGTTTTTTCCAGTTTTTGACGCCCGGGAATTCGATCTGGTTTACGCCCGGGAACGTTCCGGACCGCCGCGTGCCCGTTACCTGATTTACCAGCGAAAACCAGCGCATAAACGATCTTAACCGAACCACAGGGAGTTTCACCATGAGCCGACGTGCCTTCTTTATGTTCCCTCTTTTTTCTCTCTTGCTGCTGGTGGCAGCCTGTATGCCCTATCCGCTCGCGTCACCTTCTGCGGCGGTTGCGCCGGATGGTTCGCCAATGCAGCAGTTGCGCGTTCAGGCGGAGGCGCGTGTCGACGCGCTCCCCGATCTGCTCCGTCTGCGCCTCGGGGTGATCACCGAAGCACAGGAGGCGGACCAGGCGGTAACGGAGAACAGCCGCCGGATGACGGCTTTGATGGCCTCGCTCCAGCAGATCGGGCTGACCAGCGACGACCTGGGCACCGGGCAGTTTCAGATTCTTCCCCAGTGGAGTCAGCCGCCCCGCCCGACGCCGGCGAACTGGCAGCGTCAGATTGTCGGCTACCGGGTTATCAATGACCTGTGGGTCACCACGACGCGGATTGATCTGGCGGGGGAACTCCTCGGCCTGGCTTATCGGTCGGGGGCTAATCAGGTCGGTCATCTGCAGTTCAGCGTTGCCGATCAGGAGGAGTATCAGAGCCGGGCCCTGGCCCTGGCCACTCGCAAAGCCGTCCGGCAGGCGGAGACCCTGGCGGCGGCGGCCGGTGCCCAGCTCGGTCAGATCCTCTCCCTGAACCTCGACTACTCCAGCAACCCGCCGGGGGGGCAGCCGGTTATGGCGGAAGCGCGCTTGAGCAGTGTCGCCGACGCGGTGCCGGTGACCCCGGGCAAGGTCGAGATCCAGGCCGGTGTCTCCATCGTCTATCAGTTGCTCCATTCCTCTTCCAGCCAGGGGTCCGCGCATGCTGACCATTGACGTACAGACCTGCGCCTGTTTCGACGTCGATCCGCAACGTGGTTTCTCGCCGCTGTGTCCGGCAGAACTGCCGGTTCCCGGCGGTGATGAGATCGTTGACGAACTCAACCTGCAGGCGCGTTTCTGCGCGCACCGACTGGTCAGTAAGGATTGCCATCCGGCGGCAGCCCCGTGGATTGCCGACAGCCCGGCAGAGGTCCTCCAGCCGGTTGCCGGCGATTACCCTGATCTCGATGTCAAATGGCCATCCCACTGTGTCATCGGCACCGAAGGAAATCGCCTGCTCCCCGGCCTGCCGGAGGAAAAGGACTACGATCTGGTGATCGAAAAGGGCAGCGACCCCCTGAAGCACCCTTATGGTGCCTGCTACCATGACCTGCACGAGAAGGAAAGCACGGGCGCCATTGAGTGGCTGCGCCAGGCGGGGATCACCACCCTGATCGTTGGCGGGCTGGCAACGGACTATTGCGTCAAAACGACGGTTTTGCAGCTGTTGCGTGCCGGTTTCCGGGTACTGGTCAATCGTGCTGCCTGTCGCGGCATCAGCCCGGCAACGACCCGGGCGGCCCTGGACGAGATGGCGCAGCGGGGCGCGATTATCATCGACAGCAGCGCGGAACTGACCACCGGATGAACGGCGGAGGCGGCCATCCCCGTATCATTACGAGCCTGCTGGACACCGACCTGTACAAGCTCACCATGTTGCAGGCGTTCTATCACGCCCCGGAATTCCGTAGCGTCGAGGTTGAATGGACATTCAACTGCCGCAATTCTGGCGACTTCGACCTGGCGGCCCTGGTTCCGGAGATCAGGCGGCAGCTCGCCGCTGTCTGCACCCTCCATTTTACCGATGCCGAACTTGACTATCTTGCCGGCTTCCCTTTTTTCAAGCCCGACTTTATTGAGTTTCTGCGGATTTTTCGCCTTGATATGCGGTTTGTTACCCTGCAGCCGCAGGGGCAGGACCTCCGGCTGCGTTTTGCCGGCCCGTTGATCCATGTCACCCTGTTCGAGGTGTATAGCCTGGCGATTATCAGCGAGCTGCATACCAGGGAGCACTATGGCGGCATTGATGAGGCTGAAGGGCTCCGGCGTCTCGATGCCAAGATTGCCGTACTGCAGCAGGGCGACGCGCTGCCCGGTTTCGGCTTTGCCGATTTCGGGACCCGCCGCCGGGCCTCGCGCGACTGGCATGAACAGGTTGTCCGCCTGCTGCTGGAGAAGCTGCCCAACCTGTTTGTCGGAACCAGTAACCTCGATCTGGCCCGGCGTCTCGAGACCATGCCGATCGGCACCATGGCACATGAATGGTTCCAGGCCTGGCAGGCGATCACGCGTCTGGCCGATGCCCAGAAGGCGGCTCTTGAAGGCTGGGTGCGGGAGTACCGCGGTCGCCTCGGGATTGCCCTGACCGACTGTTATTCCATGGATGCCTTCATCCGCGATTTTTCCGACCCCTACTTTGGCAAGCTTTACGATGGCCTGCGCCATGACAGTGGACCTCCCATCGCCTGGGGCGAGAAGGCGCTGGCCATGTACCGTCATATGCGGATCGATCCTCGTGGAAAAACCCTGGTGTTCAGCGACCGGCTGACCTTTCCGCGGATGCTTGACATCTATCGGCATTTCCATGGCAGGATCCGCACCGCCTTCGGTATCGGCACCAACCTCACCAATGATGTCGGTCATGCGCCCCTCGATATGGTGATCAAGCTGGTCGCCGCCAACGGTCGGCCGGTGGCAAAGATTTCCGACGAACCGGCCAAAAGCATCTGCGAGGATGCCGCCTACCTGAAATATCTTGCCGCGGCCTACGATATCGATCTGGTAACGGCATCCGGATCTGCGGCAGCAGACGGAACCGCCGCTCATGAGCCTTCAGCAGCGCCGCCGGTGAGCCGCTGACCTTCATTGCCAGGAATGAGAGCATGCCCGATTTTGACCTTATCGTGATCGGCGGCGGTGCCGCCGGATGTTTTGCTGCCGGAGTCGCTGCCAACCAGGGCGCACGGGTTCTGCTGCTGGAAAAAAATCCCGGCTGTGGTGCCAAGCTGCTGATTACCGGCAAGGGGCGCTGCAACATCACCCATCAGCAGGAGGATGCCAGGCTGTTCTGCGACCAGTTCGGCCGGCAGGGCAAGGCGCTGCTGACGGCTCTCTACCGTTTTGGAGTAGACCGGACCATCGATTTCTTTCAAGAGCGCGGCTTGCCCCTGCAGCAAGAGCGTGGCGGACGTATGTTCCCGGCGACAGGAGGAGCCCCGGAGGTGCAGCAGTTGCTCGTCTCCTTTGTCCGGGAGTCCGGGGTTGACCTGCGGACCGGCTGTACGGTGCAGGAGCTCCTGCTGCAGGGTGACCGGGTGCGGGCGGTGAAGACGACGAGCGGGGAGTATGCCGCCACCGCGGTCGTTGTTGCCACCGGTGGCCTGTCCTATCCCGAAACCGGCTGTACCGGCGACGGATATCGCTGGGCGACGGCATCCGGACACCGGCTGGTGACGCCGCAGCCGGCACTGGTGCCCCTGCAGCTTGCGGCCGACTGGACTGCCGACGTGCTCAACCTGAACCTGCGCAATATCCGGATCAGCGCCCGCCAGGAGGGACGCATCATCGCCGAGCGCTTTGGCGAGGCGTTTTTCACGCGTCGGGGGATCGGCGGGCCGATTGTTCTGGATATGAGTTCAGCGGTACGCAGCGCGCTGGATCAGGGACCGGTCGAGCTGCTCCTCGATCTCAAGCCGGCGGTCAGCAGGGATCTCTTTGATCGCCGCTTGCAGCGCGAACTGGCGACCCATAACAACCGCGCGTTTGGCAAGGCCCTGGGACAGCTGCTGCCGCAGGCACTGATTCCGCTGTTTATCCGCTTAAGCGGCATCGCAGCGGAGAAGAAATGTCATTCGGTCAGTCGCGCAGAGCGGTTGCGGCTGCTTGATCTGTTCAAGGAGTGGCCTCTCAAGGTGACCGCCCTGGATACGCCGCAACGGGCGATCATCACCGCGGGAGGCATTGCCATCAGCGACATCGATATGCGCACGATGCGTTCGAGGAAGATTGCCAATCTCTATTTTGCCGGGGAGGTGATCGATCTCGATGGACCGACCGGGGGGTATAATCTGCAGCTGTGCTGGTCAACCGGATACCTCGCCGGCATCAGCGCGGTCACGGCAGCGGATCAGTCTGAGCCGCGCAAGTAAGACCAGAGCTTATCGTAGGGCAGCCGGGAAAAACTGATGCTGCGGCGCTGGCGGGAGTCCCGCAGGGTAAAGCCCTGCTCCAGAACGGCCGCCTCTATCCCCTTCATGTGCAGGGCCCCCCAGGGAACCACCAGGATGTCGTAGTGTTTGAGGGCCGGAGGGAAAAGCGCGACCAGCGCGCGGTCGCGCTTGTCAATCAGGTCGGTCATCATCACCTGCTGGGTTGCAGCAGTCATCTGTTCCTGCGCCCAGCGATTGAAGGCGAGATACCCCTCCAGCAGCGAGTCGCCGCGCAGAACGTAGCGTGCCAGGGCGTTGAGCACGGCAACCGTGCGCGGATCGAATTGTTGCAGGTCGACATCTGCAGCAAGAATATCCGGTCCGTTTGACGCTTCCGCGACCGGGCGCTCCAGCTGCGCCCGGGTAATCCACCGTCCGGCAAAGGGAAACGTCTCCTGGGCCGACAGCCCGAGGGCCCTGGCGACGCCGTCATAGCTGAAACCCCGTTCCATCAATCCCAGCTCATCACTGACCCCTTCCGCCAGGATCAACGTCCGCCGGGTCGGGATGGTGGCGAGCAGATCCTCATAGTAGTCCGGTTGTGCCAGGTGGATCATCGCCGCCAGCCGAATCTGCTTTTCCTGCCGTTGATAGACCTTCTCGGTCATATAGAGACCATCAGCTTTCAGCTGCACAAAGCCGCCGCTGCTGCTGTCGAGCAGGTTGCCGGCGAGGCTGAAGAGAATCAGCAGCGTCAGGACCGGGAGCACCAGCAGGCTGGTCAGGGTGAAGCGAAGCAGCCGGGCCAGGCTGAATGCCGGACCGGCGAACTGGTCGGGGACGAGGAGCAGGCTGCCGCCATTGCTGCCGGCGTTGCGTTTCAGCACGATGACGCCGAGGAGGAGGGGAGCAATGGCCAACAGCAGTTCGCCCGCGGTGCCGGTGAAGGATGTGAGCGGCCACCACCGGGCCAGGTCCCAGAGCAGCCAGGCAAACAGGGGCAGAAACAGGCGCAGCGGCAGGTGACGATTAAAGCCGAAACCGAGATAGACCAGCACGCCACTCAGCAGGCAGGCAGTTTGCAGAACCGGGTGCATGTCGGCGAAGACGGACCACCCGCCATAAAGGCGAACAACAGCGGCACCAAGTCCCGACAATGCGGCAGCGAAAAACAGGATAAGGAACAGGTTGGCGAGTTTTCTCGGCAGGCGGTCCATCAACAGCTCAGGCAAAGCACGCACGGGTCAGGGGGAACAGGTATCTGGTGTCATGCTCGTACGCGCCGGTCAGCATCCTTTGGCGTTCAACCCGGCGTCGAGATCGTCCCACAGATCCTCGATGTCTTCAATGCCGGCGGAAATCCGCAACAGCCCCCGGCCGATCCCCATGGTTTCCTTGGTTGCTGCCGGGATTGCCGCGTGGGACATGCTCCAGCAATGGGTCAGGATGGTTTCGACGCCGCCGAGGCTCGGGGCGACAATTGGCAGGGTGACCTGCTGGAGCAGCGCGGCGACCGCGCCGGGGTTTTTGAGGGTGAAGGAGAGGACCGCACCGGCGCCGCTGGCCTGGGAAAAGTGGACATCACGACCGGTGAAGTCGGGTAATCCGGGATAAAGAACCTTGTCGATCGCCGGATGGGTGACAAGACGGCGCGCCAGTTCTGCGGCATTTTGCTGTGACGCTTCGAGGCGCAGTTTGAGGGTTTTTATGCCGCGCGACAACAGGAAACTGTCGAAGGGGGCAAGCACGGCACCAAAGGCATTCTGAAAACGCTTGATACGCCCGGCCAGCTCCTGGTTGCGCACCGTTACCAGCCCGGCGAGCAGGTCGCTGTGGCCGCCGAGAAACTTGGTTGCGCTGTGGATGGCGACATCGATGCCAAGATCGAGAGGGCGTTGCAGCAACGGGGTCATAAAGGTGTTGTCGAGCAGGGTGAGCAGATCATGCTCCCTGGCAATCTCCGCCATGACCCGCAGATCGGTCATTTTGAAAAGAGGGTTGGATGGTGTTTCGAGGAACAGGGCCCGGGTGTTGGGGCGGAGCGCCGCCCGTACTGCGGCCGGATTCGACTGGTCGACGAGGGTGACCTCAATCCCCTGGCGCGGCAGGATCATGGTCAGGTAACGATAGCTGCCACCGTAGAGATCGTCGGGAGCGAGCAGGTGATCCCCTGCCTGGAGCAGCGACAGGGCGCTGCCGATAGCGGCCATGCCGGAGGCGAAGGCAAACCCGGCGACCCCTCCCTCAAGCAGGGCAATCGCTTCTTCCACCTGCTGCCGGCTCGGATTGCCGCTGCGGGCGTAATCAAACGCCTGGGCCGCGCCGCCGGGATGATGATAGGTGGATGCCTGGTAGATCGGTACCGTCGCGGCGCCGGTGGCGGGGTCGCGATCCTGCCCCTGGTGCACCAGCAATGTGGCAATGCGTTTGCGGTCCGTTGCCATGAATATCTCCGTAAAAAAAGAAAGGGTTTTCGGCAGACGCGGCATCCCGGCGGGATAACCGGCGGCGCGGTACGATCTGTCCGGCTAGCGCAGCGCCTGGGACAGATCGGCGAGCAGGTCCTCCGGTGTTTCAAGGCCGACGGAGAGGCGCAGCAGGGAATCGTCGATGCCGAGGCGCTGCCGATCGGCCTCGGGAATGTCGCCATGGGTCTGAACTGCCGGCAGGGTGATGAGGGATTCCACCCCGCCGAGGCTCTCGGCAAAGGAGATCAGCTGCAGGCGCTCCAGCACCTGGCGGGCGCGTGCGCCGCTGTCCACCCGGAAAGAAAGCATGCCGCCATAGCCCTGTGCCTGGCGTCCGGCCAGAAGATGTCCCGGATGGTCTGCCAGGCCGGGATAGTAGACCTTCGTCACCCGGGGATGGGTGCTGAGCCACTGTGCGACCACGCCAGCGTTGTGACAATGACGTTCGACGCGCAGATGGAGGGTTTTGAGAGAGCGGATCAGCAACCAGCAGTCCTGGGGTGGCAGGATAGCACCGGTGGAATTCTGCAGGAAATAAAATCGTTCACCGAGCTCCGCCGTGCGCGTAACCAGGGCGCCGGCGCAGAGGTCGCTGTGACCACCGAGGTACTTGGTCGCCGAATGGATGACGATGTCAGCGGCAAAATCGAAAGGTCGCTGCAATGCCGGCGTCAGAAAGGTGTTGTCGACGATAAAAAGCAGGTTCTTCTCGCCGCAGAGCTTCCCCAGGGCGGCCAGGTCAGCGATGCCAAGCAGCGGGTTGCCCGGCGTTTCGACCAGCAGTGCCCGGGTTTGCGGGCGCAGGGCCGCCCTGACCGCGGCCAGGGAACTGGTATCAACATAGCTGACACCAAGCTGGAATTTGGTAAAAACCTGATCGAGAACCCGGTAGGTGCCACCGTACAGATCTTCGGACACAACCAGGTGGTCGCCGCTGGAAAAATGCAGGAACAGGGTGGTCAGGGCGGCCATCCCGGAGGCAAAGGCCAGCCCGCGGGCGCCGCCTTCGAGATCGGCAAGGGCTTCTTCAAGAACCTGGCGGGTCGGATTGCCGGAACGGGTATAATCGTAGCCGGTACTCTGGCCAACGCCAGGGTGACGATAGGTCGCACTCGGATAGATGGGAAAGCTGATTGCGCCGGTCTGCCGGTCTGTTCCGGTGCCGATCTGCACGGTGCGACTGGCCGAACTTAGCGGACGTCGATTGTCCATGATCTTACTCCCCTGGTTGTCAGGATCCCCAGCAAAAAACCACGGCCCTCTCTCACTACCATGAGAAGGGGCCGTGGTTACCTGGGCGGGTCGGGCTCCGTTCTCATCTTTCCCCGACCGATTGTGCGCGGGGCAGGATTTAGCACCTGACGTCCCCGCCGGGGCCGGTTGCTGTGGTTTCACAGGGCCTGTCCCTCCACCACTCACGATGAGTCTGCGTCGGGAGAAAGCCGCCTCCCGACGTTATGCACGCTGCCATGCAGCGCTTGGCACGCCCTGGCGGGGGATGACCAGCGCATGCCTGCTATCCGTGCAGGAATCTATTCGTTCAGACAATTCCTTCAAACAGCACACTGGAAAGGTAACGTTCGCCGGAATCGGGAAGAATCACGACGATGGTTTTACCGGCGTACTCGTCCCGTGCGGCCAGGCGGGCGGCAACCGCCACTGCTGCACCGCAGGAAATCCCGGCAAGAATGCCTTCTTCGCGTGCCAGGCGCTGGCCGAACTCGATCGCCTCGTCATTGCTGACCTGCTCGACCTGGTCGACATAATCCAGGTCGAGGGTGTCGGGAATAAATCCGGCGCCGATGCCCTGGATCTTGTGGGGACCGGGCTGCAGGCTCTGACCGGCGAGCTTCTGGGTGATGACCGGACTGTCCGCCGGCTCCACCGCCACGGAGTGGAGAGCCTGGCCTCTCACCTTCTCAAAATAACGGGAAATGCCGGTGATGGTGCCGCCGGTCCCGACACCGGAAACCAGGACATCGACCTTGCCGCCGGTGGCCTGCCAGATTTCCGGACCGGTGGTCTGCTCGTGAATGGCGGGATTCGCCGGGTTCTTGAACTGGTGGAGCAGCACATATTTTTTCGGATCGCTGGCGGCGAGTTCCTCGGCAGCGGCAATTGCCCCACCCATCCCTTTGGCGCCGGGGGTGAGGATCAGGTTGGCGCCAAAGGCCTTGAGGACCTTGCGCCGTTCCATGCTCATGGTTTCCGGCATGGTCAGGGTAATGGGCAGTCCGCGCGCTGCAGCGACAAAGGCGAGAGCGATCCCGGTGTTGCCACTGGTCGGCTCGACAATTTCTGCTCCCTTGCCGAGCAACCCTTTTTGTTCGGCATCCCAGATCATGGAGGCACCGATCCGGCATTTGACGCTGAAGGCCGGGTTGCGGCCTTCGATCTTGCCGTAAACGATGGCCCCACCGGGAGTGATCCGGTTCAGGCGAACAAGCGGGGTCTGGCCGATACTGAGTGAATTGTCGTTGTAGATCTGGCTCATCTGTCAATCTCCCTGTGCTGCTGCCCCGCCAGCGGCGGTCACAAACGACTGCACACAGGAGGAACATACAAATGGACGAATATCACTTTCGGAAGAACAATAGTTAACACGACAAAGAATGTCAAGTTAAAATCAGGAGAACTACACTGGACTGGTAGGAATTGGGTGGAGCAAGGAGCACGCGCTGCCGTTGCAGGGATCGTTTCACAGGGGCCAGACCCAGAGCAGCATCGGGATACTGACAGCAACGACAATGAGGTCCATCGGCAGTCCGAGTCGCCAGTAGTCGCTGAAGTGAAACCCCCCCGGGCCGAGGATCAGGGTATTGTTCTGGTGCCCGATGGGGGTCAGAAAGGCGCAGGAGGCACCAATAGCGACCGCCATGAGAAAGGTGTCCGGATTGGCCTGCAGTTCGCCGGCGAGGCTGATGGCCAGCGGACACATCATGGCTGCGGTTGCCGCGTTGTTCATGAAATCGGTGAGAACCATGGTGAGGACCAGTAACAGGCCCAGGGTCAGCACGGGATGACCCCCGGCGACGTTATGCAGCAGTGTTTGTGCCAGAAGGTCGGCACTGCCGGTTGTGGTCATCGCGCCGGCGACGGGGATCAGGGCCCCAAGCAGTACGATGATCGACCAGTCGACGGCCTCATAGGCCTTACGTGGCGGAACAATGCGTAACAGCATGTAGGCCAGAACTCCGCTGGCGAAGGCAATGGCTGCGGGCACCACCCCAAAAGCCGTTGCGGCAATTGCCAGAGCCATGATCACCATCGCCATGATCGCCTGTCCCTTGTCGGGCAGGGTGATCGCCCGCTTGGCGAGGGGGACGCAACCGAAGGTGGCGATGAAGCCGGCGAGGGCGGCAGATCCTCCCTGCATCAGCAGCACATCCCCGGCGTGGATCGGGGTCGTCCGCAGGCGTTTGATCGAGCGATGTCCCTGCCGGGAAATGGCCAGCAGGTTCAGGTTAAACTGGCTGCGCAGCTGAATGCCGCTGGCGGTGCGGCCGATCAGTCCGGTGGCCGGCATGACGACCAGTTCCTGAATGTCGATCTCCTTGGCGGAGCTGTCTTTTGAGGCTTTGCGCGAGGTTTCCGTCTCTGTCCGGTCCTTCTCTGTCTTCTCGGCGTCTTCCTCTGTCTCCTCGTGTTCGGCGTCAACCAGGGGAACTTCCTCTTCCAGGGTCAAATCCAGTGCCGTCAGGGCGGCGGAGAGAGCGTCCGGCTCCGCTTCGATGACCAGGATGTCCTCGGCCTTGAGGATGCGAGCCGGATGCGGCGCGGTGATGCGCAGCTCGTTACGAACCAGGCCAACGACCTGGGCATCGATTTCCTCCAGAGCCTCCTCGACCTCACGCAGGCTTTTTCCCACCGCTTTGCCATTGGCGGTAACATGCGCCTCGGTCAGGTATTTCCCCGTATCAAACCCTGCTGCACCCGCCTCCTCCCGTGTCGGCACCAGGCGCCAGCCCAGCAGCAGCAGAAAGGCGATACCGGTGCCGGCGACCGCTCCCCCGACCAGGGTGAAATCAAACATACCAAAGCCGCCACTGCCAATATCGTTGCGAAAACCGGAGACAATCAGATTGGGGGGGGTGCCGATCAGGGTGGTCATGCCACCGAGGATGGTGCCGAAAGCCAGGGGCATCAGCACCTTGCCCGGCGGCAGCTGATGTTTTTTCGCCAGCTGAATGGCGACCGGCATCAGCAGGGCCATCGCCCCGACATTGTTCATGAAGGCGGACAGCAGTGCACCAAGGCCGATGAGCGTGGCGAGGCTGAGCAGGACTCTCTCGGTTTTTGGCAGGAGGCGCTGGACCAGGGCGTCCACCGCGCCGCTGGTTTTAAGGCCATAGCTGAGAATCAGGACGCAGGCGACAGTGATTACGGCGGGGTGGCCAAGGCCGGCAAATGTTTCTTCGGTTGGAACCAGACCGGCAAAGACACAGCCCAGCAGCGCCATCAGCGCCACGACATCATGGCGCCAGCGGCCCCAGAGAAACAGAGCGATGGTCGCGCCGACAATGGTGAACAGGACGATCTGGTCGATGGTCATCGGCCGTTAGCTCCCGGTGTGAACAGGTCCTGGATCTGCCCCTTGGGTGCGGGGATTGAACAGCACCCCCAGTACAAGGCCGGCGACCGGCCTGCCGGATCAGCAAGGGGCTGTTGCGGAAAGTTTAACAGATCAACAGGGATTGGTGTGCCGTGACGAACAAGAGCTCAGGCCTTGATGGCCGCCCAGGCGTTGGCGATGAAGTCTTCGGCCAGTTCGTTCAGCGGGGTTTGCAGAACACACTCGAGACGCAGCTGGGCCGGGCGCAGGATCGCCCCGGTATAGGACACAGCATTAACGAAGTAGGATCCGGGACGGATTTCACCATCCGCGATCCCCTGTTTCACAATCTCGCGGATCACCCGGAAAGGTTCCGTCATGCAGATGGGCGCCATCTCACCCATGAACTCGGTGTGTTTCATGAACATCAGGTATTCCATCGTCAGCGGGTCCTCATCGGTGAGTTCGTACACCAGCTCGGCAAATGCCCGCAGCTTGTCGTAGGCCGAGTCGCGACCACGCAGACGTTCCTGGAAGGCCGACTGAAACCCGTCAAGAATCCGGTTGTGCAGGGTTCGCGCCAGATTTTCCTTGTTGCCGAAAAGGTTATAGATGGCACCGGTGCTGACCCCTGAAGCTTCGACGATGTCGGGGACGGAAACACGATGATAGCCCTTTTCGACAAACAGTTTCAGGGCACAGTCCAGAACCCGGTTGAACTTCCCTTCCGGGTCAATGGTACGTGCCTTCTGGATGACCAACATGATTTGAATCCCTCGTAATTGACAGGAGAATTGCAGAGAGAAAGGCGCAGCGAAGGATAAAGTACTACAATGCGCAGACAACATCAATTTTTTTATTTGCCCCGAAGTTGCGCCTGCAGACGTCCGCGGGCTTCATTAACCGCCAGGATGACCACAAAAGCGACAGCGAAAAGCAGGGCACAGAAGAGAATGGCCGCCTGCAGTCCAAAGACGAGCTGGAGCA
>JAWOIX010000168.1:0-18912 GCA_046484405.1 Pelovirga sp.
TTTGACTGTTTCCTGATGATAGACAAAATACTGCGGGACCCGGTTCCAGCGCCAGGTGTAATTGACCTTGCTGGTCGCAACCCAGAGGCCGACACCGATGCTGATGAGGATCAGCAGGGTCAGCAGTTGCCAGGGCCAGTCTTTGCGCAAGCTCTTCACGTGCGTCGTCTACCTCTGTTGATATGAAAAAACCGCTGACACCTCCCGGGGAGGGATGTGTCAGCGGCAGGAGATGATAGATTACAGATCAATTCTGAATCTGCTTGAGCCATTCATCTTCGAGGAACCACTTGTTGTAAATCTGCTCGTAGGTTCCGTCACTCTTGATCTGGTTGAGGAAGTGATTGAGCCAGTTGAGAAAGTCGGGGTTACCGCGGCGAATGGCCCAGGCGAGAGGCTCGTGGGTGAAGGGCTCATCGAGAAACACCAGGTTGCCGTCATTGCGCTGGGCGTTGGTGATGGACAGCAGGGGCAGGTCGTAAACAACGGCGTGGACCTTGCCATTGAGCATGTCGAGAACCGCCTCCTGCTCGGTTTCAAAGGAGACATACTCGGCTTTCGGGATCATTCTTTTGACCGCCTGCTCACCGGTCGTGCCGAGCTTGGAGGAAACCTTGTACTTCGGATCGTTCAGGTCGCGGTAGGATTTGACATCCCCGGCAATCTCCTTGCGGATCAGGACGGTCTGGCCGACAACGATGTAGGGATTGGCAAAGTTGACGCTCAGGTTGCGCTCCTGGGTCAGGGTCATGCCGCTCATGATGATGTCGAACTTGTCGGTCAGCAACGCCGGGATAATACCATCCCATGCGGTACTGACGAGTTCAAGCTTGACCCCCATGGCATTTGCCATACGCCTGGCGACGTCAACGTCAAAGCCGATAATCTCACCACGCTGGTTGGTCATTTCAAAGGGCATGTAGCCCGGTTCCATACCAACGCGCAGAACACCGCGCTGCAGGATCTCATCGAGAACATCGGCACTGGACACAACCGGGAAGAGCATTCCCAGCACGAGCAGACAACCCAGCAGTACTTTCATCCGTTTCATTGTTTCACTCCATCACATGGTAGTAGATTGACCGGTATCGGCAGGGATGACCGGCGGGGCAAACCGGACTAATAGGACTTTCCTTCATCAAGCAGCTCTGAAATCGACATGCGAATCCTGCAGTCGGGACACATGGGAAGATCATCGACGGGAAAATAGATGATCTCCGTATGGCGGCAACGCGGGCAGATCACCTCAACAGCTTCGTGGTGGGTCTTGTCAGAAGGGCTCATCGTCGCTGTCACCGCCGGAAAAGACTGATATCAACAAAAACCATAGAACAAAAAAACAATGGTAAATTTTGATTGTTTTACGCCAGATCCGCTTATATCATGATTGTTTATTCCTTAACAAGATTAAACAGCTACTGATCATAGAACAGCGATACGGCGACCCATGTCCACAAGAGTAACCTCCCGCATCAACCGCCGTCAACTGGGCGCCGAACTGATGCTTGCATGCGTGACCCTGTTCTGGGGGGCGACCTTTCCCATCGTCAAGGATGCTATCGCCCAGACCCCGGTTCTTTCCTTTCTCTGGGTCCGTTTTGCCCTTGCCGCCCTGTTGCTGGCGCTGCTGGCCGGCCGCGGGGGCTTTGCCTCCCTTGACCGGCGTGGCTGGCTGCTGGGCATTCTCCTCGGCTCCCTGCTGTTTCTCGCCTATCTCTTTCAGACCTTCGGACTGGAGTTGACCAGTTCCACCAATGCCGGGTTTCTGACCGGACTGAATATCGTCTGGGTGCCGTTGCTGGCCGGCCCGCTGTTGAAAAAGCCGGCCGCGCCCGGGTCAAAAATCGGCGTCGTCCTGGCCTTGATCGGTCTGTTTATGCTCACCTGGCAATCCCCCTGGCATTTCAACCTGGGCGACCTGCTGGTGCTGATCTGTTCCATCTTCGTCGCCCTGCACATCCTTGGCCTTGATGTTTTTACCCGCGGTTATGACGGTCGTGCCCTGGCTTTTGTCCAGATCGCGACCATGGCCCTGTTCTGTCTTCTCGGCAGCCTGATGTTCGAACCGGTCTCCTGGCCACAGCGCTGGACCGGTTCCCTGGTATCCGCCATTATCATCACCTCGGTGTTCGCCACGGTCTTTGCTTTCTGGGCCATGACCACCTACCAGCAGCGCACGACCCCGACCCGGGCGGCCCTGATTTATACCCTCGAGCCGGTTTTCGCGGCGATTTTTTCCGTGTGGCTGGCAGGGGACCGGCTGAGCATGTTCGCCTGGTCCGGTGGAGCGCTGATCCTCGCCGGGATGATTGTCGCTGAATGCTGGGTGTTTCTGACGCCGGCGCGCAAGGCTGGCGCCCTGCCGGGTTCTCATTGACCACCCGGCTGACCTGGCAGCGCGCATCCGCCCGGATGACCGTGCTGCTTTGTTCTTTACAAGCTGCCCCTTCCCGCATAGGATAGCGAGTTTATTAAATGTCGTTTCCTCCTTATCGCCCATTTGAGTGACCATGAACCTGAAGCAGATTCGTAATTTTTCCATCATCGCTCATATTGATCATGGCAAGTCGACCCTCGCCGATCGCCTGCTCGAAGCTACCGGCGCCCTGACCGATCGGGAAAGATCGGATCAGTATCTCGACAAAATGGAGCTGGAAAAAGAGCGCGGGATCACCATCAAGGCCCAGGCGGTGAGACTTTCCTATACCGCCCGTGACGGCCAGCACTATATTCTCAACCTGATCGACACCCCGGGGCATGTCGATTTTTCCTATGAGGTCAGTCGCTCCCTGTCTGCCTGTGAAGGAGCGCTGCTGGTTGTCGATGCGGCCCAGGGCGTCGAGGCCCAGACCCTCGCCAACGTCTATATGGCGATCGATCAGGATCTCGAGGTTTTCCCGGTACTGAACAAGGTGGACCTGCCGAGCGCCGATCCGATCCGCGTCTGCGCCGAAATCGAGGACATTATCGGTATCGACACCAGCGATGCAATCTTTGCCAGCGCCAAGGAAGGCAAGGGGATTGCCGAGATTCTTGAAGCGCTGGTTAAGAAAATACCAGCGCCCAAAGGAGATCCGCAGGGGCTGCTCCAGGGACTGATCTTCGACTCCTGGTACGACTCCTACCAGGGCGTCATCATCCTGGTGCGGATTTTTGAAGGGACGGTGAAGAAGGGCGACAAGATCCGCCTGATGGCCACCGGCGGCAGTTACGAAGTCAACAAGGTTGGCGCCTTCACGCCCCATCCGGTGGAACTGCCAAGCCTCGGCGCCGGGGAGGTTGGTTTTGTCATCGCCGGCATCAAGGTGGTTGGGGATGCCAAGGTGGGCGACACCCTGACCCATCTGCACACCCCTGCCAAGAAGGCGTTGCCCGGCTACCAGGTGGTCAAGCCGATGGTGTTTTCCGGACTCTACCCGATCGACAGCGGCGAGTATGATGCCCTGCGCGATGCGCTGGAAAAGCTCCGCCTTAACGATGCGGCTTTTTCCTTCGAGCCGGAGAATTCCCTCGCCCTGGGGTTCGGCTTCCGTTGCGGCTTCCTCGGACTGCTCCACATGGAGATCATCCAGGAACGTCTTGAACGTGAGTTCAATGTCGATCTGATTACCACCGCCCCAACGGTTGTCTATAAGGTCACCACCGTCAAGGGGGAACTGCTCCACGTCGAGAGCGCCAACATGCTCCCCGAGATGCAGTTTATCAGCAAGATCGAGGAGCCCTTTGTGCTCGCCTCCATCCACGTGCCGAACGAGTATGTCGGCGCGGTGCTCGGGCTCTGTATAGAAAAACGCGGCATTCAGCGCGAGCTGAAGTATCTCACCGCCCATCGGGTGATGGTGATTTATGAACTGCCCCTCAATGAAATCGTCCTCGACTTTTTTGACCGGCTCAAGTCGATTACCCGCGGCTACGCCTCTCTCGACTACGAACACCTCGACTTCCGCCCGAGCCACCTGGTGCGCCTTAACGTGCTGATCAATGGCGATGTGGTCGATGCACTGTCCCTGATTGTTCATCACGACAAGGCCCAATTCCGTGGTCGCGAGCTGGTTGCGAAAATGAAGGAATTTATCCCCAGGCAGCAGTATGAAGTGGCCATACAGGCCGCCATCGGCAACAAGGTGATCGCGCGTTCAACGGTCAAGGCCCTCAGAAAGGATGTCACCGCCAAGTGCTATGGTGGTGACATCACCCGCAAGCGCAAGCTGCTGGAAAAGCAGAAGGCGGGCAAAAAACGCATGAAACAGGTGGGGAGCGTGGAGCTGCCCCAGGAAGCCTTTCTGGCAATTCTCAAAATCAAAGAGTAGGAACTCATGGGTTTTCTAAAAAAGAAAAAAACCTCCGGCGGACCGCCCAAGCCCTGGTACCGCGAATGGTCGGAAGCTCTCATTGTTGCCGTGGTTCTGGCGCTGATCATCCGTACGTTTATTTTTCAGGCCTTCAAGATACCTTCCGGTTCGATGCTGGACACCCTGCTGATCGGCGACCACCTGCTGGTCAACAAGTTCATCTACGGCACCCGCATGCCCTTCAGTGATGACCGCTACCTGGCCCTGCGCAGTCCTGAACGGGGAGATGTCATCGTCTTTGAATTCCCCGAAGACGAGGGCAAGTCCTACTTTCAGCGGCGTGACTTCATCAAGCGCCTGGTCGGCCTGCCGGGCGACCTGATCGAAATACGGGCCAAACAGGTGTTTGTCAACGGGCAGCCCTACCGGGTGCCGCAGGAAGTTTACAAGGATTCCCAGACGCTGCCGGCGGTGGCCGGGCCGCGTGATTTTATGGCCCCCGTCAAGGTGCCGGAAAACCACTATTTTGTCATGGGAGATAACCGTGATTTCTCCTACGACAGCCGCTTCTGGGGTTTTGTCGATGATTCCAAGGTCAAGGGACTGGCTTTTATCAAGTACTGGTCCTGGGATGCCAGCGCCCCGATGCTCGAAAAGATCCGTTTTGAACGCATCGGACGACCGATCCATTAAGTCGCCGTTCAGTACACGAAATTATTGACAGCCGTGCCGGGTCCGGTGTACGTTGACCCACCCGATGAAGAACCCAACCCCCTTTAAGCGGATCCGAGAGGTCAGCAAGGGAGCAGTTCCATGCCAGACAGAGCAGATACGCCCGAATACATTTACCTGACACCTGTGCCGGAATTCGCACAGGTGTTTTTTTGTCCTTATTTCCGGCAAAAGGAGGCTTAAGTGGCGGTGGAAACAGTCGAAATTCTCGACCGGGACGGAGTCAACCGGGCGTTGACCCGGATTGCCCACGAAATCATCGAGAGAAACAAGGGGGTTGATGATCTTGTCCTGATCGGCATCCGGACCGGGGGCGCCTATCTGGGAACGCAGCTGCAGCAGCGCATCAGTGAAATCGAGGCGCAGGAGGTCCCTTTCGGCACCATCGACGTCACCATGTACCGGGATGACCTGGCCTCGCGCGGGAATCTCGCCGTCGGCCAGACCGACATTCGCTTCCAGATCGACGGCCGCCGCGTCATCCTTGTTGATGACGTTCTCTTTACCGGCCGCACGATCCGCGCCGCCATGGACGCCGTGATGGACCTCGGCCGGCCGCAGAATATCCAGCTCGCCATCCTCATCGATCGCGGCCATCGTGAGTTGCCGATCCGTCCCGACTATATCGGGCGCAACCTGCCCACGGCACGGGGTGAAAAAATCAAGGTTGATTTTGACGAACAGAACATTCCACGAGCGATTCACCTGCTCAAGAGTTGAGGCGGAGGCACTGTATGGCGTTCAACCCGAAACATATCCTGACCATCAAGGAACTTTCTGCCGCCGATATCACGTTCATCCTCGATACGGCGGAAAGCTTCAAGGAGATCAACACCCGGCAGATCAAGAAAGTACCGGTCCTGCGCGGCAAAACCATCGTTAACCTGTTTTTTGAAGCCAGTACCAGGACCCGTACCTCCTTCGAAATTGCCGGCAAGCGGCTGTCCGCCGATACCATCAACATCAGCGCCTCCTCGTCATCCGTCGTCAAGGGGGAAACCCTCGAAGATACGGCGAAGAATATCGAGGCCATGCACCCGGACATCATCGTCATGCGGCACAGTGCCTCCGGCGCCTGCGATTACCTGGCCAGACGACTCAGCTGTTCGGTCATCAATGCCGGCGACGGGACCCATGAACACCCCAGCCAGGCGTTACTTGATGCCTTCACCATCCGCCAGCACAAGGGCAGGATTGCCGGTCTGACGGTGACTATTGCCGGGGATATCACCCACAGCCGGGTGGTGCGCTCGAATATCCACTGCCTGACCAAACTCGGCGCCACCGTGCGGGTTGCCGGACCGCGAACCATGCTGCCGCCGGGCCTCGAAAGACTTGGCTGTGAAGTCTATTCCGACCTGCGCGCTGCCATCACCGGTGCCGACTGCATCATGATGCTGCGGATTCAGCGGGAGCGGCAGGGGAAAACCCTGATTCCCTCAACCCGGGAATACGCTCGCTTCTTCGGTCTCAACCAGGAGAATATCAAACTGGCCAAGGCCGATGCCATTGTCCTTCATCCCGGTCCGATGAACCGTGGCGTAGAAATCTCTTCGGTTGTCGCCGACGGTCCGCAGAATGTCATTCTCGACCAGGTGGAGAATGGTGTTGCCGTCCGCATGGCCCTGCTGCATCTCGTGGCCGGCGGCGAACAGCTCCAGAAAGACTAAATCAACTACTTGAGGTATTGACATGAAAATACTTATTAAACAAGGTCATTTGATTGATCCGAAGAATGCTGTTGATGGGATCTGCGATCTTTTGATTGACGCCGGCCGCGTGGCCGCTGTTGCCCCCCACCTGGATGTCGCTGACGCCGAACAGGTTGACGCCGCAGGCCTGCTGGTGACCCCCGGCCTGATCGACATACATGTCCACCTGCGCGATCCGGGTCTCGAGTACAAAGAAGACATTATCAGCGGCACCAGGGCGGCGGCCGCCGGCGGGGTCACCTCCGTCGCCTGTATGCCCAACACGAAACCGGTCATCGACACCGTTGCCGTGGTCGAGTACATCATCAACAAGGCACGGCTCCATGGCAGCGCCAACGTTTATCCCGTCGCCGCGATCAGTCAGGCGATGAAGGGGGATGTCCTCTCCGAAATGGGTGAACTCAAAGCGGCCGGTTGCGTCGCCTTTTCTGATGACGGAGTGCCGGTGGTCAGTGGCGAGCTGATGCGGCGGGCCTTCGAATACGCCGACACCTTCGGTGCACCGCTCATCTCCCATGCCGAGGACCTGTCGCTGGTCGGCGAAGGGTGCATGAACGAAGGGGAGGTCTCAACCGAACTCGGTCTGAAGGGGATCCCCTGGGTGGCCGAAGACGCGGCGACGGCGCGGGAAATCATGCTGGCGGAATTCACCGGGGCACGGCTCCATGTGGCTCATGTCTCAACCAAAGGCAGTGTCGAGCTGATTCGCCAGGCCAAGGCCAGGGGGGTCAGGGTGACCTGTGAAGCGACACCCCATCATTTCACTCTCACGGAAGAAGCCGTCCGCGGCTACAATACCAACGCCAAGATGAATCCCCCTTTGCGCACCCAGGCCGACCTCGAAGCCGTCCGGGCTGGACTGGCGGATGGCACCATCGATGCCATCGCCACTGATCATGCCCCTCATCATTACGATGAAAAAAACGTGGAATTTGCCGCCGCCATGAACGGCATCGTTGGTCTCGAAACGCTGCTGCCGCTGACCCTGAACCTGGTCCGCGAAGGTGTCATCGACATGAAGCGCGCCGTTGCCCTGATGACCTGTCAGCCGGCGCGGATTATCGGGATCGAGCGCGGCTCCCTTGAAGTCGGCGCGGTTGCCGATCTGACCCTGATCGATCCCGCCCTGGAGTGGACCCTGGAGGCGCGCAGGCTTCTGTCGAAAAGCAAGAACACCCCGTTTGACGGCTGGCGCATGCGCGGCGCCGCCATGCAGACCTTTCTGGCAGGACAGGTGGTGTACCGGCGTGACACAGCCTGACCTGGCGGCGGTTCCGGCGGACTGAGCCGCCGGTCTGGCTGATGGCGTGTTGCACAGCGCCGCCAGGGGTTCGTCTCGATCGTATCCGTTTTACTTTTTTGTGCCTTCGACAACAGAGGTGAGGATGAAAGCAGTTCTGGCGCTTGCTGATGGCAAGTATTTTACAGGAAAGTCACTTGGGGCCAGCGGCGAAGTTTCCGGCGAGGTGGTCTTCAACACCAGCATGACCGGTTACCAGGAGATTCTGACCGACCCCTCCTACCATGGCGAGATTGTTGCCATGACCTATCCGCAGATCGGCAATTGCGGGGTCAACGCGGAAGATGTCGAATCGGCCCGTCCCTACCTGAGCGGATTCATTGTGCGGGAATCCTCCCCGATACCGAGTAATTTTCGTGCGCAGATGAGCCTCGATGCCTACCTGAAACAGCAGAACATCATTGCTCTCGAAGGGATCGACACGCGCGCCCTGGTCCGGCATATCCGTACCGTCGGCGCCCAGACCGGCATCATCTCGACCATTGATACCGACCCGCAGAGCCTGGTGGAAAAGGCCCGCAGCGCGCCGGGACTGGTCGGCCGGGACCTGGTCCGGGAAGTGACCTGTGCCGCGCCCTACCAGTCCACCGAAGGGCTCTGGACCCTTGACGGCGGTTATCCCGATGTCGATCCGGCCACCGCCACGTTCAAGGTGGTGGCCTTTGACTTCGGCATCAAGCGCAACATCCTGCGCAACCTGGTGTCCCGGGGTTGCCAGGTGACCGTGGTGCCGGCAACCACGCCGGCGGCGGAGGTGCTCAAACACAATCCTGACGGCGTATTTCTGAGCAATGGCCCGGGTGATCCGGAGCCGCTTCACTACGCGCAGGAGACCATCCGTCAATTGCTCGGCAAGGTGCCGATTTTTGGTATCTGCCTCGGTCACCAGCTGCTCTCCATCGCCGCCGGCGGAACGACCTACAAACTGAAGTTCGGTCATCGTGGCGGCAATCAGCCGGTTCTTGACCATCAACGTCAACAGGTTGAGATTACCGCACAGAACCACGGCTTTGCAGTCGATGCCGGCAGCCTCGACCCGCAGCAGGTGAGAGTGACCCATATCAATCTCAACGATCAGACCGTCGAAGGGATTGAATTGATCAAGGTGCCGGCATTTTCCGTGCAGTACCATCCCGAGGCATCGCCGGGACCTCACGACGCCAGCTACCTGTTTGAGCGCTTTATCGCGCTGATGAAAGCCCATAAACGCTAACTGTTTTTTCACAAAGAATGAGGACTATCCATGCCCAAGCGTGATGACATCAAGAGTATTCTGATCATCGGCTCCGGTCCGATCATCATCGGCCAGGCCTGTGAGTTTGACTACTCCGGCACCCAGGCCTGCAAGGCCCTGCGGCAACTCGGTTACCGCATTATCCTGGTCAACTCCAACCCGGCGACGATCATGACCGATCCCGGGATGGCTGATGCAACCTACATCGAACCCCTTAATGTCACGCAACTGACTGAAATTATTGCCAAGGAGCGTCCCGACGCGCTGTTGCCCAACCTTGGCGGTCAAACCGCGCTGAACCTCTCCATGGCCCTGTCCGAAGCAGGGGTCCTCGACCAGTATGGGGTCCAGGTGATCGGGGTGAATCTTGCGGCGATCAAACGCGGGGAGGATCGTGAGACCTTCAAAGAGACGATGGCGTCTTTGGGGATAGAAACTGCACGCAGCGACATCGCCACATCCATCGAAGGGGCCCGCGACATCGTGCAGCGGACCGGTCTGCCCGTCGTGATCAGGCCCGCCTACACGATGGGAGGAACCGGCGGTGGTTTTGCCTACAACCTGGAAGAGTTTGAGGATATTGCCGCACGTGGTCTTTCTTTAAGTCCGGTCAGCCAGATTCTCATCGAGGAATCGGTCCGTGGCTGGGAGGAACTGGAAGTCGAGGTGGTGCGCGACGCGAAGAACCAGAAGGTAACCGTCTGTTTCATCGAAAATGTCGACGCCATGGGTGTTCATACCGGAGATTCCTTCTGTACCGCGCCGATGCTGACCATCTCTGCCGAACTCCAGGCACGGCTTGAGGATTATGCCCACCGTATCGTTGAAGCGATCGAGGTCATCGGCGGCACCAACGTGCAGTTCGCCCATGATCCGCAGACCGGGCGCGTCGTGGTGATCGAAATCAACCCGCGCACCTCCCGCTCATCGGCGCTCGCCTCCAAGGCGACCGGGTTTCCCATTGCCTTGATCTCGGCCATGCTTGCCGCCGGCCTGACTCTCGATGAAATTCCCTACTGGCGTGACGGTACCCTGGAGAAATACACGCCCTCAGGAGACTACGTCGTCGTCAAGTTTGCCCGCTGGGCCTTTGAAAAGTTCAAGGGGGTCAAGGACCAGCTCGGCACCCAGATGCGCGCCGTCGGCGAAGTGATGAGTATCGGCAAAACCTACAAGGAAGCCCTGCACAAGGCGATCCGTTCCCTGGAAAACGGTCGCTACGGTCTCGGTTTCGCAAGCAATTTCAACAAAAAAACGCTTGAGGAACTGCTTGAAATGCTGGTGGAACCAAGCAGTGAGCGCCATTTCATTATTTACGAAGCGTTGCGCAAGGGCGCCTCTATCGCGCAATTGCAGCAGCGCACCCATATCAAGGCCTGGTTCCTCGAACAGATGCAGGAACTGGTGGAACTGGAAGAGCAGATTCTCTGCTACGCCGGGCAATTGCCGCCTGATGATCTGCTGAGGCAGGCCAAGAAGGATGGCTTTGCCGATCGCTACCTCGCCCGGATTCTCGCGATCCCGGAAGCGGATCTGCGGCAGCGCCGCCTTGCTCTCGGAATCACCCAGGCCTGGGATGTGGTGCCGGTCAGCGGTGTGGTCGATGCCGCGTACTACTATTCGAGCTACAACTGCAAGGACCATGTCGCCGTCAGCCAGAAAAAGAAGATCATGGTCCTGGGCGGCGGGCCCAATCGCATCGGCCAGGGGATCGAGTTTGACTACTGCTGCGTTCATACCGCCTTCGCCCTGCGTGAGGCCGGGTATGAAACGATCATGGTCAACTGCAATCCGGAAACGGTGTCAACCGACTACGACACCTCGGACAAGCTGTACTTCGAACCCCTGACCGTCGAGGACGTCCTGTCGATCTATCACAAGGAGCAGCCGCAAGGCGTCGTGGTCCAGTTTGGCGGCCAGACACCCCTGAACATCGCCGCAGAACTGCAGGCGGCCGGGGTCAACATTATCGGCACCAGCCCTGAAACCATCGACCTGGCCGAAGACCGTGAACAGTTCAATGCGATCATGAAAAAGCTCGCCATCCCGCAGCCCGAGTCGGGGATGGCGGTCAGCATCGAAGAGGCGCTGCTTATCGCCCAGCGGATTGGCTACCCCCTCATCGTTCGCCCGTCCTACGTTCTCGGCGGCCGTGCCATGGAAATCGTCCATGATGAGGGGATGCTCCTTGAATATCTGCAAAAAGCCGTGGATATCTCTCCCGGCCGGCCGATTCTCATCGACTCTTTCCTCGTCGATGCCGTTGAAGCCGAGGCGGATGCCATCTGCGACGGGACGAAAGCCTTTGTACCGGCAGTCATGGAACATATCGAAATGGCCGGGGTGCATTCCGGTGACTCCGCCTGCGTCATTCCGCCGGTGAATATTGCGGCGAAACACCTGGCGACGATCACGGAATACACCGAGCGGATTGCCCTGGAGATGGGGGTCATCGGGCTGATGAACATCCAGTATGCCATCTACCGTGATCAGGTCTACATTCTCGAGGCCAACCCGCGCGCCAGCCGGACCGTGCCGCTGGTCTCGAAAATCTGCAATATCGCCATGCCGCGTCTGGCGGTCCGGGCAATGCTCGGCCAGCCCCTTGACCTGTCTCTTGTTCCGAAGGGTCCGATTCCCTACTTCGGCGTCAAGGAAGCAGTCTTTCCCTTCAACATGTTCCCTGAGGTCGATCCGCTCCTCGGGCCGGAGATGCGTTCCACGGGTGAAGTTCTCGGACTGGCGGATAACTACGGACTGGCATTCTACAAGGCCCAGGAAGCAACCGGCACCAGTCTGCCCCTTGCCGGCACCGTTCTGCTGACTGTTACCGAGGCCGACAAACGCCAGATTCTTGACGTTGCCCGGACCTTTGTCTCTCTGGGGTTTGCACTGCTTGCGACCGCGGGGACTGCCGATTTTCTCACCGGACAGGGGGTCGCGGCGACAAAGGTGAAGAAGATGCACGAGGGCCGGCCGAATATCACCGACCTGCTCAAGAATGGCGAGATCCAGCTGGTGATCAACACGCCGATCGGCAAACAGAGTCTGCACGATGATTCCTACATCCGCAAAACTGCCATTCGTTACAAGGTCCCTTATATCACCACGGCGGCGGCAGCATCCGCGGCGGCCAAGGGGATCGCGGCACGGTTACAGGGAAAAGGGGAGGTGCGGGCGCTGCAGTCTTACCACGCCGCCCTTTGAGCGCGCCCTGTCATTCGTATAAACACAGGCTCTTCGCCGGTGTCTGCCGTGCAGCGGTGGCCTCACGCACCTGCTTCGGCGTACTCTCAGCCCTGGAGCAGGCGCAGGGCATCCGGCGAAGCAGCAATTGACTTTTGCAGCAGCCGTTTATCCACAGTAAATAAAGGACGATCATGCCAAAACGTACAGATCTGAAAAAAATCCTGATTATCGGCGCCGGTCCGATCGTCATTGGTCAGGCCTGCGAATTCGACTACTCGGGCACCCAGGCCTGCAAGGCCCTGAAGGAAGAGGGTTACGAGGTCATCCTTCTGAATTCGAATCCGGCGACGATCATGACCGATCCTGATTTTGCCGATCGTACCTATGTCGAACCGGTGACGCCGGAGGTGCTCACCCGGATTATCGCCAAGGAACGTCCCGATGCGGTTCTGCCGACCCTGGGCGGGCAGACAGCTCTTAATACCGCTGTTGCCGTCGCGGAGAGCGGCGTCCTGGAAAAGTACAATGTCGAACTGATCGGCGCCAGCCTCGAAGCTATCAGGAAGGCTGAAGATCGCACGCTGTTCAAGCAGGCGATGGAAAAAATCGGCGTTGACATGCCGCGCTCCGGACTCGCCCATTCCCATAGCGAGGCAATGGAGATCATCGGTGATATCGGCTTTCCGGCCATCATCCGGCCGTCTTTTACCCTCGGCGGCAGCGGTGGCGGCATTGCCTATAACCTCGAGGAGTACGAACAGATCTGCATGTCCGGAATCGATGCGTCACCGACCAACGAGGTGCTGGTGGATGAGTCGGTCATCGGCTGGAAGGAATACGAACTGGAAGTCATGAGGGACAGCGCCGACAACGTGGTGATCATCTGTTCCATTGAAAATTTCGACGCCATGGGCGTGCATACCGGCGATTCCATTACCGTCGCCCCGGCGCAGACCCTGACCGACAAGGAATACCAGCTGCTGCGCGACGCTTCGCTCAAGATCATTCGCGAAATCGGGGTGGATACCGGCGGCTCCAACATCCAGTTCGGCATCAATCCGAAAGACGGTCGCATGGTGGTCATTGAAATGAATCCGCGCGTGTCACGGTCGTCAGCGCTGGCCTCCAAGGCTACCGGATTCCCCATAGCGAAAATCGCGGCAAAGCTGTCCGTCGGTTACCGGCTGGATGAAATTTCCAACGACATCACCCGCGAAACCCTGGCGTCCTTTGAACCGACCATTGACTATGTGGTCACAAAAATTCCCCGCTTTACCTTTGAAAAATTTCCACAGGCCGATGCCACGCTCACGACCCAGATGAAATCCGTCGGCGAGGCGATGGCGATCGGACGGACCTTCAAGGAAAGCCTGCAGAAGGCGCTGCGCTCTCTCGAGATCGGCTCCCATGGTTTCGAGAGCCGGATTTTCGCTCATCCCGCCGATGCCACCCGGCCTTTCACTGAGGAGGAACAGGCGCTGATCGTCAATCGCCTGCAGGTGCCCGGCTGGGAGCGGATCTGGTATCTCGCGGATGCGATCCGCGGCGGCTACACCACGGAACAGATCAGCCAGTTAAGCGGCATCGATCCCTGGTTTGTAGAAAATATCGTCCAGATAATCGCCATGGAACGCACATTGCTCGCACAGCATCCGCAGCAGGCCGGCAACGATGCCACCTTCGCGGAGCTGCTGCGCGAAGCCAAGCGCTACGGTTTCTCCGACCGTACCCTCGCCAGTCTCTGGCGGATTCCAGAAAATACCGTCCGTCAACTGCGCTACCGTCTGGGCATCCGCCCGGTCTACAAGCGGGTCGACACCTGTGGCGCGGAGTTTGAGGCCTATACCCCCTATTTTTATTCCACTTACGAAATGGAATGCGAAGCGGCACCAACCGAGCGCCGCAAGATCATCATCCTCGGAGGCGGACCCAACCGCATCGGCCAGGGGATCGAGTTCGACTACTGCTGCGTCCACGGCGCCTTCTCCCTGGCCGCCGCCGGTTTTGAAACGATCATGGTCAACTGCAACCCGGAGACGGTCTCCACCGACTACGATACCTCCGACCGGCTGTACTTCGAGCCTCTGACCCTTGAGGACGTCCTCGAAATTGTTGCCATCGAAAAACCCTACGGCGTGATTGTCCAGTATGGTGGCCAGACACCGTTGAAACTGGCGGTGGCCCTGGAACAGGCCGGTGTTCCGATCATCGGTACCTCCCCGGATGCCATCGACCGCGCCGAAGACCGTGAACGCTTCCAGGCGCTTCTCAACAAGCTCGGACTGCGGCAGCCGGAAAACGGTCTGGCGCGGGCCTTTGACGAGGCGGAAATCATTGCCGAACGGATCGGCTATCCGGTCGTCGTCAGACCATCCTACGTCCTTGGTGGCCGCGCTATGGAGATCGTCTACGATGTCGAACGGTTGCGCAACTACATGAAGTACGCGGTCGAGGCATCGCCGGAGCATCCGATCCTTATCGATAAATTTCTCCAGGATGCCATTGAGGTTGATGTTGACGCGATCTGCGATGGCACCGATGTGGTGATTGGCGGCATCATGCAGCATATCGAGGAAGCGGGGATCCACTCCGGCGACTCGGCCTGCGCGCTGCCTCCGTTCTCCCTGTCAGCGCAACTGCTTGATGAGATCCGCCGCCAGACCAGGGCGCTGGCCCTCGAGCTGCAGGTCATCGGCCTGATGAATATCCAGTTCGCCATCAAGGGGGAAACAATCTACCTGCTCGAGGTCAACCCCCGTGCCAGCCGCACCGTCCCCTTTGTGTCCAAGGCGACGGGCCGGCCATTGGCACAGATCGCCGCAAAGGTGATGGCCGGACAGAGCCTGGCCGACCAGAATATCGTCGGGGAGATCATCCCCCCGTACATCTCGGTCAAGGAGGCCGTCTTCCCCTTTGTCAAGTTTCCCGGTGTTGACACCCTGCTGGGGCCGGAAATGAAATCGACAGGGGAGGTGATGGGCATCGATTTTGACTTTGGCAGGGCCTTCGCCAAGGCGCAGCTCGGGGCCAAAGTCAGGTTGCCGGTGGAGGGAAGCGTGTTTGTCAGCGTCAAGAACGCCGATAAAGACAAGATCATCGAACCGATGCGCAAACTTGCCGGTGCCGGTTTCCATATCGTTGCGACCCAGGGCACCGCCGCCGTGCTGCGCGCCAACGGCATTGCCGTGACCACGATCAACAAGGTCAAGGAAGGCCGTCCACACTGCGTTGATGCGATAAAAAGCCGTGAGTTTTCGATGGTTTTCAATACCACCCTGGGAGCCCAGTCGGTTGCTGATTCCTATTCCATCAGGCGCTCGGCACTGATGAACGATATCGCTTACTTTACCACTGTCGCCGGAATCAGCGCGGTCACTGACGGCATCCTGGCGATGCAACGAGAAGATCTTGACGTCCAACCGCTGCAGATGTACTATACACACCTCTAGACGACAAAATACTATCATCTAACCAGTGGGCGGCCATGACACCGCCCGCTGTTTTTTTTAGGAGTGGGCGCACATGAGTAACTCGGTACCAATGACCGTTGAAGGGCATCGGCGATTGCAGGATGAATTGAAAACCCTGATCCGGGTCGAACGGCCCAAGGTGGTTCAGGACATCGCCGAAGCACGCAGCCATGGGGATCTTTCCGAGAACGCCGAATACGATGCAGCAAAAGACCGGCAGGGTTTTGTCGAAGGGCGGATCCAGGAGCTCAACGACAAGATAGCCCGTGCCCAGGTCATCGATCCGACCACCATCAAAAGCGACAAAATTGTCTTTGGCGCCCGGGTGACCTTGTTCGATATCGATACGGAAAAGGAAGTCACCTACCAGATTGTCGGTGAAGATGAAGCGGATATCAAAGATGGGAAAATTTCCATCACCTCGCCGGTCGGCAAGGCCCTGGTCGGCCATACCGTCGATGAAGAGGTGAGGGTGGTCGTTCCCTCCGGGGTTAAGGTCTACGAAGTCACCCGCATTCACTACGGTTAGAGGTCGGCTGAGACAGCGGCCTCCGGCTTGATTTATACGGGTTTCTATGGGACAATCCGGGGCATTCAACCCTGTTTCGGAGGTGGCGCATGACATCTAAAATCAGCAAGGATATGACCTTTGATCAGCTTCTCCAGCTCTACCCGGAAGCTGCCGCTATCCTCGCCAGCTTCAACCTGGGCTGTGTTGGTTGCCTCGGTTCTTCGACGGAAAGCCTCGCCCAGGGTGCCCGCGCCCATGGTCTTGACATCAACGAGCTCATCGCTGCTCTGAATTCCCGCCTGAACTAACCCGGGGTCATGCCAAAGCCCGCGGTCGTCTCGTCCCGTAACCCGTTGGATGCCGGCCTGGAAACCCAGCCCGGTGTTGGTCCCAGGGTCCTCGAGAAGCTGCACAAGCTCGGGCTGGCAACCATCGGTGACGCCCTGTACCATCTGCCGATGCGTTATGAAGACCGGCGCCAATGCAGAACCATCCGCCAATTGCGTGTTGGCCAGCAGGAGGTTTTCATCGGCACCGTCCTGGTCGCCGGCGAGAGCCAGACCAAACGGACCCGGCGGCGGCTCTTCGAGGTTGTCGTCGGTGACGCTACCGGCACAGTCTCCCTCAAATGGTTCCGCTATCGTAAACCCTGGCTGGAAAAACGCTTTCCCGTCGGTCAACGGGCGCTGTTTATCGGCGAGATCAAACGCTTCGGCCCGCTCAGTGAAGTTCATCACCCCGACTCCGAACTGCTTCACCCTGATACAGACCTGCAACAACTCTGGCAGTCCGATCCCTGGAACTTCGGGCGGATTCTGCCGGTCTATCCTTTAACCGAAGGCCTGACCCAGAAGCAGATGCGCAAAATCTGGTATTCCCTGGTCAGCGACAACGCGCCACTCGCGCCCGCCACGCTGCCACCGGCGGTATGCACAAGGTATCAGCTGCTACAGCTGCCCGAAGCGCTGCGCCAGGCCCACTGGCCCGACCAGCAGGCGGACCTTGAAAAACTCGCCAACGGCACCGATGTCGCCAGACAAACCCTTGTTTTTGATGAGTTTTTTTACCTTGAGCTGGGTCTGGCCCTGAAGCGGGCAGGGGTGCAACTGGAGCAGGGGATCTCCTTCGATTGCCAGCACAGGTACACCTTGCCGTTAAGTAAAATGCTTCCCTTTAAACTGACCACGGCACAGCGCCGCGTCCTGGGCGAAATCAAGCGCGATATGGCGGCGCCTCATCCGATGAACCGGCTGCTGCAGGGGGATGTCGGCAGCGGAAAAACCATCGTCGCGCTGATGGCCGCGCTGATCGCGATTGAAAACCATGCCCAGGTAGCCGTTGTCGCGCCGACGGAAATTCTTGCCGAGCAGCACTATCGAACCTTTTCGCCCTGGCTGGAGCAACTTGGACTGAACGGCTGCCTGCTGCACGGCAGCCTCTCCCAGGCGGAAAAGAAACGTATGTACGAACAGATTGCCGCCGGGGAGATAGATCTCATTGCCGGTACCCATGCGGTTTTGCAGGAAGGGGTCACCTTTGCCCGCCTCGGCTTGGGGATCATTGATGAGCAGCATCGTTTCGGCGTGCGCCAGCGCAGCATCCTCAAACACAAGGGAAAGAGTCCCGATATCCTGGTGATGACCGCAACGCCGATCCCGCGCACTCTGTCCATGACAATCTATGGCGATCTCAGCGTTTCGGTGATCGATGAGCTGCCACCGGGAAGAAAAGCCGTCACCACGCGCATTTATCACGGCCGTAACCGCACCAGGGCGTACCAGTTTATCGCAGAACAGATCCAAACCGGGCGGCAGGCCTACGTTGTCTATCCGCTGGTCGAAGAATCGGAGAAATCGGATCTGCGGGCGGCGACGGAAGCAATGGAAGCCTTCACGCGGATGTTTCCAACGCTGACCGTCGGTATGGTTCACGGACGGATGAAGGGGGCGGATAAGGAGAAGGTGATGAATGACTTTCGTCGTGGTGCCGTGCAGTTGCTGGTCGCGACAACGGTCATCGAGGTCGGGGTGGATATCCCCAATGCCACGGTCATGGCAATCGAACATGCGGACCGTTTTGGTCTGGCGCAGCTGCATCAGCTGCGCGGGCGCGTTGGGCGTGGGGCCGAACAGAGCTACTGTCTGCTGATTCCGTCGGAACACTACAGTGACGATGCCGGCCGCCGTCTGGAGGTGATGCTGCAGACCGATGACGGCTTCAGGATCGCCGAGGCCGACCTGGAGATCCGCGGACCGGGCGATTTCCTCGGCACCCGGCAGGCGGGTCTGCCGGAGCTGCGGGTCGCCAGCCTGGTCAAGGATCTCAGCCTGCTCGAAAGCGCCCGCCAGGCTGCCTTCGACTATATCGAGCAAACGGATCGTTTAACACATCAAGATGCGATCCCGGTCCGGGCGGAACTGATCAAACGGTGGGGGAGTCGCCTGGAACTGGCGACCATTGGCTGATCACAGC
>JAWOIX010000082.1:0-21632 GCA_046484405.1 Pelovirga sp.
GGGCGCCGATGGCGGCCAGCAGAATGCCCAGGAAGGTTCTTCGTTCAGTCGGGGAGGCAGGGGTCTCACTCATACGAGCTCCTTTAGTCATTGACAATCGGCATTGAATCAACAGGTAGAGATTGATGCGCTGCGGGCAGGAAGCAGCCAGGAAAAAATACCGCGCCACTATAGCACAAGCGCGGCGACAAGAGCATTGCTGAGAAAGCGTTTTTTGAAAAAAAACACGTTCAGCCCCCTGGCAAGGGGTCGCCGCCGGATACGGGGCATGGCGCATGGCGCCTTCAAGACCACGCGTGGTTCGTCTTTACCTATCGCTAAAATTGCAGAAATAAAGGGATTTTTCCATCCGGCAAAAGAGTTGCGGCGGCAGGCCGTTTCAATTGACAGCAGCAGTTTCTTCCTGCTATAGATTGCTCTCATAATTCGAGATGCAGGAGAAACAGGAACCATGGCCGATCTGAACCGCAGAATTCTCTATCCCCGCGAGCGGATCGCAGCAGAAGTCAGCCGCCTGGGCATGGAAATCTCAAGGGATTTCGCCGGCCAGGACGTGATGTTGATCAGCGTCCTGAAAGGCTCCTTCCTGTTTGTCGCCGACCTGATCCGCGCCATCGAGGTTCCCTCCGTGATCGACTTCGTCCGCCTCGCCAGCTATGGTTCCGGCACCAGTACTTCGGGCATTATCGAGTTCCGCAAAGGGCTCGAGATGCCGATCCGTGACCGCAACGTCATTATCGTCGAAGACATCGTCGACAGCGGCTATACCCTCGAATCCCTCTACAACAAACTGCTGCTCCAGAGCCCGCGCTCCCTGAAAATCTGTACCCTGATCGACAAAAGGGGACGCCGTGAGGTGGAGATTGAGGCGGATTATGTCGGCATCACCATGGACGATGGCTTCATCATCGGCTACGGTCTGGATCACGACGAACAGTACCGCAATCTCGCCGACATCTACCTGGTCGAAGGAGTCTGACCCGCCATGGCAATCCGTGCCGGGCGCCGCAATCCGCCGGTGGATAATGTTCCGGCAGACCGGGACGGCACGCTCTGGTCCGGTTCCCGGCAGCCCCCACTGTTACAGTTACAGGAGCTTCGCAGATGAATTTCTTCTGCCCAAAATGTTCGACCCGCTTCGCCATCGCCGCCGAACGCATCGCGGAAAAGGGCAGCAAGGTTCGCTGCGCCCGCTGCAAGCACGTTTTTACCGTCCACCGGCCGCTCGCAGAGCCCGCCGCGATCACGGCGACCGAGGCACGCACAGCGGCGCCCGCGGCGATACCCGTCCCCCTGGTCGACCATGATGCCTTCACCCATGACCCCCCCGGCAACGGCCACCTCGACGCCGCTGATCTGCAGGCAACCGATTTCGATTACGATAAATTCCAGGAACTGGATGCCGGCAACGGCAACAATACCCGGTTTTCCTCAGGCAACGCCAGCCAGCACGGGGACGGGGAAATGCCGGCAGCCGGGTGGGAAGAACGCGCGGCAGCGACGCCGGGGAGCGGTCCGGATGACCCAGAGGGTGATCCATCCGCGGACGAGGAAGGATCCGCGCCGCGGCCGGGACAAAAAACCGGGATCTTTGCCATCCTGATAAAAATCCTGCTGCTGCTGATCCTCGCCATCGTCATCATTGGTGGCGTTCTGGTCTACGTCAACGGCCCGGAGCAGTTGAACCGGGTCATCCGCGAGCAATTCGGCCAGCCGCTCGAGGATCCGTCTCTGACCGGCCAGATATCGCTGGGGCTGCTCGAAGGGAAATTCCTCGTCAACGACCAGGTCGGCGAACTTTTCCTGATTCGCGGTGAAGCCATCAACAATTTCTCCCAGCCGCGCTCGGCGATCCAGGTCAAGGGGGTGCTCTATGATCAGAATGGCAAACCCCTGAAGCAGAAAACCGTCTTCTGTGGCAATCCGATTGCCGATGAGGATCTGCGCTCCTTAAGCTTCGACGAACTGGAACAGATGATGGGGAACCAGTTCGGCAAGAACCTCAGCAACATGAAAATCGACCCGAAAAAAAGCATCCCTTTTGACATCGTCTTCCGGGATCTGCCGGCCAATATCGCCGAATTCAGCGTCAAGGTCACCTCATCCCGCACGACAACGCAGTAAGCCTGTCGACAGGTCACCTTCGGCAGCAACCCTGCCCCCGCTTGCGCGTCGCCCTGTCCCCGTCACGCCCGGGCAAAGAACCGCTGTCCGCCGGACGGCCACAGAAGCGCTCAACCACAGAACAAAAAAACGGCGACCATCTTGACACAGTCGCCGTTCCTTCCATCGTCATTGCACAGGGTTGAATCAGGCCGGGCTGATCGCATCCACCGGGCAGGAATCAACACAGGCACCACAGTCCGTGCAGGTCTCTGCATCGATGCTGTAGATATCCCCTTCGGAAATTGCATCAACCGGACAGGTCGGCTGGCAGGCACCACAGGCAATACATTCGTCAGAAATCACATAAGCCATCTCTTTTCCTCCTGAATAATAAGTTCTGGGATTCCCCTCGCAGGGTTTTGCCATTGAAGGCACTGGCACTTTACCCGATCTGACTGCCAGTGTCCAGACCTGAAAAAAACTTGCGCAAAAAGGCTGAATCGGGCTAGCCTGTGCGCCTGGCGGGCCTGTCGCACCGCCGGTTCAGCGGCCGGTCCGGATGCCGCTGCTGTTTTTTGCGCGCTTTAAATACAGGTGTGTTTCGATCTGGTTTTCCACCATGTCATGGTCATCAAGGGAGGTTGCAGCATGGATATTCTGGCACTGAACTGCGGAAGCTCATCGGTCAAATACCAGTTGTTCGACTGGAAACGCAAGGAAGTCATCGCCAAGGGCATGGTTGAACGGGTCACCATCGGTGATTCCTATATCATCCACGAGGTGCCCGGGCGGGACACCTATCGTGAAGAGTACGAATGTCCGGACCACAAAACCGCAGTCCACCTGATTGTCAAAACCCTCACCGGCAGCAGTCACGGCGTGGTGCAGGACATGAACAGTATTTCCGCCGTCGGCCACCGCGTCGTCCATGGCGGCGAAAAGTTCACCTGCTCGGTCCAGATCGATGATGAAGTCCTTGATGCGATCAAAGAGGTGCAGCATCTTGCACCGCTGCACAATCCCCCCAATATCTCGGGGATCGAGGCGGCCCAGGCGGTCCTGCCGCAGGTGCCGCATATCGCCATCTTCGACACCGCCTTTCACCAGACCATGCCCGAATATGCCTATACCTACGCGGTTCCCCACGAGTGGTACGCCCGCCACGGCGTACGCCGCTACGGTTTTCACGGCACCAGCCACCTCTATGTCTCCAAGCGCGCCGCGGTCCTGCTCGGGAAGAAACCGGAACACTGTAACCTCGTGACCATGCACATCGGCAACGGCGTGTCCCATACGGCCATCAAAAACGGCATCTCGGTCGACACCTCCATGGGCCTGACCCCCCTTGAAGGAGCGGTCATGGGCACCCGCTGCGGCGATATCGACCCGGCGATTCCCGCTTTCATCATGGAGCGCGAGAACCTCACCCCCAAAGAAATCGATGCGATCCTCAATAAAAAAGCCGGCATCCTTGGCATTACCGGGGAATTCACCGACCGGCGCGACGTGATCGAGGCGGCCGAGGCGGGGAACGAACGTTGCCGGCTGGCCCTGGAGATCGAAGCCTACCGGCTGAAGAAGTATATCGGTTCCTACTGTGCCGCCATCGGCAGGCTTGATGCCGTTGTCTTCACCGCCGGGGTCGGCGAAATGGGCTGGCTGATCCGTGAGAAGGCCCTGGAGAATCTCGAACACATGGGGATCAGGCTCGATCGCGAGAAAAACCGCAAGACCATGACCCGCAAACAGGAAACGATGATTTCCACGGCCGATTCACCGGTCAGGGTGTTTGTCATTCCGACGGATGAGGAACTGGTCTTCACCGAAGATGTCGTGGCGATTCTCGAGGGAACCTATACCGACCATATGAAGTTCAGCTATTCCTTTGCCAGGGACAGCTTCCAGCGCAAATAGCACCAGCTGCTCCGCTACCACCTGCGCCGGCCTGTTGTCGAGACAGACCGGCGCAGCTGTGCGCGCATGCTTTGCCTTCCCCCCCTTTTAAAACCGACCATCCTCGTCATAATCAGGGAACGCCCGGTACCAGTCCTGCTGCTGCCTCGCCAGCGCAAGGGCGTGGCTGGCCTGGGCGATAATCCGTTGCCGGTCCTTCGGATAGCTGCCGGCAAGATGGAGCAGGTTCGAGACATGATTGGAGCGCAGAATGGTCCGGTGCGGATTCAGGCGACTGACCAGCTGCAGCGCCTCCGCGATAATGTCCCCCTGGCTTAAGGGTTCGATCCCGGCAAAGAAAGCGTCATTACGGCGCCGGAAGAGGGTGAGCAGGGAAAAATACTCCGGCGACAGCTGGTTGATCCAGTCCGCCGTGGCGCCGGCATGGGCGTCACTGCGGGCCCGCCCGGCCAGCCCGAGGATCGCCGTGACCGACAGTTTCATTCCCGCCTGGCGCGCCTTGCGGCAGAGGCTGAGCATCTGTTCGGCAGTATAGCCCTTGTTGACCCGCTGCAGGGTCGGCGGATCACCGCTTTCCAGGCCGAAGTAGAGAAGCCGCAGCTTCTGTTCCTGCAGCAGCGCCAGCTCGGCGGCACTCTTGCCGGCCAGGCTCGCCGGGGATGCGTAGATGCCGACCCGGCCGAGGCGGGGAAACGCCTGGTTCAGTGCCGTCAGTATCTCCAGCAGGCCCGCCTGCGGATAGATCAGGGCATCGCCGTCGGCGAGAAAAATCCGCTGGCAGGAGGCACGGTACGCCGGTGGCAATGAGGCAACCTCGGCAAGGATCGCGGCAACCGGGCGCAGCTGGAAGGATTTCATCTTGTACATGCCGCAAAAGGTGCAGCGGTTATGACTGCAGCCGATGGTGATCTGCAGGATCAGTGACCCGGCTTCAGAGGGCGGCCGGAACACCGGTTGCTGGTAATCGAGAGAATACATGTCAGTCTCCTGCCTCTGCCGCCTCGTCGCGGCCCTGTTCGATCAGACGCAGATACCTGCGGGCATCCTTACGCAGCACCTCATCCTGTGACAGGTCGATGGCGGCAAGAAAATAATGGTAGGCACTGGTCAGGTAACGCGGATTTTTCAGCATCGCCCGGCCGGCGCCGAAATAGGCGTGATCAAGGGCCGGGTCACGCGGGCGTTCAGCGATAAACCGGCGGAACAGGCCGAGCGCGTCCTGTGTTCGCCCGGCCTCCAGCAGGTAATTGCCGACGCTGAGAATATCCTGCGTCGCCACCTGCCGGCGCTGCGCCCGGCTGGTCAGTCCCAGGTAACAGCGGGCAGCGGCATCCACCTCCCCCGCCCGCACGGCGGGACAGATCTGCTGCAAGGACGCGAGCGGGCGGTCGGCGCCAGCGGCTCCGGCCTGCCGCTGCGGACGCGCGGGCGACGCATAACGGTTGCCCACCCAGGCGATCGCCAGCCCGCCCATGAAGCCGCCGATATGCGCACCATGGGCAATACCACTGCCGTAGCTGCCGGTAAGGAGGAAGGGAAGGAGATTGTCGACGAGCAGGTAAAACCCGAGAATCCAGCGCGCCGGCAGCAGGACGGTGGTCACGAGAAAAGGAAAAAGAAAAATGAAACAGCGCACCCGGTTGCGGGGAAACCAGAGAAAGTAACACCCCAGAATGCCAAAGATGGCACCGGAGGCGCCGATCAGCGGGACCTCGGAGCCCGGGGCGAAGAGGGCAAAAAACAGGGTTGCGATGACACCGCAGCCGAGGTAGGTCAGCAGGAACCGCCACCAGCCGAGGCGATACTCCACGTTATTGCCGAAAATATAGAGAAACAGCATGTTGCCGGCGAGATGCATGAAGCCGCCGTGGAGAAACAGGGAACTCAGCAGGGTCGCCACGGAGAATTTTGCCGGACGGAAG
The DNA here is from genome assembly GCA_046484405.1 of Pelovirga sp. Classification (GTDB taxonomy): domain Bacteria; phylum Desulfobacterota; class Desulfuromonadia; order Desulfuromonadales; family Geopsychrobacteraceae; genus Pelovirga. The sequence goes on from JAWOIX010000082.1 coordinate 5,943, forward strand.
CCGAACTCAAAAACCATCAGGTCATAGGCGGACAGATAGTGATATACTTCGCGGGCGGAAACCTTGCCATAAAGACCGATCACCTTGAGATATTCGATCAGCACGGGGTCTGTAAGATCGACCCTGGCACGGGTCGCCGGGTAGGTCAGAAGCAGAAAGACACCGATATTGATGGCCATCAGACCCCAGGTGACATAGGGGCGACCGGGCGGCTTGGGGGTGTCGGCAATAGGGAAAAACATCCTGATCCTGTCTTTTTTGCAGGCAGGTATATTAACATACCACCGCGCAGATGAACCAGTCGTCCGCCGCCGGGGTCACCGGCCGCTGACCAGCCCGGGAGTTTTTATCGATGAGCCTGCTGTATACCCTCGATCTGATCGGTACGGTCGCCTTTGCCGCGTCAGGCGCCTGGGTCGGGGTCAAAAAAGAGATGGACCTGTTCGGCGTCGTCGCCCTCGGTATGGTCACGGCCATCGGTGGCGGAACCCTGCGCGATCTCCTCCTCGGCGACCTCCCCCCGTTCTGCCTGCAGAACGAGATCTACCTGTGGCTGCCCCTTGCCACCGCACTGCTGGTCTTCGTCCTGCACCGCAACCTGCCGCCGCTGATCCAGCCGCTGCTCTATCTCGACGCCATCGGGCTGGGGACCTTCGTCGTCATCGGTACGAGCAAGGCGCTGCTCTTCGGCACCGGCCCGGTCGGCGCAGTCCTGATGGGCATCCTCACCGGCACGGCGGGGGGCGTCATCCGCGACGTTCTCGCCAACGAAGTGCCGCTGATTCTGCGCCAGGAGATCTACGCCTCCGCCTGTGTCCTGGGCGGCGCGTTGCTGGTCATCCTGAGCCGCCTCGAGGTTGCCGAACCGACCAGGCTTCTGATTGCCGCCAGCAGCGTGATCCTGATCCGCATGCTGGCGATCCACTACAACTGGTCCTTGCCCAAGGCCCCGCGCACCTGAACCGGAAAACTGTCGTAAAGGAGAAAGCATGCAGCAGATCAAGCTTACCACCGGAGAAACCTTCACCCCGGGAAAAATTATCGGACTCGGGCGGAATTATCTCGATCATATCCGCGAACTGGGGAACAGCGTCAGTGAACGCGCGGTGATCTTCTGTAAACCGCCGACCAGCCTGGTCGAAAATGGCGGCACCGTGGTGATTCCGGACTATTCCTGCGACTGTCACCACGAGCTGGAACTCGCCCTGCTGATTGGTCTGAAGGGGAAAAATATCCCGGCGACCGCGGCACTCCAGCATATCGCCGGCTACGCCGTCGCTCTCGATCTGACCCTGCGCGACCTGCAGAGCGAATTGAAGAACGCCGGGTTGCCCTGGGATATCGCCAAAGGATTCGACACCTCCTGTCCCCTCTCCGCCTTCACCCCGGCGGCGGCGGTGGCCAACCCCAACCGCCTGGAACTGCGCCTGCTGGTCAACGGCGAGCTGCGCCAGCAGGGCAATACCGCGCAGATGATGCGCTCCGTCGAAGAGATTGTGGCCGAGATATCCACCTACTTTACCCTCGAGCCGGGAGATATCATCCTGACTGGCACCCCCGCCGGCGTGGCCCGGATCAACAGTGGTGATCGGCTCGAAGGAACCATCGACGGGGTCGGCCAGCTGTGCGTAACGGTGGCGTAAAACCGTCTGTCGCCCTGATCGGTCCGGGGCGGGTCGGTTGCGTCATTGCCAGGGCGCTGCACCGGGCCGGCTATGCGCTGTGCGCCGTGATCGGCACGCAGCACCAGTCCGCCAGTGCTGCGTGCCGCTTTATCGGCTGCTCCGAACAACTGGCGTCGACCGACCTTGGCGCGGCGGCGCCGGCCGGGCTGGTGCTTTTGGCGGTTCCCGATGACCTCATCGCGCCAACCGCCCACAGCCTGCAGAAAAAGGTCTGTCTCGCGCCCGCGACGACCCTGCTGCATTTCAGCGGTGTCCATCCGGCGGCGGTCATGCGCTATCCCGGTGCCGCCGTCACCCTGTTTTCCCTGCACCCGTTGCTCCCTTTTGCTGATCGGGACAAAGCCTTTGCGCGCCTTTCTCTGGCGGCCTATGCCGGGGAAGGGGATGCGGCAGCCACAGCACTGGCAGAAGAGCTTGTCACTGTCCTGGGAGGCACCTTCTGGCTCCTGGCGGCGGAACACAAGCCGCTCTACCACGCCGCCGCCTGTGTTGCCTCCAACTACCTGGTGACCCTGGTGAGTGCCGCCGGTCAGCTGCTGTCTGCCTGCGGCATCCCCGCCCAGGCCGCACCACAGCTGCTCGCACCATTGCTCCAGGCAACCCTCGAGAACATTCTCAGCCAGGGGGTCGAGGAGGCGCTGACCGGGCCGATCGTGCGGGGTGACACGGGCACCCTGGCCCGGCATCTCGCCGCCCTGGAGCTTCAGGCGCCCGAACTGCGCGAGTTCTACTGCCGGCTCGGTGAAAAAACCGTGCAACTGGCCCGGGCGGCGGGGCGGCTCAACCAGGCCGCGGGCAACGAGATCCTCACGCTGTTGCAACCGGGCGGAACGCCCGCTTCGGACAAAATGAAAAGCAAACAATGAAGGAAAATTAAAGTGTTTATTTTTACCTGACTTTTAAGTAAAATTAACCAATTTTTCCGTATCCACAAGGCTTTTCGTCTGAACTGATCCAGCAATGCCATCACCTTGTTGCGGCACAGAAAGCGTCGAGGATGAGTCACATCTATCGCAATAACAAGCGCTATGCCGTTTCCAACCTGCCGGCCGTACCACGCCTTCTGGTCGAGCTGCTGAACCTCTGTCATGATGACGAGGCCGGTTTTGAAAGCTTTTCCTCGATTATCGAGCAGGATGCCGCCCTCGCGGCCAGGATCCTGCACTATGCCAACACCCCCCTGTTTTACCAGTGGAAGGACATCGGCGATCTGCGCCGCATGTTGATTGTGCTCGGCCTGAGCAATGTCAAGACCATCGTGACCACCTGCGCGCTGGAGCAGTTTTTCTCCCAGTTCAACAGCGATGTCAACCAGCAGGTCGAACAGGTCTGGATCCGCTCGATTTTCTGTGCCAATCTCTGTGAGCGGCTGGCCAAACTGCTGGCTTATCACAAGCCCGGCGAAGCCTTTCTTGCCGGGCTGCTCCATCAGGTCGGCATCCTCGTCCTGCTGCGCAACACCACCCCCGGTTATCTGCCCCTGCTCGAACAGTATTATGACAATCCCCGGACCTTCTGCCGGCGGGAACAGGAACTGCTCGCCACCGATCACTGTGAAATCGGTGCGGCACTGGCAGAAACCTGGCACCTTGACTCCTTCATCGCCGACGCCATCGGCTTCCAGCACGCCCAGGTTGACGAGCTGCAGAGTGCTCCGACCCTGCTGAAGATCCTGGCCATCGGCAGTTCCTTCAACAGTGGTCCGCAACCCCGGCAGGATCCCGCCGCCCTGTCCAGGGCGGCGCAACTGCTCTCCCTGACAGCGGAAACGACCCTTAGCTGCATCGAGGAGGCACGGGAGAAAACCGTCACCATGCTGACAACCCTGGGGCTGACCAGTGCCCGCGCGCTGCTCGGCGAATACCAGGCAACGGGGACCCTCGCCGAGGATACGGAGGCGGCGGACAACCTGCGCCAGGCGGTGCGCCGGGTGACCCTGGCCCAGGCGGCGGCGACCGCCCAGAGCGCAGACCTGGACACCTTTGCCCGCCAGGTCCGGGTCAGCTTCTCGTGTATTTTCCCCCTGCGCCAGCTGCTCCTGCTGACCTATGACAGCGCCGGCGCGGCGCTCAAACCGGTCAACGACCTCAACCTGCAGCAACTGGCGGAACTGTCCTGGTCGGCACAGGACAACAGCAGCCAGGTCGTCCGGGCATTCCATTCCGCAACGATCACGAGCCTGGCAGCAGACAACGCCTCGATCACCGATCGCCAGCTGTTGCGCCTGCTCGACAGCCCGTCTGTCAGCCTCCTGCCGCTGGCCCAGCAGGGCAAGAGCCTCGCCCTGCTCGCCTTTGCGCGTGACGATCGCCAGGAACCCCTGTCCGCGACCGACCGGGCCCTGCTCAAGCTGTTCGGCAGCGAGATCGCACGCCGCTATGCCGCCATCAGCGACATGACCGGCACCGACTTCAGCATGACGGCCACCGACTTCAGGCAACTGGTGCATGAGGTCAGCAATCCCCTGTCGATCATCAATAATTACCTGTATATCCTTGGCAAAAAACTGCAGAGCGAGGATCCGGCCCAGACCGAACTGCGCGCCATCGCTGAAGAGATCGACCGGGTCGGACGGATCCTGCTGCATGCCCGGGACAGTGACCGGGGGCCCGACCAGGGCCTGCGACCGACCGACATCAACCAGCTGATCCGCTCCCTGGACCGGATGATGGCGAATTCTCTCTATAAAACCGGCCAGATCAGATCGGTTCTGCAGCTCGATGACAAGATCCCCGAACTGCTCTGCGCGGCGGACAAGCTGAAACAGGTGCTGCTCAACCTGACCAAAAACGCCGCGGAAGCCCTCCCCCCCGGGGGAACCATCGAGACCAGCACCAGGGACGGCATCTTCCAGAACCAGCAGAGCTATGTGGAAATCACCGTCCGTGACAACGGCCCCGGCATCGATCCGGCGATACTGCCCCAGCTCTTCAGTCCGGTCAGCAGCACCAAGGCCGGGCATTCCGGTCTCGGCCTGACCGTGGTCAACAACCTGCTCAAGGAGATGGGTGGCAGTATTTCCTGTTGCTCCTCCGCGACAGGAACAGAATTCAAGATTCTGCTCCCGCGCACAACCAGTGCGCCCTAACCACCTCTAGCCTCCCCGTTCAGGCTTACGGCCTGCTCATTTTAGCGGGGAAGATTTGGCAGTGCATGACATGAATATCCTGATTGTCGACGACGAAGCGGCAGCGGCCCGCAGCCTGCAGCAGGTGCTCCAGCTCGAGGGACTTGAGTCCCATGCGGTGAACAGCGGCGCCGACGCGCTCATTGAACTCAAGCGTCGCCACTACCATATCGTTCTGCTCGACCTGCACATGCCGGGAATCGATGGCATTGCGGTGCTGGCGGAAATCAATCAGTATCACCATGCGACCAGCACCATTGTTGTCAGTGGTGAATCAGAACTGAAAAAAGCCCTCCATGTGCTGAAAAACGGGGCGAAAGACTTCATCCGCAAACCCTATACCCCGGAAGAGGTCCTCTTTTCCCTCAACAATGTCATTGAGAAGCTGCAGCTTGAGCGCGACAACCAGGCGATGATCGCAACCCTCAGGGAATCGGAAGCGCTGCATAAATTTATCGTCCACAACTCGCCCGATCTGCTCTACATGCTCGACCAGGACGGTCACTTTATCTTTGTCAACAAGAACACCATCAAACGCCTCGGCTACAGCAGAAAAGAACTGATCGGCAGCCACTACAGCCGGGTGGTTCATCCTGAAGACCTGGAAAAAACGCACCGCTACTTCGATGCCGCGGACCCGGTGCCACTGAATCACAAGCTCGAATTGCGCTTGCAGGGCAAGCGGCGCGATGAGGTGATCCACGTGGAAGTACGGGCCATCAATATCGAGCGCAAACTGGCGGGCGGCTATCGCCTCGGCCACACTGACCGTTCGCGCAAGAACTTTCTCGGCACCTATGGCGTGGCACGTGACATCACCGAAAAAAAACGCTCGGAAGAGATTATCCGCTTCCAGCACAACCACGATCTGCTGACCGGCCTGCCCAACCGCCTGCTGTTCAACGAGCAGCTGCAACAACAGATCAACCGGGCAAAGGGGACCGATGACATTTTCTCCGTCGTGCTGATCGACATCAATCGTTTCAAACTGATCAATGACACCTACAGCCAGATGGCAGGGGACAAGCTGCTGTGCCTCTTTGCCGAACGGCTGCGGCACGCCTGTGAACCTGAAGATCTCCTCGCCCGTCTCGGCGGCGATGAGTTTATCCTGCTGCTGCCTGACGACGGCAGCTGCTCCTGCGCCATTGCCCGGGCGGAAAAACTCGTTGCCAAGGTCGCCCGTCCCTTTCACCACGAGGGACAGGATATTCATATCAGCCTGAGCATCGGCATTGCCGCCTACCCTGCTCATGGCCGCAGCAGCGAGGAGTTGATCAAGAATGTCGATACCGCGCTGTGCAACGCCAAAAGTCGGGCCAGCAACCTGTGCTGCCTCTACCATACAAACCTGGAGAACACCAACAGCCAGAAGGTCTTTACCGAAAACCTGATCCGCGAGGCACTGCGGGAAAACCAGCTGACCGTCTATTACCAGCCGCTGATCAACCTGGCCGACATGCAGATTCATGCCGTTGAAGCACTGGTGAGGATCCAGTCCGCCGACGGCACGGTCATTCTTCCGTCCAAGTTTATTGATATTGCTGAAGAGACGTCACTGGTGACGGAGATCGGCGAGCGGGTGCAGGAGGTGGTCTGTCAGGACCTCAGACGCTGGAATGACCGGGGCATCAAGCTCCAGGTGTCGATCAATGTGTCCGCGGTGCAGCTGCAGCAGGACTCCTTTGTCAGCCAGTTTCTCGATCGGCTCCGCCACCACCGCGTTGATCCCCGCGACATTGAACTGGAGCTGACGGAAAATGTGCTGATCCAGGACATGACGACAGCTATTGCCGCCATCGTTCAGTTGGCGAACTGTGGCATCAAGATCGCCGTCGACGATTTCGGTACCGGGTATTCCTCCTTGAGTTACCTCGATCGTCTCCCTCTGAATACCCTGAAAATGGATAAATCTTTCATTCAGAAAATCACCGACCAGAATCCCCGCGACACCATCATCCCGGCGATGATGCGGGTCGCCGAAGGGCTGCAGCTCAATTTTGTGGCAGAAGGGGTAGAAACCCGCCAGCAGCACGACTACCTGATCGAGCATGGCGGCGGAATCGCCCAGGGTTTTTATTACAGCCGGCCACTGGTAGCAGAGCAGCTGGTCGACTACATCCACACCACCCAGGACCTGACCCTGGCCTACAACAACCAGCAGGAACGGGCGTTCTAAAAGCCGCACACCCGTTCCCGCCGGAGCGCGTCAGGTCAGGCGTCGGCCAGGGCCGCGTGGGCGGCGGCAAGGCGGGCTACGGGAACCCGGTAGGGGGAACAGGACACGTAGTCGAGCCCGATTTTATGGCAGAAGATGACACTCGAGGGTTCGCCGCCGTGTTCGCCGCAGATCCCCACCTTCAGTTCCGGGCGCGTGGCACGGCCCTTGTCAAAACCCATCTGCACCAGTTGTCCTACCCCGCGCTGATCGAGAGCGACAAAGGGATCCTTCTTCAGCACCCCCCGCTCGACGTAATCGGGCAGGAAATTACCGGCGTCGTCACGCGACAGGCCGTAGGTGGTCTGGGTCAGGTCGTTGGTGCCGAAGGAAAAGAAATCGGCCGCCTCGGCGATGGCGTCAGCGGTCAGGGCCGCCCGCGGCAGCTCGATCATGGTGCCGATCAGGTAGTCGACCTTGATCCCGTAGCGCTGGCACACCTCATCGGCAACCTTGACGGCATTGGCGCGCAGGATCCGCAGTTCATTGACATGGGCAACCAGGGGGATCATGATTTCCGGGATGATCTCAAACTGCTCATCCCGGACCAGCTCGCAGGCGGCTTCCATGATGGCCTGAACCTGCATGTCGTAAACTTCGGGATAGGTGATCGCCAGGCGGCAGCCGCGATGCCCGAGCATCGGGTTGAACTCGTGCAGTTTGGCAACGTGGGCCTTGACCTCGGAAAAGCGGATGCCCACCGCATGGGCCAGTTCCGCGACATCATCATCGTTCTGCGGCAGAAACTCGTGCAACGGTGGATCAAGCAGGCGAATCGTCACCGGCAGCCCCTTCATGGCCCGGAAAATCCCGAGGAAATCCTCCTTCTGCATCGGCAGAATTTTTTCCAGGGCCGCCTTGCGCCCTTTCAGGTCGCTGGCCAGGATCATCTGCCGCACCGCCTGGATCCGATCCCCTTCAAAGAACATGTGCTCGGTCCGGCACAGGCCGATCCCTTCCGCACCAAAATCGCGCGCCACCTGTGAATCGTACGGGGTGTCGGCGTTGGTACGCACCTTGAGCCGGCGGAAACGATCGGCCCAGCCCATCAGGGTGGCGAAATCGCCACTGACTTCCGGTTCAATCTTGGGGACGAGGCCAAGCAGCACCTCGCCGCTGGTGCCATCCAGGGTGATCATGTCACCTTTTTTCACCAGCACGCCGTCAGCCGTGGTCAGCTGCTGCTTTTCGTAATCGATCTTGATGGAGCCACAGCCGGAGACGCAGCATTTCCCCATGCCGCGGGCAACCACGGCAGCGTGGGAGGTCATTCCTCCGCGGCCGGTCAGGATGCCGCGCGCGGCGTGCATGCCATGGATATCCTCCGGGCTGGTCTCGACCCGGACCAGGATGACATCCTTTTTCAGGCGCGCCATCTCCTCCGCCTCATCGGCATTAAACACGACCCTGCCGCTGGCCGCACCCGGCGACGCCGGCAATCCCTTGGCAATGACCTTTTTGTCGGCATGCGGGTCCAGGGAGGGATGGAGCAGCTGATCGAGCTGGTTCGGATCGACCCGCAAGACAGCCTCCTGCTCGCTGATCAGCCCCTCCGCGACCATGTCCACGGCAATGCGGATAGCGGCGTGGGCCGTGCGCTTGCCGGTGCGGGTCTGCAGCATGTAGAGTTTCCCCTTCTCGATGGTAAACTCGATATCCTGCATATCGCGGTAGTGCTTTTCCAGCAGGGTGCGGATGTCAACCAGCTGGGCATAACTCTCGGGCATCACCTCTTCCAGCGACGGCAGATCGCCCGGTTTGTGCTTGTCACGATTGATCGGCTGGGGCGTGCGGATACCGGCGACCACATCCTCCCCCTGGGCATTGACCAGGTACTCGCCGTAAAAGTAATTCTCGCCGGTGGCCGGATCGCGGGTAAAAGCGACACCGGTGGCGCAATCGTTCCCCATGTTGCCGAAAACCATCGCCTGGACGTTCACCGCCGTTCCCCAATGCGCCGGGATCCCGTTGAGCTTGCGATAGGTCACCGCGCGCGGGTTCATCCATGAACCGAAGACGGCACCGATGGCGCCCCAGAGTTGCTCGAGGGGATCTTCGGGAAAGACCTGCTGCAGTGCCTGGCGGACACTTTCCTTGAACGCGACGACCAGCTCGGCGAGGTCTTCGGCACTGAGGTGGGTATCGAGGTCGACCCCGCGGGAGGCTTTTTTCGCTTCGAGGAGCTCTTCGAGAATGGTACCGTCCATTCCCATCACGACGTTGGCGTACATCTGGATGAAGCGCCGGTAGGAATCGTAGGCAAAACGGGGATCGCCGCTCTGACGGATCACCCCGGCGACGGTTGCGTCGTTGAGTCCGAGGTTCAGGACCGTATCCATCATCCCCGGCATCGACGCCGGGGCACCCGAACGGACCGACACCAGCAGCGGGTTGTCCTGGTCGCCGAATCCTTTGCCCATGCGCTGTTCAAGCTGGCGCAAAGCATCTTCAACCTGCGCCTGCAGTGCGGCGGGATACTGACGATCATTGGCATAGAAGGCTTTGCACACCTCCGTGGTCAGGGTGAAACCGGGCGGCACCGGCAGACCGATGGCTGTCATACCCGCGAGGTTCATTCCTTTGCCACCCAGCAACTCACGCATCGAACTGTCCCCGTCAGCTGTCCCCTCACCAAACGAATAAACGTACTTTTTCATCCTGTTTTCTCCTCACGGCAAATAGACTTTCCGTTAACACCCATCAGGCAATCCGGCTGAAATCGGCAATACCGCTGAACAGCGCCGCAATCGACGTCAGCAAGGCCAGTCGATTGGTCCTGATTGTCTCGTCCTCCACCATCACCATCACGGCATCAAAAAAGGCATCGACCGGCTCGCGCAAACGTGCCACCGCCTCCAGCGCCTGCAGGTAATCCCGCCCGGCGACCAGGGTGCGGACCTCCTCCTCGACCAGCTGCAGCTGCCGGTACAGTTCCTGTTCACTGGGCTCAACCAGAGCCGCCGTGTCCACGGGTCGATGAACCCCCTGTTTGATGATGTTGCCGACCCGCTTGAAAGCCACGGCGAGGGGTTCAAAGTCGGCGCGCTGCCTCAGCGTCGCCAGGGCCTTGATCCGCGCCAGGGCATCGACGGGTTCGCCGAAGGACGCACTCAGCACCGCCTCAACAACGTCGCCAGGATACTGCTGGGCAAGCAGATTGAGCAGGCGCAGGCGGATAAAGCTGACCACCTCGGTGACGGTCTCGTCCGCCGGGCGCTGACTCTTGCCCGCCAGCAGCGCGACACTGCGGCCGACCAGCGCGGGGATGTCAACCCCGTAACCGCGATCAAGAATAATGCTGAGGATACCGATCGCGCTGCGCCGCAGGGCGTAGGGATCGGCGGTGCCGGTGGGGATCAGTCCGACGCTGAAACAGCCGCAGATGGTGTCGATCTTGTCCGCAATGGACACCAGCGCTCCGACATCGTCGGACGGCAGCGTTCCACCGGCCTGGGTCGGCAGGTAGTGCTCGTAAATGGCCGTGGCAACCCGCGGATCTTCCCCCTCCAGCAGCGCATACTCGCGGCCGATCACCCCCTGCAGTTCGGGGAACTCGTAGACCATGCCGGTTTCAAGGTCGCACTTGGCCAGCCGCGCAGCACGCCGGGTCAGGTCAACCGCCTGCGGCGCCAGCTGTCGGGCGAGGCCGTCTGCCAGCTCGGTAAATCTCTCGATCTTTTCATAGCTGGTCCCCAGCCGGGCCTGGTAAACCACTTTTTTGAGCGCGTCAAGGCGCGCTTCCAGCGGGGTTTTCTGATCCTCGCGCCAGAAGAACATTGCGTCAGAAAGGCGCGCCTTGAGGACCCGCTCATTCCCGGCAACGACAACGGCAGGGTCACTGGCGTGGGTGTTGGCCACGGTAATGAAATGCGGCAGTAGCTTTCCCTGTGCGTCGATCAGGGTAAAATAGCGCTGGTGCTCACGCATACTGGTAATCAGCAGCTCCGGCGGCAGCTGCAGGAAACGCTCCTCAATGGTCCCGGCCAACGCCTGCGGCGCCTCGACCAGAAAGGTCACCTCCTGCAGGAGCGCCGCGTCGGGATTGATGCGCCCGCCAAGGGTCGCGGCAAGTGCTTCGAGCTGCTCCTCGATCATGTGGCGGCGGCGGGAAACGTCAGCAATGACATGGTGCTTTTCACATTGATCGAGGTAGTCGTTGAGGCCGCTGACAGGAAACTCCTGCGGCGCCATAAAACGATGACCGCGCGAGAGGTTGCTGCTGTGCAGGTCGCCATAGGTCACCGGCACCACCTGTCCGTCATAGAGTGCGACGATCCAGTGCACCGGGCGGGCAAAACGCACCTCCAGGTCTTTCCAGCGCATCGACTTTTTGAAAGTGATTTTACCGATGATGCGAGTCAGCATCTCCGGCAGACAGGCGCCGCTGCTGCCCCCTTCGATCACCTTGGAAATGCCGAGGTATTCGCCCTTATCGGTCTGGACAATTTTCAGGTCGCCAACTGCGACACCGTTGGTCCGGGCAAAGCCTATTGCTGCCTTGGTCGGCTGTCCCTGATCGTCATAGGCCATCCGCGCCGGCGGTCCGGTCACTTCGAGTTCCTGCCGCTGCTGGGTGCGGGCGACAGCGGCCACCGCAACAGCGAGACGCCGCGGCGTGGCAAAGGTCCGGATGTCACCGTGGGTTATCCGCGCCTGTTCAAGCTCCTGGCGCAGCAGTTTTTCCATGTCCTCCAGTGCGCGAGGAATGAATCCGGCCGGAATTTCTTCCGTTCCCAGTTCGAGAAACAGTTCTGCTGACATGCACGACTCCGATCTTATAAGCTTTTCGTTTAACGGCAGCACCGGGCGCCGTTATTTTTTGATGAGGGGAAAACCCAGTTTTTCGCGCTGCTCGACGTAGGCTACAGCACAGAGCTTGGACATGTTGCGGACCCGACCGATATAACCCGCCCTCTCGGTGACGGAAATGGCGCCACGGGCATCGAGCAGGTTGAACGCGTGGGAACACTTCAGGACAAAATCGTAGGCCGGGAACACCAGTTTCTTCTGTGCCAGGCGGATACTCTCCTTTTCGTACATGTCGAACAGGGAAAAGAGCATGGCGGTGTCGGCCTCTTCGAAATTATAGTGGGAAAACTCCACCTCGGTCTGGTGATGGACATCACCGTAGCGGATGCCATCGACCCATTCGAGATCGTAGACGTTGTCGACGCCCTGCAGGTACATGGCGATGCGCTCGATCCCGTAGGTTATTTCGCCGGGAATCGGCTTTAAATCAATGCCGCCGCACTGCTGGAAATAGGTAAACTGGGTGATCTCCATCCCGTCAAGCCAGACCTCCCAGCCCAGCCCCCAGGCGCCCAGGGTCGGCGATTCCCAGTCATCTTCGACAAAACGGATATCATGGGCCAGAGGATCAATGCCGAAACTCTTGAGGGAATCAAGGTACAGCTCCTGGATATTCTGTGGGGACGGTTTGAGCAGCACCTGGAACTGGTAATAGTGCTGCAGGCGGTTGGGGTTTTCGCCGTAGCGACCGTCGGTCGGACGCCTGGACGGCTCAACGTAGGCGACATTCCAGGGTTCCGGCCCAAGGGCCCGCAAGAACGTGGCGGGATTGAAGGTACCGGCCCCTTTTTCGATATCGTAGGGTTGCTGAATGATGCAGCCTTGTGCGGCCCAGAAGTTCTGCAGAGAGAGAATCAGTTGCTGAAAAGTCACGCTACCTCCAAAGGACTGGTCACCGCCACTGTCGGACGGATATGAAGTGTTATCCTGACTGCGGGAGTCTAGCTTTCACCCATAAAGATGTCAAGATTGAGAAGACAGGTTGAGGCGAAATCTAACGCGTGCCAAGGTATTTGAGTGATTTCGGCTGGCGCGGGGTGATCTGCTGCAGCACCTGGTGAAGAATCATCCGGGCGTCACTGATGGTGGCGCTCCCCAGGCGAAAGCCGTCAAAGCGAACGTGCGGCACCCGCAGGACACGGGCGAGGCTGCCGACACTGCCAAGGGCGACGGCGAAGCCGCCGACGCCGGCACACGCGAGACACAGGCTCCCCCCCCGGCGCGCATCGAAGCGGACCGCTTCGTTGGCGAAGATCTTCAAACATTCGCTGCAATGCAGCAGGTGGGGCATGTAACCGAGCAGGTAGATCAGGCGCAGTTCAAACAGCAGGCGCGCCACCAGCAGGTCCCCTTCCTGGTCAAGATAATCGAGAAAGCTGCAAAGCAGTTCATAGATCCGCCGCTGTTCTTCGCTTTCACCGACCAGCAGCTCAACCAGTTCGACCCCGTAGCTGGCCAGGGCCAGACGCTCCAGGCCGGAGCGCAGACCGGTTCGCGCACAGAGGATGTCGGCCTCGACCAGGGACCACATCTCCCCGCGCCCGTGGCGCCAATGAAACACCGCCTGGGTAAAGGGCTCCAGGGCGGCACCGAAACGGCGGCGACTGTTGCGCGCCGCGCGGGCAAACCCCTTGCGCATGCCATCCGTCCCAAACACCGTGACAATGCGATCCGCTTCGCCATAGTTGATGTGGCGCAGCACCAAACCTTCACTGCGCTCCAGTGTCCCTGCGCCCATAAACTCATCTCAATCAGGGTGTGTGGCTGGTTGCGGCAACCGGTCCCACCAGCAGGCCTGCTGTTCCGCGTGGTTCGTCCGTGCAGCAGATGCTAAGGTCATTTTCCGGGCGCTGGCAAGGCGCGGCGACGCAGGCCACACCGGCACCAGCGCGCGGAGATATCGCAATCAGCGGCCCGGGCGGGTCACATTCCTGCATGGAACAGCAACCCATCGGGACACTAGATCAGCAGCCGGATGAATATCGTGGCGGTGCCGAAATAGATGAGGATGCCGGTGATATCGTTGGCCGTCTGAATAAAGGGACTGGAGGCGATGGCAGGATCGATACCGACCTTCTTAAAGAACGACGGCACCAGCACCCCCATACAGGCGGCGACGGTGATGGCTGCGATCATCGCCAGACCGACCACGATACCGAGGTAAAGGTTTTCGTGCCAGAGCATGGCGACCATGGCGATGACGACACCACAGACCGCACCCATGATCAGACCGACACGCAGCTCCTTGAAAAACACCTGGCGCAGACTGGAAAAATCGATCCGGCCAGTGGCAAAGCCACGGATCAGGATCGTCGAGGACTGGCCGCCGACGTTCCCGCCCATACCGGTGATGACCGGAATAAAGGAGATCAGCATGATCACCTGCTCAAGGGTCGACTTGAACATCCACATGAGAAAACCGGTTGTCACGCCACCGAACAGGGTCGTCAGCAGCCACGGCAGACGCAGCCGGGCGATACGGAAGGATTTGAAACCAAGCAGCAGTTCCTCCTCCGTCGTACCGGCCATGCGCAGGATGTCCTCGGTCGCCTCGTCGCGCATAACGTCGATCACGTCGTCGACGGTGATCAGACCCATCAGCTTGCCGTGCTCGTCAACAACGGGAATCGCGAGGATGTTGTATTTGGCCACCAGCTCGGCAACATACTCCTGGTCCATATCGACGCGGACGCGGATAACATTGGTCGACATCACCGCCGACAGCCTGGTCTGGGGCGCGACGGTGAGCAGCTGGCGCAGGGACAGGACGCCGACAAGATGGTTGTGTTCATCGGTGACATAGACGTAGAACACCATCTCGTAGTCCTGGGAGTCCTGCAGCCGCTCGATGGCCTGCTTGACGGTCAGGTCCTGGTTGAGGGAGAACACGTCTGTCGACATGATCCCGCCGGCCGTGTCCTCGGCATAGCCGAGCAGTCGCTCAACCTCCTCAGACTGCTCATCGTGCATATCGGTGAGGATATCTTCGGCGAGTTCGTCCGGCAGGCTGCGGATAAACAGGGCGCTGTCGTCATCGGCCATCTGGTGCACGATCGAGACCAGGTAATCGCGATCGAGTAATTCGGCCAGCTCGGGCCAGCTGTCCGGGTCGAGCTCGGCGAGTACGTCCGCGGCCCGGTCAAGATCGGGAATCAGCGCCAGCAGGGTCTTTTGTTCCTCGATACTGAAATAGCGGAACAGGTGGGCGATGTCGGCCGGATGGATCTTGGCCAGCGCTTTCTTGAGATTGGGCGTTGCGTCACGACGGAGGAGTTTGCTGATCGAATCCTGCAGCAGCTTCATTTTTTTATCGTGCATAACAGACACCAATTAAGTGGATGGACAGAAATACGCCGCGTTCGAGAACACCGCTGCAGCTGGCAGACGAAAAGCCCTGCGACGGCGGCGCCCGCAGTTGCGCGAGCGCATGACCAGGGGCAATCAGCGCGGCTGCGGCCCTTACTGCACGCACAAGCAGGTACCATGCATAAGCGTGGCAGCCGGGTTTTCAGCATGGGTCACGGGATTTTGCATACCCACGTTGCACCAGATCCCCGGGTCGGGTCAAGGAGCATTTCGCTGACCGGCGCAGCGACGCAGCTGCGGCACACACGGACGCGAGCGGGCGGGTGAGAGTTATGTGCCTGCCATCCGCGCGGCCGCACCACAAAAAAAGGGGCAAAGAGAAGACTCTTTGCCCCTGGTGATTCTGGAGTCATGCAGGTCAGGCGGTTGCGGTCTTCCCTGCCGGACTGTCGGTGCGGACGTCAGTCGCCGGTGCTTCATCCTTGGCTTTCGGGACGTAGCCTTCTTCAACCAGTTCGATAATCGCCATCGGCGCGTTGTCGCCA
>JAWOIX010000133.1:0-3651 GCA_046484405.1 Pelovirga sp.
GATTACGTGGTCAGCATTTTCGTCCACTTTGCGCCAGCGCAGCGCCGAACGAGTATTGGTTCCTCCTTCTATGAATATATTGAGCAAACGTTACCGCCCGGGGCAAAGTTTTCGCATCATTGATCTACCTCCGTTCTCCAGCTTCAGCTGGGCCCTTTCTTAGTTTCTTCTCTGAGCAGACTGCTCTCCTGCACCTCAACTTCCTTCCCGTCCTCCAAGCGCCTACATCTGCACCATCCGCCTTCTTTTATCTCAAAAACCTCGGGCACTGGCCTGGTTCCTGCCGCTGAACTTTCTGGTCTTCAATAGCTTCGACAGCAGCGTCATCGCGGAGGTCATCGATGACAGCACGACCATGGCCATGCTATTCGTATTCCTGGTTCTGTTGCCGACCTTTGTGATCTACTTTCTCTATCATCCAATCCTCGAGCTCATGATGAGCGGTCGCTCGCCGGGCAAGCGCATGGCAGGGGTGCGGGTGATCAGCAAGGATGGCAGTGCGGCCTCGGCCGGGGCGATCCTGGTGCGCAACGTGTTCCGGTTGATCGACTCGTTCCCGGGCGGGCTCTATTTTCTCGGCATCATGGCCGCCATGTTCAATAAAAAGAATCTGCGCCTGGGGGATCTTGCCGCCGGCACCGTGCTGATCTACGAAGAGAAAACCGACAAGCGCGGCGTGGCACAGCTGATTGCCGGGGAACAGAGCTCCAGCCTGTCGACCCGGCAGCGGGAATTGGCCATCGAACTGAGCGAGCGCTGGACACAGCTGGATTCCGATACCCGGGTCGCACTGGCCGAAAAACTCCTCACCCGGCTCGGTTATGACACGCACCAGGAAGAGCAGTGGACCCGGCGGGATGCATTGTTACAACAGGAATTGAAAGTCGTGGGTCAGGGTGGCAGACAGGAGATCGCAGATAATGGATAGCCGCAGTCTGGGACACTGGTTGAAGGGCCGTTTGCCGCAGTGGCAACGGCTGGAAACGCTGCTCAAGCATCAGCGTGGGCGCAAGGACGAAAGTAGCGACGACGCCCTGGCGTTTATCAACGGCTATCGCAGCCTGTCGCGGGACGTGTCACTGGCCCGGCATGCGCTCGGCGACAGTCGCATCACCGCCTATCTCGAGTCGTTGCTGGCCCAGGCCCATGACACCATCCAGCGCCGGCATATGCCGTTACATCGGCAACTGTGGAGCCTGCTGTGCGACGAGATCCCGGCGGTGGTGCGGGAACTGATTCGACCGATCCTGATCAGTCTGACCATTTTTGTGCTCGCCGCTCTGGTCGGCTGGTGGCTGATCGATACCTACCCGGAGATGGTCTCGCTGGTGGCTTCGGAAGAAATGATCCGCAACGTGCAGCAGGGCACGCTGTGGACCGACGATTTACTCAATGTCACGCCGTCTTCGCTGCTGTCGATAGGGATCCTGACCAACAACATCATGGTCACCTTTTTTGCGTTCGCCCTCGGCATCTTCTATGGCCTGGGGACGCTGTACATCATGGGCCTCAACGGCCTGATGCTGGGCGGCGTGTTCGCCTTCACTCACCAGTACAGCATGGCCGTTCGCCTGTTCGAATTTGTGGTCGCCCACGGCATGGTCGAGCTGAGCGTGATCGTCCTGGCCGGCGCCGCCGGCATGAAACTGGGCGAGGCATTAATCCGTCCGGGGCAACAGACCCGGGTCAGCGCCTTCCAGCAGGCAGTCAGCAAGGCCGGCAAACTGATCGCCCTGGGTGTGCCACTGTTGATCATCGCCGGCTTCATCGAAGGCTATATCTCGCCCAACCCCGGTTACGACCTGGCCACCCGCATCACCGTCGGCAGTATCTACTGGATCATCATGGTGCTGCTGCTGACCGGTTGGTGGCATCCCAAACATAGACAAGCTGTTCAACGCAGAGACGCGGAAAAATATTAACCACGAAGGCACGAAGACACGAAGAAAAGATAATTTATGAAAAAAGTTTCTGTCTCATGCAGGGAAATTGGGCTGAATAAAACGCATTTTAACAATTTCTTGTCCACCAATAACCAAAACGCCTCTACAATCCTGATGGAATAACGCGGTGTTATCGAAGTCGCGGAGACAATCTATGCCACGAGAGGCGCATGCGGGGAGGGTTGGTGCTATTCATTGGTGGTTCTCTTGAAAGCCAGAACATAATAATATTTCACCTTCGTGTCTTGGTGTCTTCGTGGTGAAGATCTTTCGTCCCTGGGGTGAGTTTGTTCCCGGATGTGTACGGCGCATCCTGACATTACAGGTATATTTCATTGGATATCAATAAACTCAAAACCATCGTCATTGATGCGGCGCGGGAGGAATTGCTGCCACGCTTTACCAATGTCAAACGCGGTATCAAGGCCGACGGCAGTTTTCTGACCGAGGCGGACCTGGCGGTGCAAAATCGCATCGCCGATGAACTGAAAACGCACTGGCCGGACATCCTGTTTCTTGGCGAGGAGATGCCGGCGGAGGAACAGCAAATGCTGTTGCAAAGTGGCAAACCGATCTGGATCCTGGATCCGCTGGATGGCACCAGCAACTACGCCTCGGGTATTCCTGTTTATTCCGTGTCACTGGCGTTGATCGAGCAGGGCGAACTCAAAGCCGGCCTGGTTTACGATCCCGAACGTGACGAATGCTTCAGCGCGGTGAAGGGGGAGGGCGCCTGGCTCAACGACGAACGGCTCGGGCCTATTGACACCGGCCTGACATTGAAGCAGTGCACCGGCCTCATCGACTTCAAGCGCCTGGCGCCGGCGCTGGCCACTCGGCTGGCAACCGAGATCCCTTATTCCTCGCAGCGCAGCTTCGGCTCGGTGGCGCTGGACTGGTGCTGGATCGCCATCGGTCGCAGCCATGTCTATCTCCACGGCAAGCAGAACCTGTGGGACTATGCGGCGGGGCATCTGATCCTGGCCGAGGCGGGCGGGCAGTCCTGTAACCTGGAGGGTGAGGCGGTGTTCAATAACAGTTTGACGCCACGTTCTGCCGTGGCGGCGCTGGATGGAAAACTGTTCAGGGCATGGATCGAGTGGCTGGGTATCGAGAGAAAATAATTCTGTCTCTGTTTTCGTCATTCCGGCGCAGGCCGGAATCTATTCTCTCTAAAAGGATCGCCCTCCGGCCAGGCCGTCATTCCGGCGCAGGCCGGAATCTACTCTCTCTAAAAGAATCGCCCTCCGGGCGAGCTGGATCTTAAAAGCGGCTCTTGCGACTCATGTTTTATTCCCTCCCCTCCAAGGGGAGGGTTAGGGTGGGGTGATCCAAACCTGCTTCCAAATGATCGCCCTCCGGGCGGCCTTGATCTTGAAAGCGGGCTCTCGCGCCCGCGCGGCGAGGTACTTTCTTGTACCGACAAGAAAGTACCCAAAGAAGCTCCTCCGATGTTCGGTCAGGACACATCGGTAACAGAAAAGTCCAGGTACATGGGTAACACATTTTCTATGCTAAGGGCACCGACAAGGGAGGTGCCTCATGCCCTGGAGAACTGTGACACCGATGGACGAGAAACTGCTTTTTATTGCCGATTATCTGCGCGGGAATCAGAAGAACTTCACCCAGTTGTGCCGCCTATACGGCATCAGCCGTAAGACGGGCTACAAGTGGGTCAGTCGTTATGAGCAGCAGGGGATGGACGGTC
>JAWOIX010000020.1:0-42791 GCA_046484405.1 Pelovirga sp.
ATCTTAGCCACCACCTGTTCGATATCCACCGGACCAATGCTCTTCTTGCGCTTGCTCGGCGCGGCAAGCTGCTGTGCTGCTCCGGCCTCATCGATGACGTCGATGGCCTTGTCGGGCATGAATCGGTCGGTGATGTATCTGCAGCGCGGCTTTTCCGTTGCGGGCAGTTGCAGGGTCAGGGTGCCCGCATCGACCAGGGAGGACTGAATGCGCCCGTAGGGGCAGAATTCCCGGCACAGCAGCCGCCTGACCAGGGCGATGTCGAGATAAATCAGCAGTGCTGTGATCAGCAGGGTCAGCAGGACGGCGGCCGGCATCTCGCCATGCCACAGGGATGCAAAAAAGCGCCGGGGCTCAATGAAATACCAGATCAGGTTGGCGGACACCAGCAGGGCCAGGAGCAGGTAGGCCAGCTGCGCCACGAGGATGCGCCAGCGGCTGCCGATCAGGCGGTTGGCGCGGACAGTGAGGGACAGGGTGCGGGCAATCCACTCGGCGCTGTCGCTCAGGGTCGTTTGCGGGCAGGCCCAGCCGCACCAGACGCGCCCCGAGACCAGGGTGATGAGCAGGAAGGCGCAGCCAAACAGCAGCGCAAACAATAGAAAAAGATAGAGTTCCTCAATCCGGATAACCTGACCGAAGAGATGGAGGCTGAGGCTGGGAATATCGATGCGGACCAGGCTTCTGCCCCCCTGTTGCAGCCAGGGGAGCAGCAGGAGCAGCAGGGTCGTGAACCATTGCACGCCCCTGCGCCGGGGACCGAGCAGGCGCGCCTGTGAGCGGCTGGTTGCTGCGGGCATGGTGACCGGTGCGTGTTTCTCAGAGTTCCTGGAGATAGGCAACCAGCGCGTCGATTTCAGCAACACTCAAGCCATCCGCAAACGCCGGCATCCCGCCATCGCGGCCGGCGCTGATGCTGCTGCGGATGCTCTCGGCATCCTTGCCATAGCTGTAGGCACCGGTCAGGTCCGTGGCGAAGCCCCCGGTGCCCTGGGCGCCATGGCAGGCAGCGCAGTTTGCGGCATAGAGGGCCGCTGCATCAATAGCGCCAGACGTCGTGGCTGCCGGCGTCGGGGCCGGCTCTGCGGCGGTGTCCCGGGAGTAGGTTTCCGTGTAGGCGGCCATCTTCTCTGCGAACTCGCCGGTGGAACTCCAGCCACTTAACAGGTAGTAGGCGCTGAATCCGATGCCCCAGATGATCAGGCCATAAAACAGTACATAGAAATATGTTGGCGGCGCCTTGCGGCGGTCTTCGACAATCCCGTCGGCATGTTCGTCATGACGGTCATGTTGTGCTGATGCTGCCATATCCTGCACCCTTTCTTTCAATTAATCATCATCCATCATGCGGTACTTGGGAGCTTCCTTGCGGTCCCGGTTTCTGCGCCGGTAGGTGTGTCTGACGATCAGCGCGAAAATGGCAAACAGCCCGAACGTCACAGACAGATAGAGGAACGAAGCCCAGTCCATGGTTACTCGCCCGCCGTCAGTGGATAATACTTGACGAAGTTGACCAGCTGCCAGACCCGGTCGGTGCCGAGGCTCGCGTAGCCGGGCATGCCACCGCTGGGGATGCCGTCATAGATGATCTGGAACAGGCTGTTGTCGTCATAGCTGATCCCGGTCAGCTGTGGTCCGATGCCTCCTTCCCGGTTACTGCCGTGACAGGCGGAACAGTTGTTCAGATAGAGCTGTTGCCAGTCCGCCAGGGTGGTCTGATCGGCATCGCTGTAGGGATTCTGCAGCTCGCCAACGATTTCGGTCCGGACGGTCTGACGCCAGGGGATATCGTTGCCAAGCTTCTGCATGTAGGCAACAATCGCATCCATCTCATTCTTCGTCGCCAGCTCGGTCATCTGTTCTTCCGTGTAGGGAAATCCGAGAACACGCATTTTGCGCCGGCTCTGGTCGGGATTGAGGGGGTTGTTGCGCAGCCATGCGTAGTCGGGCATGTTGCTTTCCGGCACCATGGACCGCGCCGAATCCATGTGCTGGTAGTGCCATGCGTCCGGGTACTTGCCGCCAATCCGGGCCAGGTCGGGACCGGTCCGTTTTGATCCCCAGAGGAAGGGGCGGTCATGAACAAATTCTCCCGATTTGGAATAGTCCCCGTAACGCAGCACTTCGGTGACCAGCGGGCGCACGGTCTGGGTGTGGCAGTTGTTACACCCTTCACGCATGTAGACATCGCGCCCTTCCTGTTCCAGCGGGGTGTAAGGCGTCACCCCTTCGATCCGGTCGGCTTCGGTGTTGACCCAGACAAAGGGGAGCACCATGGTGACAATGGTGCCGACCAGGATGGCGGCGGTCGCCAGAAGCATCAAGAGGACAGGTTTTTTTTCCCACATGGTCTCAAGCCCTCCCTTCCACTTCGATCAGTGCCGGGGACGATGTTTTCCCCTGCTGCACGGTCATGTAAACGTTGTAGATGAAGACCAGAATGCCGAGCAGGTAGATGATGCCGCCACCGGCCCGGATCCACCAGTAGGGGTACATCTCGACCATCGTCTCCATGAAGGTGTAGGTCAGGCTGCCATCGGCATTCATGGCGTTCCACATGCCGGCCTGGACCACGCCGGCGATCCACAGGCTGAAGGAGTAGGTCAATTGGCCGATCAGCACCAGCCAGAAGTGCAGGTTGGCCAGGGGGATACTGTAGACCTCGCGGCCGTAGACCCGCGGCAGCAGGTAATAGATCCCGGCAAAGCTGATCAGCGAGACCCAGCCAAGAACACCCATGTGGATGTGGCCGGGAATCCAGTCGGTATAGTGGATGAAGGCGGAAAAGGTCCGGATCGCCTGCATCGGCCCCTGCAGCGTCTGCAGACCGTAGAAGGTGATCCCGAGAATCAGGAATTTGACCAGGTAGTTTTCCCGCATCTGGTGCCATTGACCGTTCATTGACAGGTAGCCGTTGATCACCGAACCCCAGGAGGGCGCAATCAGCATGATCGAAAAGGCCATGGCCAGGGTCTGGATCCAGTCGGGAACCGGCGTCCACAGCAGGTGGTGGGCACCGGTCCAGAGATACATGAAAATCAGGGACCAGAAGGAGATGATCGAGAGGCGGTGGCTGTAGATCGGGACACCGGTCGATTTGGGCAGAAAATAATAGAACATCGCCAATGGCGGGGCGGTCAGGGCCATGGCAACGGCGTTGTGACCGAACCACCACTGGACATTGGCACTGTTGGTGCCGGCAAAGATCGAGTAGGATTTGAAAGCCGAGACCGGCACCGTCAGACCATTGACCACGTAGAGGATGGCAATGCCGATGATGGCCGCCATCATGTACCAGAGGGAGATATACATCTGCTCCTCTTTGCGCTTGATAATGGTCATGATGATGTTGATGGCGAAGATCACCCAGAGTACGACGACCATGATGTCAACCGGCCATTCCAGTTCATGATACTCGTGGGTCGTGCTGAAGCCCAGCAGCAGGGTGATGGCTGCGGCAAGGATGGTTGCATTGAACAGCCACAGCTGCACTCGTGCCAGTCCCGGGCTCCACAGGGGGGTTCTGCAGAGCCGTTGCACCATGTACAGGAACATGGCAAAGATCGTCCCGATCCCCCAGCCGTAGATGCCGGCATTGGTATGGAGCGGGCGCAGGCGGCCAAAGGTGAAATAGGGGGGATAGTTCAGATCCGGATCGATCATCTGAAACGAAACGACGACCCCGACCAGAACCGCCACGACGCCCCAGAGGATGCTCCAGTTGATGAAGCTCCTGACGATGGCGGTATTGTAGTGCGGTTTTTCCATGTGGCCTCCTGATCTTGACAACAGTGACAGCGAAGTTTGCAGAGCTGGTGTTCTTGCCGCCGGCTGACGGGAGTGGCAGGACTCCCGCAGTGCCGCTGGAACGGTTGGAACGGCGTGGGCACGGGCCTGTCCGGCGAGCTTCCCATGCAAAACAGACTTATTCTAGTTAAATAGTAGGGATTGTCAATTCCCTTTCATCCCCTGTCCGGGCCCGGCGCGTGCGCGCCGGTCGCGTAGGCCGGCCGGGGCGCTTTTCTTTGACTGGACGGCAGGGATTTTTCTGCGGTACTCTTAGCCGACGGTAAGCTGCAAGAACGGCACTGCAGTGCGCGCCGCGCGCCGAGTGCTTTCCCTTTTAGTCGCTAAAGGAGTGATCATCATGAAGGTTGTTTCCCTCGATCAGATTCCTGCCGTGCCGCTGCAGATGGATGGCGCATCCCAGGTGAGCAGGCAGGTCCCTCTCGGCCGGGCGGACGGTGCCCCGACCTTTGCCTTCCGGGTGTTTACCGTGGCACCCGGGGGTCATACGCCGTACCATGCCCATCCTTCCGAGCATCTGAACTATGTCATTGCCGGAGAGGGGGCCCTGGTGAACGAGGCCGGTCAGCGCACTGCGCTCAGGGCGGGAGATTTCGCCATGGTCCTGCCCGAAGAAAAGCACCAGTATCGCAATACCTCGGCGACCGAGGAATTTAAAATGATCTGCGCCGTCCCGCTGGCTTACGAATAGCCTGCAAACCCGTGGCGCGCCGCCGCCTCCCGACGCGCCAGCGCCCTGCGAATTGTTCCTTTCGCAGGGCGCTGGTGGATCGTGCCGGGGATGCTCCTGCAGATCAGTCCTGCGGTTTATCCGGGCCCTTGGCTCTGGCCATCTCGATAAAGGGCTTGATCAGATCGATGGGCATGGGGAAGAGGATGGTGGAGTTCTTTTCTGCGGCAATTTCCGTCATTGTCTGGAGAAACCGCAGCTGCAGCGCCCCTGGCTGGGCGGAGATCTGCTCGGCGGCATTGGCCAGGGTGCGTGAGGCTTCATACTCACCGGTGGCGTGAATGACCTTGGAGCGCCGCTCCCGTTCGGCTTCGGCCTGGCGTGCCATGGCCCGCTGCATGGATGCGGGCAGGTCAACGTGCTTGATCTCGACATTGGAGATTTTTACACCCCAGGGGTCGGTCTGGCGGTCGAGGATCTCCTGGAGGTTGCTGTTGATCTTGTCGCGCTGACTGAGCAGGTCATCAAGTTCGACCTGGCCGAGGACGCTGCGCAGGGAGGTCTGGGCGAGCTGGCTGGTGGCGTAGAGATAGTTGTCGACCTCGATCAGGGCCTTGTCCGGGTTGACAACCCGGAAGTAGAGGACCGCGTTGACCTTGACCGAAACGTTGTCCTTGGTGATGACGTCCTGCTCGGGAACATCCATGGCGACAGTGCGCATGTTGACCTTGGTCATCTGGTCCACGACCGGAATGATGAATTTCAGTCCCGGTCCTTTGACACCAGAGAAGCGGCCGAGACGAAAGACCACGCCCCGCTCGTATTCGAGCAGGATCCGGATGGCGGCGCTGATAATCACTGCGCCGACGGCCAGTATGATAATCCAGAAAAATCCTGCACCTAATCCAAACATGGCTTCTACTCCTTTGACGTGACGTCGGTTGATCCGCTGCCTGGTGCAGCGACTTTGACTTTGAGCCGCAGTCCCTCGAGAACCTCGACCACTTCAACGGTGGCACCTGGTGGAATCGTTGCATCAGCACAGGCAGACCAGTGCTCGCCGTGGACAAAAACGTGACCGCCGCTGCTGCTGACCGGTTCCGTCGCGGTTCCCTGTTTGCCGATCATCCCATCCTGGCCAAAGTGACTTGGCCGCCGCTGGGTACGGATGACCATGGTCGCGGCAAAGGTGGTGAAGGCGGCACTGGAGAGGACCGTTGCGGCAATGACCGCGCGGGAGATCTGCAGGTAGGGCTCACTGCTGTCGATCAACATGAGGGAGCCCAGCGCCATGGCGACGATTCCGCCAATGGCGAGCATGCCGTAGGAGGGAACGTTGGCCTCAAGGACGAAGAGGATGAAGGCGACCAGAATCAGCAGGATGCCGACATAGTTGACCGGCAACGACGAAAAGGCGAAGAGGGCCAGGAGGATGGCAATGGCCCCGACGGCGCCGGGAAAGATCGAGCCGGGCTGTGAAATTTCGAAGAAAATTCCGAGGATGCCGAGCATCATCAGCAGGTAGGCGAAGCTTGGATTGCTCAGGGCGTTGAGGATCTGCTGGCGCCAGTTCATTGTTACGGCGGTCACGCTCGCATCGGCGCTGCTGAATGTCCTGGTTTCGCCGTCGCGCAGGTACTTGTAGCCATCGAGCTGGCGCAACAGGCCGTCGCGGTTTTCGGCAATCAGGTCGATGACACCGAGGTTTAACGCCTCCTCGGCGGAGATGGAGACGCCCTCGCGGACCGCCTCTTCCGCCCACTCGTGGTTGCGGCCACGTTTCTGGGCGAGACTGCGGGCATAGGCCGCCGCATCGTTGGTGACCTTGTCCATCATCGTTTCATCCGCCTGGCCGCCGCCGATGCTGACCGGCGAGGCCGCGCCGATATTGGTTCCCGGCGCCATGACGGCGAAATCGGCGGCAAGGGTGATCAGTGCTCCGGCAGAGGCGGCGCGTGCGCCCTGGGGGGCAACGTAGACGATCGTCGGGATGCGGGAGTTGAGCTGCGCCTGGATGATGTCGCGCATGGCGGTATCAAGCCCGCCGGGAGTGTCCATCTGCAGCAGTACGCCGCGATTGCCGTTACGGTTGGCGGCGTCAATCTCCGCAGCGATGAAGGCGGCAATGACCGGGTTGATCGGCGCGGCAATTTCGATCAGGATAAGCGTATCACCAGCCCCTTGTGACGCCCGCAGATCGGCGCCGGGGAACAGCAGAAGAAGGAGCAGCAGCAATGGCAAGATGGTCAGGATGCGCATAGGGAAATCTTACCCTCAACAGGTGTAAAGTCAATCACCGTCCTGCCGATTCCGGCAGTCTGCGTGCCGCCGGGGCCGCTGCCGTTGCGCGGAGATCCTTCCCGGTCGGGCCTGTGGTTGCTGACTGCAGCACGGGGAATTCTTTTGTTGTATTATTACAGCTGATCATTATAATAGAGTGTTTGTTTGTCTATATGTGGATATGGGTGCCAGAAGTTTCTGGGCACCCTCTTTGTCTTCAAATCCCTTCCGGCCGCTCCCGTGAATGCCACAGGTACATCTTTATGAGTCTGACAGAGCAACTTAACCAGGATATGAAGGCGGCGATGAAGGCCCGACAGGCAGACCGCCTCGGCACGATTCGCCAACTCCGCAGTGCGATCAAGAACAAGGAAATCGAGCTGCGCCAGCCACTTGATGATACAGCCATTCTGGCGGTCATCGGGACGCTTGTCAAGCAGCGCCGCGAGTCAGCCCAGCTCTACCGTGACAACGACCGCCCGGAACTGGCGGCCAAGGAAGAGGCCGAACTGGCGATCCTGCAGGAGTATCTGCCGGCCCAGTTGAGTGAGACCGATCTGCGCGCCGTCATTGCCGAGGTGATCGCGGCAAGCGGTGCCGACAGCCTCAAGGACATCGGCAGGGTGATGCCGCAGGTGCTGGCCAGAACCAAGGGCACGGCAGACGGCCGGCTGGTCAACCAGATCGTCAAGGAACTGTTGTCGAATTGATCGCTGTGCTGCGGAGAGTTTTTTGGGACTGATCGATATCGCCATACTGGTCATCATCGGCGCTTTTCTGCTGAAGGGGTTGATCCGCGGCCTGCTCAAGGAGGTCTGCTCGCTGCTCGGACTGGTTCTCGGTGGGGTGTTCGCCTTTACCCTGCATCCCGGCCTGGCGCGGCTCCTCCAGGAAAACTTTTCGATTCCCGCGCAGTTGTCGGTGTGGGGGGCCTCCCTGGCAATTTTTCTTGTCGTCGTCATCATCTTTGGCGTCCTTGGCTTTGTGCTGAGCCGTTTTGTCAAAATGGTGATGCTCGGTGGGTTGAACCGTCTGACCGGCGCGCTCTTCGGTGTCGTTCAGGCGGTGGTTGTCCTGTCCATGGTGCTGGTCGCGCTGGGCTCCCAGGTAGCCCCGGACGCCGTCCGGCAGATGATGTCCGCCTCCCAGTTGGCCCCGCCATTTGTCACCCTCGGCGAAACCCTGCTGCTTGAGGGCCGGGAACTGGCCGGGCGACAGCCGGGACAATGATGACCGATGCCGTCCTGCAGGAGCGCCTGGGTTTCCCCCAGCTGCGCCTCTGGCTGGCGGGACAGACCCAGGCGGAGCCGGGCCGTCTGCTCGCCGAGCAGTTGCAGCCGCTTGAGGATCAGGCGGCTGTCGAAACCGCCCTGACCGAAACCGACGAAGCGCTCGAGCTGGTGCGCGCCAGTCAGGTTCCTGCCCTGGGGGGCTGTCATGATCTGACGCCGGTGGTGACACAGTGTCAACCGATTGGTTGTCTCGTGCCGGCCACCGAACTGCGCCTGGTGCTTGCGTCGCTGCAGGCCACAGAGGCGTGCCGGGTCTGGTTCAAACAGCATGCCGGCCAACCCCGCCTCGCTGCCCTGGGGAGCGCCATCGTCCCGCTGGCGGAGCTGCAGCGGCGTCTGCGTGATGCCATCGGTGAGCGGGGCGAGTTGCTCGACAGCGCTTCCGCCGGTTTGGCAGCGATTCGCTATGAACTGCGGCAGACCCGTGCCCGGATCAAGCAGCAGCTTGAGCGCCTGCTTGCCGATGACCGGCTGGCGTTCTGTTTCCAGGAACGCCTGGTGACGATCCGCAATGGCCGTTACGTGGTGCCGCTCAAGAGTGATTGCCGTGGCCAGCTCAAGGGCTTTGTTCAGGATGAGTCGGCCAGCGGGCAGACTCTCTACCTCGAGCCTGCCCAGGCCCTTGAGGGGAATAACCGCCTGCAGCAGCTGTTGCGCGAAGAACAGCGTGAAGAGCGGCGCATTCTGCTGCAGTTGGCGGACCTGGTCCGGCGCGATCAGCAGCAGCTGTTGAATAACCAGCGGCTGCTTGGCCGAATCGATCTGCGCTTTGCCGCGGCGCGGCTGTCGCAGGCTTACCAGGGCTGCCGTCCGGAGCTGGTCAGTGCGTCCCTGGTGGCGCTGAAAGAGGTTCGGCACCCACTGTTGATGGCCAAGGAGCAGGGGTTTGACCGGGACGCCGCAACACCCATCGATCTGCTCATCCCGCAGGAGGCCCAGGCCCTGGTGATCAGCGGACCGAATACCGGCGGGAAGTCCGTTGCCCTGAAGACCCTCGGCCTGATGCTGCTGATGCTGCGCGCCGGGTTGCACCTTCCCTGCCATCCCGACAGCCGCATCCATCTTTACCGCCGGCTCTTTGTTGATATCGGCGATGACCAGAGCATTGCCGACAGTTTGTCGACCTTTTCCGGCCATCTGCGGCGCATTCGTGAAATCCTCGCGGTCGCCGACAGCGATACCCTGGTGTTGCTCGACGAGGCTGGCAGCGGCACCGACCCGGCCGAAGGAGCGGCGCTGATTCAGGCAGTGGTCGAGCAGTTGTGTGCCCAGGGTGCCAAGGTGCTGCTGACCACCCACCTGGGGCAGTTGAAACATTTCGCCCATATCCGCGATGGCATTGTCAACGCGGCGGTGGAGTTTGACCCGCAGACCCTGGAGCCGACCTATGGCCTGGTGTACGGCATTCCCGGTTCGAGCAGTGCCTTAAGCACCGCCCGGCGCCTGGGGTTGCCGGAGAAGGTCGTACAGCAGGCGGTGGCCTATCTCGGCAACGAGCATGATCAGAACCAGCTGCTCATCGCGTTGAACCGCCAGAAACTGCAGCTGGATGAGGAACAGCGCGAGCTGCGGCGGTTGCGCCTTGAAGCCGAAGCGACCCAGCAGCTGCGGCGGCGTCAGCTAGAGCAACTCAAGCAGAGTAAGCAGGAAATCCTCGCCCGCGCCGGTCGGCAGGCGGAAGAGTTGATCAAGGCCACCGAGGAACGTATTAAACAGCTGCGTAAGAGCGGTGCCGGAACGCCGACACCGGCCGCGGCGACAGAACAGCGCCGGCAGCTCGATGAAGCGCGCCGGTTGCTCGTTCCCTTTGCTCCCGCGCCACGGCGTTCGCAGGAGGTTCCCCGGCAGCTGCAGGTCGGCGAGCTGGTGCGGGTTGTCCCCCTCGATGTCGAAGCGCGGGTCGAGCGGTTGTTGCCGACGGAGGTTGAAGTGCAGGTCGGCGGCAAACGGATGCGCCTGCCGCTGACGGCACTGGAACAGTTTTCCCCACGCCGCTTTGCCGGTGCCCAGGCGCAGGCTGCCGGGGTGATCCGCCCATCCTCCGGGCGCCAGCTGACGCCGCAACTGAAGCTGGTTGGTCAGCGGGTCGATGATGCCCTGCAGCTGCTTGAGCGTTATCTCGATGATGCCCTGCTGCATCATCTGGATCAGGTGGAAATCATCCATGGTGCGGGGCAGGGGGTGTTGCGGCGGGCGGTGCGCGACTACCTGGCGAAGGCTCCCGGGGTCAGCGCTTTTTACGCGGCCGCCGTCGACCAGGGGGGAGACAACGTAACGATTGCCGAGTTGGGTGGCCGATGAGCGGACAGATTTCCGACGAAAAAATCGATCAGGTGCGCGAGCGCAGCGATATCGTCGAGGTGATCTCCCGGTATGTCAGCCTCAAGGGGTCCGGTCGCAATCATCTTGGGCTGTGCCCGTTCCACGCAGAAAAGACACCGTCTTTCAGCGTCAATGCGCAGCGTCAGTTTTTTCACTGTTTCGGCTGTGGTGCCGGCGGGGATGTGTTCAGTTTTCTGATGCAGGCCGAAGGGATCAGTTTCCCCGATGCCGTGCGGCGCCTCGCCGGTCAGGCCGGGGTCGATCTGGAGGAGCGCCCGCTGTCAGAGTCGGAGAGGGTTCGCCTCGAACAACGCGAGCGGCTGTTCCGGATCAATCAGCTGGCGGCGGACTATTTCCACCAGAATCTGATGAGCCATGCGCAGGCGGAAGGCGCGCGCAACTACATGAAGGAGCGCGGTTACGGCCGCAAAACAGCCAGCGATTACCTGATCGGGTATGCCCTGGAGGGCTGGTCGGGGCTGCGCGACCACCTGCTGCGGCAGGACATCGCGGCCGAGGATGCCCGGCTGCTCGGGCTGGTACGCGAGGGCAAGCAGGGACATGGTGATTACGACATGTTCCGCGGGCGATTGATCTTTCCGATTTTCGACCTTGCCGGGCGGATCGTTGCCTTTGCCGGACGCGTGCTGGATGACAGCAAGCCGAAATATATCAATTCCCCGGAGAGTCTTGTTTACCACAAGGGGACGGTACTCTTTGGCCTCTACCAGGCGCGCCAGGCCATGCGTTTAAGCGGTGATGTGCTGGTGGTCGAAGGCTACTTCGATCAGATGGCCCTGCAGCGGGCCGGTTTCCCCCAGGTGGTGGCAACCTGCGGAACGGCGCTGACGGTTGATCACGTGCAGCAGCTCAAGCGCTATGTGCAGCGGGTCGTTCTGGTTTTCGACCAGGACCAGGCCGGGCGCCAGGCGACGTTCAAGGCAATGACGGTGCTGCAGCAGGAAGGGGTGCCGGCGGTGGCGCTCACCCTGCCCGGCGGTGAAGATCCCGATTCTTTCGTGCGCCGCTGCGGGGCCGAGGGATTCCAGCGCTGCCTGGATGCGGCGCGGCCGATCATGGAGCTCTTCATGGAAGAGACCCTCACGGAGGCCGGCACGGGAGTCGAGCTTAAAGTCCGTGCCGTCGAGCGGATTCTTGAGCGGATTGCCGCCTTGAAAAGTGAGCTGGAGCAGGATCTTTACCTCAAGGAACTGTCGCGTCGCAGCGGCATCGAAGTGAGATTGTTACAGCAGAAAATGGCCCGCACCGGGCGCCGGGAGGAGCGGGGTGCAACACCTGCGCCGCCTGAACCGCCGCCACCGCAGCACGAACCACCTGCGCCGGACGGCCAGGCGGTGGCCCGCGGTGCCCGGCGGCGTGACGCCGCGCCACGCGAGGTCGGGGTCAGTCGCACGGAAAAGATTCTCTTGCGGCTGCTCATGCAGGGATCGGCGATGGCGGACAGGTTTATTGCCGGCGGTGGTCCTGAATTGCTTGAGAACCCCGAGGTCGCGGCACTCGCCGAGCTGGTTCTGGAGCGGTCGAGCGCTTCCGGTTGTGAGATCGGTGAACTGCTCCCCCATGCCAGCGCCACCCAGGTTGAGATTCTCAACAGCCTGGCGTCCTGTGATCCGGGGGAGTTCAACGAAAACCCGGAACAGGCTGTTGCCGATTGTTTGCGCGCGCTGGAGAAGCTGGTGCTGAAAAAGCGGATCGACCTGCTCTGGCAGGAGCTGATCCCGGCCGCAGAGGGTGCCGGCGACGCCGCTCTTGCCGATCAGCATCGCGCCGAGCTGTCGCGGCTGCAGTCGCGGGTTAAAGGATCATCCCGTGAGACAAAAATATCAGGCTGACGTTTAAAATTTTTCAGAAGCGGTTACACTTGTGGTTATGAATTTAATTTGCTGCGAATTTATCAAGGCAGGGAGATCAGGCACTGATGGCTAAAAAAACGAATCCTGAAGAAGTACAGCAGTTAATTGATATGGGAAAAGAAAAGGGTTTCCTCACCTACGACGAAGTGAACGATATGCTTCCGGCGAGCATGGTGTCATCGGAGCAGCTTGAGGATGTGATGAGCATGTTCGGGGAGATGGATATCGAAATTGTTGAGAATGACAGCAAGATCTCCAGTCCGAAGGATGTCGACCTGGATGACGACGATGACAACGAGGTTGAACTGGAAGCCGGGACGCTCGGGAAGACCAGCGATCCGGTGCGCATGTACCTGCGGGAGATGGGCCAGGTTGCCCTGCTGACGCGCGAGGGCGAGGTCGAAATCGCCAAGCGGATCGAAGAAGGCGAGGCGCTGGTTGCCAAGGTCATCATGCGCACCCCGATTGCCGCCCGTGAAGTCATGCTGCTGCTTGGCAAGCTGGAAAAAGGGCAGGTCAATGTCTCGGATATCACCCGTGAATATGATGATGAAGAGGGCGGCGAGGCGGAAGGCAAGCAGCGCCAGCGGTTGATGCAGCTGCGTGAGCGGCTGCTGCCCCTGGAGCAGAGCCTCAATGAGATTGAGCAGGCCCTGGAGCAGGAAACCGCGGCGCGCAAACTGAAGAAGCTCAAGCAGGATGAAGCCCGGGCGCGGGAGCAGATGACCGAGCTGCTGCGGGAAGTGCGCTTGAAGGATTTCCAGGTGGCAAAGATTGTTGACCGCCTCAAGGACATGGGCACCCAGGTCAAAAAAGGGCAGGCGGAGATCAGTGATTGCGAACAGATGATCAGTCGGCCTCACAGTGAGATTGCCAGTTACCTGACGCGCATGCGGCAGAGCGATGAGGAGGCCCATGCGGTCGCCGATGAGTTGCAGGTTGCCGGCGATGTGCTGCTGTCGGTGGAGAAGCGACTGCGGGCGGCCGAGCGGAAATTTAAACGGGTCAAGGCGGAGTCGGGTTTTGAGCCGGAGGATCTGCAGGAGTACCTCAAGGAGGTCTACAAGGGGGAATGGATCGCGAAAAAAGCCAAGACCGAGCTGATCGAGGCCAACCTGCGGCTGGTGGTGTCGATTGCCAAAAAGTATACCAATCGCGGGCTGCAGTTCCTTGACCTGATTCAGGAAGGCAATATCGGCCTGATGAAAGCGGTGGACAAGTTCGAATATCGCCGCGGCTACAAGTTTTCCACGTACGCCACCTGGTGGATTCGTCA
Source organism: Pelovirga sp. (assembly GCA_046484405.1). Classification (GTDB taxonomy): domain Bacteria; phylum Desulfobacterota; class Desulfuromonadia; order Desulfuromonadales; family Geopsychrobacteraceae; genus Pelovirga. Next base: position 13,522 of record JAWOIX010000020.1, read on the forward strand.
GGCGATCACCCGCGCTATCGCCGACCAGGCCCGCACCATCCGGATTCCGGTGCATATGATTGAGACGATCAACAAGCTGATCCGGACCACCCGCCAGCTGGTTCAGGAGTGCGGGCGCGAACCAACCCCGGAAGAGATCGCCGAACGGATGGACCTGCCGCTGGACAAGGTCCGGCGGGTACTGAAGATCGCCAAGGAGCCGATCAGTCTCGAGACGCCGATCGGCGAGGAGGAGGACTCCTCCCTGGGCGACTTTATTGAGGACAAGGGAGTGATCTCCCCCCTTGAGGCGGTGATCAAGGGGAACCTGACCGACCAGACGTCAAGGGTTCTCGCCTCGTTGACGCCGCGGGAGGAAAAGGTTCTGCGCATGCGTTTCGGTATTGGTGAAAAATCGGATCATACTCTCGAAGAGGTCGGTCAGGATTTTAACGTCACGCGCGAGAGAATCCGTCAGATTGAGGCCAAGGCGTTGCGCAAGCTGCGTCATCCAAGCAGGTCAAAGCGCCTGCGGGGGTTTTCTTCTGTTGACTGATGACCGGTGGCGGCGGTGACAGGTTGCCACCCCGCCGGCGCGGTCGCGCAAAAAAAGCCCCTTGACAGAACCTCGTGTTTTTTTTATGCTTTGCGCTTGTGCAAAATTGTACAAAGGGCCTATAGCTCAGTTGGTTAGAGCCGCCGGCTCATAACCGGCTGGTCCCAGGTTCGAGTCCTGGTGGGCCCACCATCTCAGGCAGGTACTGTTGTTAACCGTTTTCCCAGGCAAGATGTGTTTGAAAGAAGAATATTGCTTGACCAGTTTACGCCTCCTGACAGACAACGGTGGAGAAGCGTGATGACAGACATGCGATACGTCAGGAGCGAGTCGTCGCGATCATACCCGAGAGTGCACCAGAAGACCGGTGCACTCTTTCTTTTTGCTCTGCGACTGGATAAGAGAGGGTAATGGCTGAGAAAAAAAGCCCACGACTGATGGCCGTCATCGGCCTGATGAACCGGATTTCACCGCCGGCCCTGGCGGAGGAATGGGACAATAGCGGACTTCAGATCGGCGATCCGCAGGCCATCATCGAACGGGTGCTGATCTGTCTGGACGCCGAAGAGGCCGCCTTCGAAGAGGCCCGGCGGGTTGATGCCCAACTGATTATTGCCCACCATCCACTGATCTTCCGCCCCCTGAAACGCATCAGTCCCGCGGAAATGCCCGGCCAACTGATTTTTCGTGCGATCCGTCAGGGGGTTGCCGTTGCCGCCGCCCACACCAGCCTTGACCGGGCGGCCGACGGTCTTAATGACTGGCTTGCGGCACACCTCGAACTTGTCGACCCCGTTCCCCTTGAAGCCCCGGCAACCAATGATTACTGCAAGCTCGTCGTTTTCGTTCCTGTCGGGCATGAAACGCGGGTCATGGATGCGATGTTTGCCGCCGGGGCAGGGCATATCGGTGCCTATGACCGCTGTTCCTTCCGCATTCCCGGTACTGGCACTTTCCGCGGCGCAGCCAACACCGATCCTTTTATCGGCACCCCGGGCCTGGTCGAGGAAGCGCAGGAACTGCGGCTGGAAACCATTGTGCCGGTGGCTCTAAAGCAACGGGTTGTCGAACGGATGATCATCGCCCATCCCTATGAAGAGGTGGCCTATGACCTGATTCCCCTGGCCAACCCGAACCGGAGTGTCGGCCTGGGCCGGGTCGGCAGACTGGCGCAGGCAACGACCCTGGAGGCTTTTGCCCGGCGGGTCAAGCAGCTTCTCGAGGTGCCGGCGGTGCGGCTGGTCGGCGCCAGTGACCGGGAGATCCGCAAGGTGGCCGTCTGTGGCGGCAGTGGCATGGTCACCTATGCCGATGCCGTGCGGCACGGGGCCGATTGCCTGGTGACCGGTGACATCAAGTTTCACGAGGCACAACGTGCCCGCAATGATGGTGTCGCACTGATTGATGCAGGGCATTTCGGCACCGAGAGGATCATGATCAAGGAACTGGCGGCCAGATTGACAAGCCTGGCCGCCGAACACCATTACCAGCTGGAAGTTTTTGCCATGACAGCGGAAAAAGATCCATTTATTACGGTCACCTGACTTTCGCAACCGCTAGACAACGGAGGTAACACGTGCAAGACAAGATGAGCCTGCTCAGAGACCTGCAGGAGATTGATCAGGAAATCAACAGTATCGAGGCGCTGCGTGCCGGTTTTCAGCAGGAACTGGGCGAGTTCGAGGCGCAGGCAGGCGACGTTCAGGCGATGCTCGATCAGCTTGGCGAGGAGATCGGACAATTGCGCGAGGAGGAAGCACAATTGCAGCAGGAACTGCTCAAGCAGCGGGACAATGTCACCCGTGTTGAAGCGCGCCTGCCCGGCATCCAGACCCAGAAGGAGTATGTTGCTGTTCTCAAAGAGATTGATATGGCCAAAAAGGGGAACAGGGAGCTTGAAGAGCAGCTTTCGGTCAAGCAACAGGAAATCGCCTCTCTGGTCGAGGACCTCAAGGAAAAAGAGGCGGCTCTTGCCGCCATCAGCGCGACAGCCACTGCGCGCGGCACGGAACTGCAACAGCAGCTGGACGATTCCGGTGCGAAACTGGACAAGCAGATGCAGGTGCGCGAGACCGTTGTCGCCGATGTGCCGCCGGCCCTGCTGCGCAAATACCAGGGGCTGTTCAAGCGCAGAAATGGTCTGGCCCTTGCCATCGCCAGGAATGGCGCCTGCCTGGGCTGCAATATGCAGCTGCCGCCCCAGCAGTACAATCGGCTGCTCCGGGGCGGAGACCTGCAGACCTGCCCCCATTGCAATCGCATTCTCTATGTTGAGGAAGAGGCCTGATGTTTTTTGGCTGAAGAAGGACAGATGATCGCTGCCTGTAACGGTTGCCACTTGCTGGCGACCGGAACGGGGGGAGGAAAGTCCGGGCTCCACAGGACAGGATGGTTCCTAACGGGAACCGGGGGTGACCCCAGGGAAAGTGCCACAGAGAGGAGACCGCCGGTCAGCGCTGCGACGCTGACCGGTAAGGGTGAAAGGGTGAGGTAAGAGCTCACCAGTTCCGGCGGTGACGTCGGAAGCTCGGTAAACCCCATCCGGAGCAAGGTCGAATAGGGGGACGCTTGAGGACGGTCCGTCCGAAGTCCCCGGGTTTGACTGCTTGAGGCCGTCGGCAACGGCGGTCCCAGATGAATGATCATCACCCTGTCTGCGGGTAACCGCGCAGGGGACAGAACCCGGCTTACGGACTTCTTTGGCCATTTTTTTGCGGCAGCATGAGGCGATCATGCTGCCGCGCTTCTTTTATCCCGAGGAAGACGATGCAGGATTCCCGCCGGCGGCGCTGGCAGACGATTGTGTCCCGGGTGGCGGCAGAATATCAGCTCCTGCCGGCCGCGGAGAAACAGTGGATCTCTGTGCACCTGGCAGATATGGCGCAGCGGCAGCGGCAACTGGAAGAGCTGTTCGTTGCTGCCGGCGGCCCGCAGGCCTGCAGTGACTGTGCCGGAGGGTGCTGCGCGCACGGCCACAACCACATGACCCTGGCCAACCTGCTGCAATTTGTCCAGCGGGAGCAACAGCCCCCGGTCCCTGATTTTACCCGTGACTGTCCCTTCCTTGGCCCGTCCGGCTGTCTGCTGGCCGTTGGCAGCCGACCCTATAATTGCATCAGCTTTATTTGTGATATAATCGAATCCGGTCTGGCTCCGGCGCAGTTGCAGAGGTTCTATCAGCTCGAGCAGCAGCTGCGCCGTGACTACCTGGCGTTTGCCGCACGTTACCAGGGCGCTGCGATGACCGGGCTGCTGCTCCAGGATCTGCGTCTGAACGGCCAGTCTTTTTTTACACTGCGACCGGTACCCGAACCAGGTGCCGAGGGATCAACCCATGTCTTTGAACTTTGAACGAAACAACGGCGAAGTCGATGACCTGATCGACAGGCTGATGGAGAAGGTCGGGGTGCACCACCCGCGGATGATCCGTGAAATGATTCTTACTGCCCTGAAGTCCGGGCAGGAGAATGACTATCTTGCCGACCAGAAATTGATCCGTACGACGATGAAGGAGATGCGTTACACCAACAAGATCTTCGCCCCCTACCGTCAGCGCAAGAAGGTCACCGTTTTCGGCAGCGCCAGGACCCGGCCCGAAGAGCCGATCTACCAGACCTGTCTGGCCTTTTCCCGCCTGTTGGCAGAGCACAACTACATGGTGATCACCGGCGGCGGACCGGGGATCATGCATGCCGGGAATGAAGGTGCCGGGGCGGAGAATTCCTTTGCCGTCAATATCCGGCTGCCCTTTGAGCAGGACACCAACCCGGTCATGAACCAGGACAGCAAGGTCATCACCTACAAATATTTTTTCAATCGCAAAGTGGCTTTCCTGAAGGAGGCCCATGCCGTTGCCCTGTTTCCCGGCGGGTTCGGAACCCTGGATGAGGCGATGGAAGTGATGACCCTGATGCAGACCGGCAAGAATCCGCCGATCCCCCTGGTCCTGATTGATGATGAGCGCGGCTACTGGGAGGACTGGTTTGACTTCCTGCGCGGCAGCCTGCTCAGGCGCGGACTGATTTCCGGTGAGGATTTCGCCCTGTTCACCATTACCCGTGACCCGGTTGAGGCGGTCGCCCTGATCGACGAGTTTTATCGCAATTACCACTCCATGCGCTATGTCGAAAAACAGCTGGTCATCCGCCTCAACAAAAGTCTCAGCGCGCAGCAATGTGAGACCCTGGTCAGCGAGTTTGGCGAAATTCTGGCCCCCGGCGGCACCATGGTCACCGGCTCGGCCTTGGCGAAGGAATATGACGAGCCGGACCTGATCGACCTGCCCCGGCTGATTCTCGATTTTAATCTGCGCAGTTACGGTCTGCTGGGCGCCGTTATCCGGCGCATTAACTCCTTCTGACGGCAACCTGATGACGACACAGCAGCACAGCATCCCGATCAGCCCTTTAAGAGTCGATATCTGCCAGCATGATCTGCGGCGCATGCACCGGCTCGTCAGGGTGTTGTTCCGTCTCAGCCTCAAAGAGTCCTATCGGCAGCTGGTTTTTGCGCAGCTGCCGGAGATTGCCCGTTTTGATCCGGGACACGCGGCGCTGATGATGGGATATGATTTTCATATCGGGCCGGACGGCCCACGCCTGATCGAGGTGAACACCAACGCCGGCGGGGCTTACGTCGCCTGGCAGAGCCAGATGCGTGATCTGCAGGGCGGCGCGGGGATTCCCCTTTCGGAGCGCTTTGGACAACGGCTGCTCTACAGTTATCTGCGCGAATGGCGTGATTTCTCCCACGCAGCGCGCCCTTTGCGGCGGGTGATTGTGCTCGACGAAGATCCGCCCAGCCAGCCCCTTTACCCGGAGATGGTGAGTTGCTGTGCGTGGCTGGCAGAACATGGCATTGAAGCGCACATCGCCGATCCCGCTGACCTCGAGGTCACAGCGACGGGGGTTCTGCATCAGGGCCAGCCTGTCGATCTGATTTACAACCGGCATTGCGATTTTTTCCTCGAGGAAGAGCCGCTTAGAGCCCTGGCGCAGGCGTACCGTGCCGGAACCGTCTGCCTTTCCCCCAACCCCTTTGCCTACGGGCTGCTCGCTGACAAGCGGCGGATGATTCTCTGGTCGGACCAGGCGGTTCTCGAGGGATTGCAGATGTCCGCAAAAAATATGCGGCTGCTGCTTGAGATGGTACCGAAAAGCCGGTTGATGGCGGGTGAGGATGCCGTTGACCTCTGGGATACCCGCAAGGATCTGATTTTCAAGCCGGTCAACCGCTTCGGCGGCCGCGGCGTGTTGCCAGGCAAGAGCATTACCCGCAAGCGTTTCGCTGAGCTTGAGCCGGATGTGACCCTGGTGCAGCAGCTCGTTCCCCCCTCCCAGGTCAGCGACGCCGACGGGAACGCCTTCAAGGCCGACCTGCGCCTGTTTGTCTACCGCGATCATCTGCTCGGCGTCGGGGCACGGCTCTACCAGGGGCAGCTCACCAACCTGAGAACCCCGGGTGGTGGCTTTGCACCGGTCCGGGTCGTTTGACCGTCACAGCGCGCCCCAGGCACGCTGCCGGCGGCACCACCGCAGAGATCATCCCCCGGCTTTTTTCACCTTCCAGCCCCGTTGTTCGAGCAGTTCTGCCAGCAGGTCCCGCTGATCCCCCTGGATTTCTATCACCCCGTCCTTGACGGTACCGCCGGTACCACAACGCTGTTTCAACTCTTTGGCCAGTGTCTTGAGCGCGTCCGCCTCAAGATCCAGGCCGGTGATCAGGGTGACCCCCTTGCCCTTGCGCCCCTTTGTCTGCCGCTGGATCCGGACAATCCCGTCCCCCTTGCTCAGCGCCGGTTTGCGCTGGCAGCGACAGCGGGTCAGTGCCTCACCGCAGGTCGGGCAGAGACGGCCATGCTGATCGGAATAAACCGGGCGGCTGTTGTTCATCAGGCCCTCCATTGATGGTGCAGCGGCACCTCAGGTCACAGGTTCATTTTCATCCGGCACAGCACACAGACTTGCGTGAGCCGATAAAGTCCGCTGTCGTGGTCGCGCCGGGGAATTGTCGTTCGGTGGGCGCTGCAGGTGAGCCTGAAACATTCACTGCACGCCACCCCTTCAGCGGTGGTGGAGCTCTGGTTGCAGATATGACAGATCCAGGCAGTGGTTTCTTCTTTCATCGATAGCCCCGGCTTTAGACACGTGCGATGTAGAGATAAACGACGAGAAAGTGTAACAGGCTGCCGGCCAGTACGCACAGGTGCCAGAGGGCGTGGAAATAGCGTATCCGCTCATCCAGCGCGTAGAACAGCAGGCCAAAGGTATAACAGCAGCCGCCTGCCAGCAACAGCAGAAAACCTTCGGCGGAGAGTTTTTCCTGCAGTGGTCCGGCCAGCAGCAGGGCCATCCAGCCCATCAGCAGGTAAAGAGTCACCGGTATTCCCCGGTGAATGCTGATGCGTGGCAGCAGGTCGTAGATAATGCCGATAATGGCCAGAAACCAGACGGCGGCAAAGACGGACCATCCGCGCAGGTCGCGCAGCATTACCAGGGTGAAGGGGGCATAGGTACTGGCGATCAACAGGTAGATGCAAAGATGGTCGATTTTTTTGATGATCAGTTTGGTCGGCCCGGTGAGAGCGTGATAAAGGGCGGAGCTGCTGTAGAGAATCACCATGCTCGCGGAAAAAAGGCTGAAACTGAAGAGCCGCCAGGGATCCGCCACGCCCTGCAGGAGGATCACCAGGCCCGCCACGGAGGCCAGGGCACCGCCGGCGTGCAGGGCACTGTTGAAAAGCTCCTCGTGACGGGATTGCCCGGCCATGTCATTGCCCATGAGTCGCAAAAAACCGGTGTCCCCGGCGAGCGTGATGTCGCGGCCGGGGACGAGGGTTTTGCTGCAGGATTATTTTTGACAGAAGGCCTTGACCCGGTCAGCCAGTTCACGGCTGCGGACCAGCGCAAGCTCCAGTTCGGCCTCACCCGGTGCACCCATCCATTCAAGCGGCTCAATGAATTCCCATTTGAGCTTTTCCGTCAGATGATCGAGTTCACGCTGGGCGCCGCCGGACCAGCCCGCTGAACCGAAGCGCAGCACCTTTTTGTTCCAGACTTTTTTTCTGCGGAACATATCAAGGGTCCAGGCCATCGGCGGGAACATCTCGTATTCGTACGTCGGCATGCCGAGAATGATCCCGGCCGAACGCCAGGCCGAAGCGAGTACGATACCGACGTGATCGTCTGGCACCCGGTGGACATGGACCGGCAGGCCGGCGCTGCGGACCCCCTGGACCATGTTATTGACGAGCTTTTCCGTGTTGCCATACATGCTCGACCAGATCAGGGTGACTTCCGCCTCGGCAGGACCCTGCATGTAACCGGCAAAACGGCTGTAGGAGTCGATGATCGCCTGCGGATTCTCGCGCCAGATGATGCCGTGGGAAGGCGCAATCGTCTTGATGTCGAGGGCGCCGAGGCGCTCGATCCCCTTGCTGACAAAGGTGGAAAAACTCGACACGATGTTGGCGTAGTAGCGCAGCGCCTCGTTGATAAAAAAATCGTGCTGGACGGTCGAAAGCTGATCGTCGAAATAGACGTTGTTGAGGGTGCCGTAGGAGCCGAAGGCATCGCAGGAAAAGAGGATACCGCTGCTCTGCTCGTAGGTCATCATGGTTTCCGGCCAGTGGATATTCGGGGTCTCGAAAAAGGTGAGAACCTTGCCCCGGCCGAGATCCAGGGTGTCGCCATCCTTGACGACATGAACATTTTCCTCAATGCCGCAAAAGGACTTGAGCAGGCCCTTGGCCTTGCCGGTCAGGAAGATTTTCATGTGCGGGTTGCGCGCATGGAAGACCGGCAACCAGCTGGTGTGATCCGGCTCCATGTGATTGAGAATGAGATAGTCGATGTTGCCGGCGTCTATGCCGATGGAACGCATCTCTTCGTCAAAATCTGCCGGCTTGTCATCGATATCTTCGAGCAGATCAATCAGCGCAGTTTTGTCCCCCTGCACGATATACGAGTTGATGGAAATACCATTCGGCATCGGCCACATCCCCTCGAACAGGTTGTAACTTTCAAGGTTGACCGGTAAACAGTAAATACCCTCGGTGATTTTTACGGCTTTCATCAGAGCATCCCTCTTTCTTGAATATGTCCGTGCGTGCGGTTTAAAGATAATTTCAGACCGGCAAAATATGACCATTATAGTCGCAGAGGTGCCTTGAATTGCAAGGAAAACCGTAATGACCGGCGACCAGGCAGCAGACATCTGCACACAGGCGTCGTCGGTGTTTTCGTGCGGGGAGGTGGTTCTGCCGGTTCAGCCCCCGGGATGGCGCTGGGATCGGATAGCAAACCGCGCCATAGCCGGTATTCTGCTGCTACGGCGCGGCTTGCATGTCTAGAGACTGGCGACGGCGGCCTTGGCCAGGGCAAGAAGTTCCTGCGGCAAAACGCCAAGCAGAATGATCGCGAGAATCAGCACATAGCCAAGCAGCTTGCTTCCCACTCCGAGGCTGACCGGTTGCGCAAACGCCTGGTCGGTACTCAAATAGGCGGCCCGGACGATTTTCAGATAGAAGAAGATGGACACCGCGGCGTTGATCAGGGCGAGCACGACAAGGCCGTAAAGCCCCTGTTCAAAGGCAGCGGTAAAAATGACGAACTTGCCGGTAAAGCCGATGGTCGGGGGGATGCCGGCAAGACTGAAAGCCCCTGCTGCGAGGGTGAAGGCAAGCAGCGGCGAGCGTCGGTAGAGCCCTTTCAAATCGTCCAGGCTCAGGTTGCGGCTGTCGGAGCTTAAGTGATAGAGCACGAAAAAACAGGCCAGGTTCATCAACAGGTAGCCGACGGCGTAGTAGATGGCGGCAGCCTGGCCGAGGGTGCTGCCGGCGATAATTCCGAGGATCAGATAGCCGGCATGGGCGACACTCGAGTAGGCGAGCAGCCGCTTGATATCGTTCTGGACCAGCGCAGCCAGGTTCCCGATTGTCATGGATCCCACGGCCAGGATGCCCAGGGCCCAGGTCAGTTGACTGGCGTCAACACCCGCCAGGCTGACCAGGCGCAGCAGCAGGATGACCGCACCGATTTTGGGCAGGGTGGCGACAAAGCTGGTGGTTTCATTGGCCGCTCCCTGATAGACGTCGGGTGTCCAGAAGTGCATGGGAAACAGGGCCAGTTTATAGAAGAAGCCGCACAGCAGCAGGATGATCCCGACCAGCGCCAGGGGCTGGTCGGTGACCAGTGTCGGGAGCAGGGGCGCCAGTTCGTTCAGATAGGTGGTGCCGCCCAGACCGAAAATGTAGCTCATGCCGAACAGGGTCAGCCCCGAGGCCGCGGCACCGAACAGAACATACTTGATGCTGGCCTCGTACTGCTGGCGGCTGCTCTGTGGCTGGCGAAAGGGGATCGCCACAAACAGGGCAAAGGAGGAGATTTCCAGGGCCAGGAAAATGGTCAGCAGTTCGACTGCGCTGCTGAGGAACACCAGCCCGAGGGTACTGATGGAGAGAAAGAAGTAGTATTCGGGGTGCAGACGCCCTTCGATACCACGCAGACCCGGCCCGGCCCAGACAACCAGTGCCAGGCCGGCGCAGAGGATGATCTTGAACAGTTGCGAGAGCGGATCGATCTGGTAGGCCCCGTAGAAGAGACTGCCCGACTGATTGTAGCTGGCTACCGTGGCAATCAGTGCCAGTGTCGACAGGCCGATGACAGCTGCCAGGAGAAAATCGGTGCGGGGCCGTCCGAGGGATGCAAAAAAGCAGACCAGGACGAGCAGGATCAGAATCAGTTCAGGGAGAAAAAGCATGGTTTCCATATCGCGTCCGCAATCAGAAGTTAGCCGTCGGCGTGGTTGCCGAGGTGAAGAAACTGACGGCCTTGTCGCTCCATCCGCTCATGACATGGTGGATGCCGCCTTCTGCCCCCTCGATCATGCCGGCGTCAATCTGCTCGATCAGGTGGGTGACACTGGCATCCATCACGTCAAGCAGGGGCGTCGGGTAGAAGCCGATCCAGAAGACAAAGATGGTTAAAAAGCTCAGGGTGCCGATCTCGCGCAGGTTCAGGTCTTTCAGACCGTGGGATGCGTCTGCGTCGCCATGACCGTCGTCATGGTGGGCATGACCATCGGCGTCGGCCCAGACCATGCTCTGCAGCAGGCGCAGCATATAGGCGGCAGCGAGAATCGCGCCGATAATTGCCAGGGCACCGACCAGCGGGTACTTGGAGAAGGCGGCGAGCAGGACGAGAAATTCACTGACAAAACTGTTGGTGCCGGGGAAGCCGAAGGAGGACAGGCTGAAAATGCCGAGAAACAGCACATAGAGCGGCATCATCGCCCCGAGGGCGCGGTTGACGCTCATTTCACGGCTGTGGGTGCGCTCGTAGATGATGCCGATGAGAATAAAGAGGGCACCGGTGGTGATGCCGTGGTTGATCATCTGCAGCATGGCGCCCTTGATCCCCTGGTCGTTGAGAAGGAAGATCCCGAGGGTGACAAAACCCATGTGCCCGACGCTGGAATAGGCGATAAGTTTTTTGATATCCGTCTGCCCCAGGGCGAGGTAGCCGCCGACGATGATGGATACCAGGGACAGGCCGATCAGCCAGGGCATGAAGTACCAGGTCGCCTGCGGGGCAATCGGCAGGCAGAAGCGCAGAAAGCCGTAGCCGCCCATCTTCAGCATGATGCTGGCGAGGATGACGCTACCCGCCGTGGGGGCCTCGACGTGAGCTGCCGGTAACCAGGTATGCAGGGGGAACATCGGCACCTTGACGGCAAAGGCCAGGGTGCAGCCGAGGAAAATCCAGGCCTGGAAGGTGAAACTGTACGATTGCGCCATCAGTTCGGGAATGAAGAAGGTCCCGGTCTGGACGTAGAGGGCAATAATCGCGGCAAGGAAGAAAATACTGCCGGCAAAGGTGTAAAGAAAATACTTGATTGATGCGTAGTCCTTGCGCGGCCCGCCCCAGACGGCGATCATCAGGTACATGGGGATCAGCATCGCTTCCCAGAACAGGAAGAAGAGCAGGGTGTTGAGGCTGACAAAGACGCCGATCATGGCGGTTTCAATCATCAGCAGGATGAAGATGAACTCGCGCATCCGCTCTTTGATGTAACTCCAGGAACAGAGTACGCACAGCGGCATGACAAAGGTGGTCAGCAGGACCAGCAGCACACTGATACCGTCCACCCCGACGACGTAATCAAGGCCCAGTGCCGGCAGCCAGTGGCGCAGTTCGACGAACTGGTACTGGGCGGTGCCCTGGTCGAACTGCGTGTAGAGGGGGAGTGATGCCAGTGCGGTTGCGACCGTGACCGCCAGACCCCAGAGCAGTTGTGCGCGGTCGCTCTGCAGCAGCAGCCCGATCAGGGCGCCCACCAACGGCAGGAGCAGCAACACCGAGATGATGGGGTAGTTCAGATGATTGAAAATCAGATACTCTTCCACGATCGTTCCTTCGTAGAGGTTAAAAAAAGTGAGTCACAGTTCAGCCCGGCAGGCCGCATCCACCCGCTAACGGGCTTCAGGCAGCCGCCAGCGGTTGCAGGGTGCCTGCGCTGACAGCGCGCCGCTGCGCCGTTCTACAGCAGAAATACAATCACCAGAACCACCAGCACGGCGAGCATGGCAACGCCGATATATTGCTGGATCCGGCCGGTCTGGATCTGGCGCACGGTCGCGCCGGCATTGACAACGCTGCGCGCTGAGCCATCGATGCTCCAGTCGATCCCCTCCCGGTCAAACCAGGAGAAGGCGCGGGCCAGGGCCATCGTCATGCGCAGACCGATCGTCTGGAAAACATTGCTGACCCACTCGTTGGTCGCCAGGACCGGCCCCTTGGCAAACCCCATAAAGCGCCGGGATCCCTTGCGGTAGAACCAGTCGAGATCGAGGTTGGACACATCGTGGGGCTTGAGATATTTCACCATCAGATAAAACCCTAGGCCGGTGAAGCCGAAGAGCTGGAAGGTTTCCGACAGATGGTAGGCGTAGTAAGGCTGGTACTTGGCCGCATAGGGGAGCATGCTGTAGAGAGCCGCCGGATAAACGCCGAACAGGATACAGACAAAAGCGGCCATGGCCATGGCCAGCTGCATGTTCCAGGGCGCTTCCTTGGCACGGATGCCGGAATCCTTGCCGAACCAGATAAAATAGGGCAGCTTGATGCCGACCGACAGGAAGGTTCCGACACCGGCCAGCAGCAGCATCACCAGCAACACGGTCTGGTGGTTATACCCAGCCGCGGCAACGATCATCGATTTGCTGACAAAGCCGCTGGTCAGCGGGAAGCCGGAGATGGCGATACCACCAATGATGGTAAAGATCATGGTCAGCGGCATGGTCCGGTAGAGTCCGCCCAATTCGCTGAGCTTGGAGCGTCCGGTCATCTCGAGGACGGCACCGGCCCCCATGAACAGCAGCGCCTTGTAGATGATGTGGGCATAGGCGTGGGCGGCGACGCCGTTCAGTGCCATGGCCGTACCGATCCCCACCCCGCAGACCATGTAGCCGACCTGACTGACCACGTGGTAGGCAAGGATGCGCCGCGCATCGTTTTCGATGACCGCGTAGGCAACCCCGTACAGCGCCATGCAGGCACCGATGATGGCCAGCACCTCAAAGCCGGGAAAGCCGCGCATCAGCACGTAAACAGCGGTTTTGGTGGTGAACGCACACATGAATACCGCCCCGGTCACAGTGGCTTCGGGGTAGGCATCGGGCAGCCAGGCGTGAATCGGCGGCGCCGCGGCGTTCAGCAGAAAACCGATCATGATCAGGTACTCGGCCCAGCCGGCACCTTCCTGGGTGAAGACGCCGAAGGACAGATTATGCCCGCTGTGATAGAGCAGGAAGATCCCGGCGAGCAGCACCAGGCCACCGGCGGTATGCACCAGCAGGTAGCGATAGCCGGCTTCGATGGAGCGCTTCTTTTTGCGGTACCAGATCAGGAAGGTCGAGGCAAACGCCATCAGTTCCCAGAAGATGAACAGGGTCAGGTAGTCGCCGGCCAGGGTGACCCCGAGCGATCCCGCGACATAGAGGAACGCCGCTATGTGCTGACCGCTCTGCTTGACCTGCAGCGCAAAGATGCTGCCGATCACCGCCATCAGGGTAAAGACATGTAGAAAGATGAAGGTGAGGCGATCGACCCGGCCGAACTGGAGCTCAAAGCCGAGGTAGTTGACCACGCCGAAACTGTCCGGCAGGCGGTAGATGGTCGCCATGGCCAGCAACGGAATCACCACCAGCCAGATTTTCAGGATGCCCACGCGCTTGGCGAAAGGCATCAGCGCGGCACCGAGAATGAACCAGCTGGCCGGGTGGAGGAGCAGATCAGTTATCATAGTGATCCTCCTTGCGCTCCAGCCAGACGTGGGAAAGGCCTTTGCAGATGACGATCATCAGCAGACAGCCGAGCAGGCCAAACAACGACCAGAAGCCGATGATGGAGTCACCGAAAAAGTGCGGTTTAGGTCGTTCGATAACAAAATCGAAGATCACCGCAAACAGCAGAAAGGCGAAAAAGACGCCTCGGACCAGCGCAATGCGCGCGCGCAGATAATCTATCCAGCTTGCGATCATGAGCCCACCATCAGTTTGATCGTATTGAGGAAAAGATCGGGCCAGATGCCGATCAGTACCGAAATGATCCCGGTTATGACGAGCGGTACCACCATCAGCAGGATCAGTGGCTGGCGCTCGAGGCTGCCCACGTCCGTATCACCGGCCAGTGGCTTGCCAAAGAAAGATTTGACGACAATCGGGGCAAAATAGCCGGCGTTGAGCAGACTGCTGAGCAGCAGGATGCCGAGCAGCACCATGTTGCCGATATCCATTGCGCCCAGGGCCAGGTACCATTTGCTGACAAAGCCGCTGACGGGCGGGACACCGATCATGCTCAGAGACGCCAGGGCAAAGGCAGCCATGGTCAGGGGCATGCGCCAGCCCAGACCGCCCAGTTCGGCAATATCCTTCTTCCCCGAGGCGACGAAGATGCACCCGGCACAGAAGAACAGGGTGATCTTGGCAAAGGCGTGATTGGCGATATGCAGCAGCCCCCCGGTCACGGCGTGGGGGGTGAGCATGGCAACGCCAAGGACGATATAGGAGAGCTGACTGACCGTTGAATAGGCCAGACGTGCTTTCAGGTTGGTCTGGGTCAGGGCAATCACCGAGGCAAAGATGATCGTCAGGGAGACGAAGTAGGCGGTGAACATCCCCATGCCGGTCGCATCCAGCAGGTCGATGCCGAAGACCGACAGCATGACCCGGCAGATGGAGAACACCCCGACCTTGACGACGACCACCGCATGGAGCAGGGCACTGACCGGGGTGGGGGCGACCATGGCATCAGGCAGCCAGCTGTGCAGCGGCATGATACCGGCCTTGGCAAAACCGAACAGGCAGAGCAGGTAGGCGATAATGACCAGCAACCGGTCGGCATCGGCCGGGAAAATGCCGCCGGCGATGCTGCCCATGTTGAAGTCAAGGGTGCCGGTCAGCACGTAGATCAGCGCCATCGCCGGCAGCAGGAACGCCTTGGAGGTAAACATCAGGTAGATGATGTATTTGCGCGCGCCGGCGTAGCCTTCCCGGTCCTGGTGGTGCATGACCAGCGGGTAGGTGAAGATCGAGACGATTTCGTAAAACAGGTAGAGGGTGAACAGGTTGCCGGCGAATGCCGCACCCATCGCCGCGCCGACGGAGACGGCGTAACAGACATAGAAGCGCGTCTGGGCATGCTCGTCGAGGCCACGCATGTAGCCGATGCAGTAGATCGACGCAAAAATCCATAAAAAGGAGGCCGTGCCGGCAAAAATCAGGCCCAGGGGATCAAGATAAAAGCTGACGCTGATGCCCGGATAGATGGTGACCAGGTTGAAGCTGTAGGCCCCGCCGGCGAGAATGCCGGGGGCAAGCAGCATCACCGTGATGAAGGTGAGCACCGCGCCGACGAAGGAGCAGCTTTCGCGCAGGTTGGGACTGCGCCCCGTGGCCATGACCAGCGCACCAGTCACCATCGGGATGAGGGTTGCCAGCAGGACTTTGGACGTGATTATTGGTTCCATGGTTTCGCCTGGTCCTTGAAATTAGCCGTGCAAATCGTCAATCGCCTGGGGATCGACGCTGTGGAAGCGCCGATGAATGGCGATGACGAGACTGATGACGATAGCGGCTTCGGCCGCGGCAATACCCATGATGAACAGGGTGAATGCCTGGCCGACGGCCGGATCCGGCGCCGTGAAGCGGTTGAACGCCATGAAGTTGAGCCCGGCACCGGCAAGCATCAACTCGACGCAGATCAGCATGCCGATGAGGGTGCGGTTGCGGATCATCCCGAACAGGCCGATGCAGAGCAGAAAGGCGCCGACGATCAGATAGGTGGTGAGATGGTCACTCGGCATCATGATGACATGGTCTCCTCGGGGTGTCGCGCGATGATGATGGCGCCGAGAATGGCGATGAGCAGGACGACGGAAATGAGCTCAAAGGCCAGGACAAACTGGTGGAGAAAGGTCATCCCGAGATGCTGCATGGAAAAATCGCCGATCTGTTCGGCGGCCGCTGTCCAGTGGGTGCGGATCAGCGTGGCGCTGAGCAGAACGAAGCCTGCGCCGCAGGTCACCGCGGCGAGAAGCAGGTTGTTGCCGGTCCAGCGCAGTTCCGCGGACTCGGTCGGCGCCTGGCCGACCATGACACCGAAGACCAGCATGACACAGACCGCGCCGACGTAAATCAGGACCTGCATCATCGCCATGAAGGGAGACCCGAGGTGAAAAAACAACCCGGCCACGCCGATGAAGGCAACCGCGAGTCCAAGGACCGCGTGCATCAACTGGCGCGCCTTGACGGTGAGCAGGCTGCCGAAAAGTATCAGCACGATGAAGCCGAAGAAAATCCCTTCAGCGAGAAAGCGATAGACGATCATTTCTCTTCCTCCACCATGGCCAGAAGATCGTAATGGAAATCTTCCCGCTTGAAGCCGACGGCGCGATATTCGTTTGAGAAGTCAAGGGCGTCGGTCGGGCAGACCTCGACGCAGGTGCCGCAGAGGCTGCACTTGGTGAAATCGAGATGGTACTTGACCAGAACCATCCCTTTGACCCCTTCGCGTTTCTCTCCGGCCAGGTCAATGCAGTTCGAAGGGCACTCGCGCTGGCACATCTTGCAGGAAATGCAGCGGTGTTTCTCCGGTTTTTCGGCGTCGTGGACAAGAATCGTGTGGCCGCGGAAATTGGGCGAGACGGGCAGCCGTTCGCGCGGGTACTGCACGGTGACAACGGGACGGAAGGCCTCGCGCAGGGTAATGATCATACCGACGAGCAGGCTCTTGCCCCCGGTGAATATCTGGGCGAAATAGTCTTTCATAATTTCAGTACCACGGCGGTCACCATCAGGTGAACCAGGGAAAATGGAACGAGATACTTCCAGCAGAAGTTCAGCAGCTGGTCAAAGCGCACCCGCGGGAAGGTCCAGCGGATCCAGATCATGACGATGAGCAGCGCGTAGACCTTGAAGAAGAACCACAGGGCAGAGGTGTACTCCCCCCAGGGCAGCGGCGGTCCCTGCCAGCCGCCGAGGAACAGGATCACGGTCAGGGAGCAGGCGATGAACATGTAGGTGTATTCAGCCATGAAGAAGAGGCTGAAGCCCATGCCGCTGAATTCGGTCATGAACCCGGCCGTCAGCTCGCTTTCCGCCTCCGGCAGGTCAAAGGGCGCCCGGTTGGTCTCGGCCAGGGTGGCGGCGAAGAAAATCAGAAAGGCCACCGGCATGACAAAGATGAACCAGACCCCTTCCTGTGCCGCGACAATCCCTTTCAGGCTGAAGGTGTTGGTCACCAGGATGACCGACAGCAGGGTCAGCAGCATGGGGATTTCGTAGGCAACGTTCTGCGCGACGGAACGCATGGCACCAAGCAGGGAGTACTTGTTGTTCGAACTCCAGCCGGCAATGAGGATGGCGAGCACGTTGATCGCCACGACGGCGAGAATGAAGATGAGCCCGATATCGAAGTCGCGTCCCTGCAGCTTGGGACTGAACGGGATGACCAGCAGCGGCATCGCCGAGGGCGCAAAGGAGATGATCGGTGCGATGCGGTAGAGAACCCGGTCGCTGTGCGTGGGGATCAACAGCTGCTTGCCAACCAGTTTGACCCCGTCAGCGGCGAGCTGGAGAATGCCGTGCCAGCCGACTTCCATCGGCCCGGGCCGGCGCTGGAAGCGACCGGCAAGTTTGCGCTCCAGGTAGCCCATGACCACGGCATTGCCGAAGACAATGACAATGGCGCAGATCACCGTGAAAAGAATGCGCAGCAACTCGGGAGGAAGAAAAGAATCAGTCATCATGCCGCTCACCTGTCAATCTCCGGGATCACCAGATCCAGACTGCCCATGCACGCACAGAGGTCGGAAATGAGCATGCCCCGGCAGACCTCCGGCAGGATGCTCAGGTTGGAAAAGGAGGGGACGCGAATCTTCATGCGATAGGGGACATCGCTGCCATCTGCCGTCAGATGATAGAGCATTTCGCCGCGCGGGGATTCCACCGTGTAGGTCGCATCACCAGCGGGCAGCTTGAGCTTTTTCGGCACCTTGGCAATAAATGGACCTTCCGGCAGCTGGTCGAGGGCCTGCTCGAGGATGCGCAGGCTCTGTTCGATCTCCCGCACCCTGACCAGGTAGGCGGCGAGACAGTCGCCGGCGGTCTCCGTTGGGATCTCGAAGTCGAACTGGGGATAGACCGAATAGGGCTCGGCGCGGCGGATATCGTAGGGGATGCCGGTAGCACGCAGAACCGGCCCGGTCAGCCCGTAGCGCCGGGCGAGATCGGGAGTGAACTCGCCGATGCCTTCAACCCGTTTGCGGAAAATGATGTTGCCGGTGACCAGCTTGTCATACATGGGCATGCGCGAGCGCTGCCACTTGATGTACGCGCGGGTCTGCTCGATAAAGTTCTCGTCGATGTCGCGCACGACACCGCCAACCCGCATGTAACAGTAGGTCAGGCGTGAACCGGTAATATCTTCGAGGATGTCGAGAATCTTCTCGCGATCCTCAAAGGTATACATGATCGGCGTGAAGGCACCGAGATCGAGGACCAGTACGCCAAGCCAGAGCAGGTGACTCTGCAGGCGGTTGAGTTCGGAGGTGATGACGCGGATGTATTCGGCGCGCGGGGTCGCCTCGATGCCGGCGAGGCGTTCCACCACGCCGACGTAGCCATGATTGTAAATCAGTGCGGCCAGGTAATCCATCCGCGCGGCATTGGGCAGAAAAGCGGGCCAGGCGCGCGACTCTGCCATTTTCTCATGCATGCGGTGGCCGTAGCCGAGGACCGGCTGCGGGTCGACGACGTATTCCCCTTCCATCTCGAGAATGACGCGCAGCACCCCGTGGGTACTCGGGTGCTGTGGTCCCATGTTGAGAACGTAGCGATGTTCTCTGCACTCCGGCAAGGTGCTCATGCGTCCTCCTTCACGGCAGCGTCAGTGGCGCTGTTCCCGTCAGCTTCCGGTGCGGCACGCATGACCGCCGCGCGGTCCTTGAGCGCCTTGTCACTCTTGAGGAGCGGCTTGAGGTCTTCCATGTCTTCGGCAAGCAGGAGCGGCTTGAGGTTGGGATGGTCCTGAAAAACGACACCGAAGAAATCCTTGGTTTCCCGTTCGTGCCAGTTGGCTCCCTGGTAGATGTCGGCGATGGTCGGCAGACTGTTGTCAGCACCAACTGTGACACGCACCAGCAGGCGACAGGGGAAGCTGTGGCAGGCGAACTGGTAGCTCACCTCGATGGCGGGCTGGACATGCAGCCCGGAGATGAAACTTAAGTAAAAATCACCAGTGCGCAACAGCGTTGCCAGGGCACGCAGCTGCGCAGGCTCGAGGGCAACGTCAAGATGGTAGCCGCGTTGCTGGTAATCGACCTCCTGCACCCGGGCAGGCAGTTGTTCCAGGGCAGTCATGACGGAATCACGGGATTCCATGGGGTCAGGCTCCTTCGGGCATCTTGTTCATGGGAATCGGGAAGCGGCGGCCGGTGATCTTTTCCTGCAGCTTGAAGATCGCCTCGAAGAGGGTTTCGGGGCGTGGCGGGCAGCCGGGGACATAGACATCGACCGGGACAAGACGATCGACCCCCTCAATGACGTTATAGTTTTCCTCTACCGCAAAGGGACCCCCGGAGATGGCGCAGTTGCCCAGGGCAATCACATAGCGCGGTGCGGCCATCTGCTCATAGAGGGTGAGCACGGCGGGAGCCATCTTCTTGTTTACTGTTCCGGCGACAATCATCAGGTCGCACTGGCGCGGCGACGGGCGGAACACTTCGGCACCAAAACGTGCCAGGTCGAAACGGGCCATCCCGGCGCTCATCATTTCAATAGCGCAGCAGGCCAGGCCGAAGGTCATCGGCCAGAGGGAGTTGGCGCGGCAGAAATCAAGCACCTTCTCGACCTGGGCAAATTGAACGATGGAAGCAAGTTCCTCCGGAGGGTGACCATCAAGCTCGCGGCGGCGGGCTTCTTCGGTCTGGGTGTGGACCCTCAGGAGATTTTTTTTCTCTTCGGCCATGTAAAAACTCCTTTAACCCAGGGATAGACCACCGTCAGTGACAGGACAAAGACAAAGATGAACAGCACGATCAGTCCATGTGCGCCGGCAACCAGGTGATAGGCTGTCGCCACGGGAAACAGAAAGAGAATGTCGACCGCAAAGGCGACAAAGATCAGGGCATAGAGATAATAGCTGACGTGAAAGCGGATATCCCGGGCATCGCCGAAGATATCCATGCCGCACTCGTAGGGATCAAGGGTCGTTTTGAGGATCGAGCGCGGGTTCACCAGGTTCGAGATAACCAGCGGCCCGACGGCGGCGCAAATCCCGACCACGAGGAAGACGAACACGTACATGTAGTCAATGAGATGACTTTCGGACATGGCAGATCATCCTTTTCTGCGGGCACCGGTTACGCTGCCGCACCAGTTGGGGCAAAGGCGGGGGACCATTTTACTGAGACTAAAAAAATGTGCCGTTGAGCTGCTGTTTTCTAACGTAGCTCAATTTGAAAAGTCAACCCTAAAACGACAATTGGTCCGACCATTTTCAGTGAAGCCACATAGGTGAGGCGTCGTTTGCCGACCTGTGCCGTGACAGGAAGGGGCGGGAAGACCGGGCGGGTACGCGCTGCCGCGCCAGATGGCGGGCGGCTAGAACGGCGGCGACAGTTCCATCGCCTTGAAAATACAGCGGGTCAGGCTGCGCAACAGGGGTTCCCCGGCGCGCTTCTTCTCCATGATGATGGTGCGGCAGCGGCGGTGGGGAAAGCCTTTGACATGATGTCCGATCATGCGGCCGTCAGCAAGGTATTCCTGGACCAGGCTGCGCGACATGAAAGAGATGCCGCCGCCGGACAAAACCGTGCGGCAGGTCAGGTTGAGATCGTCGGAGACAACCAGTCCGGCAAAGGCCTCCAGTCTGGCCCCTTGCTGCTGCAATCCCCGGGTCACCAGTTGGCGTGAGCTGCAGCCCTCCTTGCGGGCCAGCAGGCGGTGTGCGAAGAGAACGTCCAGTTCAAGTTCAGGGCCGGGCAGGTTGAGATGCGGTGCGCTGACGAAAATCAGTTCATCCTCGGGCAGCGCGTAAGCCTGGAACGGGCCGAGGTCGATATCGTCACAGTGCTCGACGACACCGGCATCAAACTCTTTTTTTGCCACACCGCTAACAACCCGGTCGGGGCTGTAGAAAAGAAACTGAAAATCGAGAGGCGTGGTGCTTTCGGCCATAAACAGGTTGAGCAGGTTCGGCAGGTAGACGGTGCCGAATGTTGGCGTACAGCAGAACGATATTTTAGAACGGTTATCGTTTTCTTTCAGGCGGCCGAGCAGGGAGGCCTCGATGTCGAGCATGCGCTGGGCACTTTCCAGCACGGTCCGGCCTGCTTCGGTCAGGACGGGGATCGGTCCGGAGCGGTCAAAGAGCGGCGCTCCGTAGGTTTCCTCGAGGAATTTAATCCGCTGCGATACGGCTGACTGGGTCAGGTGGAGAACCGTCGCTGCCTTGGAAAAACTCCCCGCCTCGACCACGGTAATTAACGTTTTAAGATAGCGGGTATCCATAGATTCAACCATTCATATAGTTGGAATGTTTCCCATTAATAGCCCTAATGTACCCATTAAAATGATTCGCTTCAATAGCGTTCTTTCCTTGCGTATGATGCGCGCTGAATGACTGCCAATTATTCGTTTTTTCGTATGTTTCCCCGGTGACAGGAGGCGCCGTATGTAAATACGGGAAACATCATCACGTGCATCGAAGGAATGCACAAACATTGTTTGGAGAACCCTAATAGGAGGTAACATGTTAGACAAGTCAACCGGTACCACAACCGGCAGACTGATCGGCTTCGTGCTGCTGTTGTTCATCCTGGCGGCCTGCGCCACGGGAACAATCCGGCAGAAGATGCTGGTCATGCCGCAGATTGAGGGTGCCACCTACGTTGGGCAGGAAACCTGCCTGGGCTGCCATGATATGGAGGAGAGCTTCAAGCGGAACATCCATGGACGGCTGGCCGATTTTGAAATGATGGGTGCGGAAAAGGGCTGCGAATCCTGCCACGGTCCCGGCAGCCTGCACGTCGACGGCGGTGGCGATCCCGCCACGATTCTGCGTCTGGCGGAGATGACTGCTGATCAGACCGGCGCGGTCTGTTCCAGCTGCCATTCCTCCGGCAGCCTGATCGACTGGACCCACAGCGAGCATGCGCTGGCCGACCTGAGCTGTACCGACTGCCACACCATGCACACCGAACAACCCCTGCAAGCCAACCTGAAACAGAATGATCCCGACCTCTGCTACTCCTGTCACCAGGAGATGCTGGCCAAGAGCAATTTTCCCTCACATCATCCGATCAAGGAAGGGAAGATGACCTGCGGTGACTGCCACAATCCGCACGGCGACCTGGCCACCAACGAGCGGACCAACGATCTGTGCCTGAGCTGCCACAGCCGTTACCAGGGTCCCTTCGTGTTCGGCCATGCCCCGGTGGAAGACGACTGCACCATCTGCCACGATCCCCATGGCAGTGTCGCCAACAACCTGCTGGTGCAGAACGAGCCGTTCCTCTGCCTGCAATGCCATGAAGGACACTTCCATATCCTGCGTGAATCGAACTATGTGCCGTCCGGCGGAACGCCGACTGATGCGGCGAACATCGTCAACGTGCATGGAAGTGAGGGATTCCAGACCTCGTTCGGCACCAAGTGTACCACCTGCCACAAAGTGGTCCACGGCAGTGACTATCCGTCCCAGCCCCTTGGCGGTCACGGTCTGACTCGTTAAATTTCAGGAGGTAAACAAAATGAAGCAACGCCAGTTATGGCTGCTTGCAGTGTTGTCGATCTTCGTCGTGATGACGGTCTTTGGTACGGCCACCGCTGAGCAGCACGTCAGCGGTCAGGTGGAGATCGGGGTCGCCGGCATGGATACCGAAGACAGCCCTGCACGCGTCAATGAATATGTTGGAACCCGCTCCACGGATGGTTTCAGCCTCGCCCCGAAGCTGTCCCTGGACAGTTACAGTGACAATTCTTCTTTCCGTCTCGATGCCGATATCATGGGCCCGCGGGACCAGCAGTACAACCTCAAGGTCGATGCCCAGCGCATCCTGCGCCTGGATATCGACTACCAGGTGCTGGAGCACTGGAAGGACCGCGAGACCCTCGACCAGATGGGCGCCACCGGTCGCGGGGATACCGGCGGATCACAGCCTTCCGTCACCACCGACAAGATCTTTGCTGACCTGATTGACGCCGAGCTGACGCCGAGCGTCGGTGGCGGTACCATCAACTATGATCCGCGCGAAGCCCACGAGCAGGAGCTCGCGAACAATTACATCGTCACCCGTCGCGAGTTCAAAGGAGATATCGACGTGACCCTGCCCTCCATGCCGAATGTCTCCTTCCATACCGGCTGGCGCAGTGAAACCCGCCAGGGAATGGAGCAGGCCATCGGCGTGACCAAGTGCGACAACTGTCACGTGACCGCCTCGGGCAAGACGATCGATGAGCTCACCGAAGAGTTCAACTTTGGTGCCACCGGCCGCTTCGGCAAGGTGACGCTCGAGTATGACTACCTCAATCGCACTTTCACCGAAAACGCTGCCGCTCCGAGCCGCTTCTATGAGGATGCAAACAATGCCCTGGCGTATGGGCTGCTCTACGAAAACGGGGATTATTTCTACGCCCGGACCCCCGACTCGGAAAAGAACAGCCATGCCGTCAAGGGACGGGTCGATTTTACCGCTGCGACAAGCCTGTCGGGCAGCTACCTCAAATCGGAAGTCGAGAGTTCGAAGAGCACGACCCTGGATGAGTACCAGTACCAGTTGCAGAATGGCAACAAGCTGACCACCGATCTCGAATCCTTCGGGGCCAAGCTGGCCCACCGCTTTGCCAACGGGCTGCGCCTGTCTCTGCGTGGCAGCAGTTACGAGATCACAACCGGCAGCAACAGCCTCTATTTCCCGGCACGCGAGGTGGCCCCCGATGGTCCTCTGCCGAATGACACCATCTGGCCAGGCGCCACCACCGATACCTGGCATTCCGCTGCCGCCCGTGAAGTCCGCGAGCTCGGTGCTGACCTGGTTTACCGCCTTGCGCCGGGAACCACGGCACGGCTGGGTTATACCTACGAGGAGATCGACCGGGAGGAGGAGCATCTCGGGCAGACGGAAACCCATGCGATCAAGCTGGCGCTGAAGTCACGCATCAACCGCACCCTGTCGGGACGGGTCAGCTACGAGTACCAGAATATTGACGAGCCGATGGCCGGTGCTCACATCGGTATTGCCCAGGGCGATCCCCTGGCGATTGAAGACCCCCTTGGATCAGGGCTCTGGTATTACGACATAACCCAGCCCCCCTATAACCTGGAGTTCCCCATTCCCCTGTCGACGCGATTCTGGTATTGGACCGATGTTTATCCGAACCGCCAGCTGGAATCGACCAACCAGGCTGAAGATGTTCATGAGGTCAAGTTCAGCAGTACCTGGTCCCCCAGGGCCAATCTGGCAGCAACCCTGTTTGCCCGGATCCGCCTCGAGGAGAATGACCGGGTCAGATATGAGCAGACCACCTATGTGCCGGGGCTATCTCTCTGGTTTGCCCCGACCAACAAGATGAACCTGACCATGGCCTACACCTTCAACAAGCAGGAAACGGAGAACCAGATGTGTGTCGGCTGGTACCATGGCTGAGCGAACGACGTCGCGTCGAGCCAGTTTGGCTCGCTCTGTAACAGCGCTGAATACGAATCCGATGTCCACACCCTCGCTCTGAATATGGATTACCAGGCCACCAAAAAATTGCGGCTTAACGCCGGAGTCACCTATAACAAGGCTGATGACAAGTGGGACTGGGGTCCCTTTACCGAGCGGGCAACGGTCCTGAGAAAGGATAACGGAGAGCCGATCAATGTCTCCGATATGCCACCGGGACCCGTCGCCCCAGTCAATTACGACACCTGGGAACAGAACAATCTGATCGACAGTTATTCAGACCTTTCCTACGAGCAATATCAGTTCACCGTTGGTGGCGTCTATCATTTCACCAGCACCTTCTACACCCGAACTTCTTTTACCTATGACATCTTCGACATGAAGGAAGCCTATGTCTATGGTGATGAAGACGGTACCGCCTACTATGGCTATGTCGGGCTGGGGTGGAATTTCTGATCAGCCCGTCCGGATAAAAAATCTGCGATGATTCCTTGCCCGGCTGGCGACAGCCGGGCTTTTTTTGCAGCGATCGGAGATCTGCCGGTTTGGACATCGGTCGGTGCTGTGATAAGCTTCTTGCGGTCGGTGTCCGGTCCTGAAAGCCGGGACCGGTGGGGCCGGGGGCCATCTCCCCTCGAAGGGGGACTGGCAACCTTTTCATTGCACAGCACAAGGCCGCTTTGATGAACCAACTTGAACGCCTGCAGCAGGTGACCCTGCTGGCACAGCAACAGCAGGACCTGCCCGATTTTATTGCGCAGCGGATTGCGGACCTGGTGACGGAACTGAAAACGTGCCCGCGTCCCTGTGCGGCGCTCGAGGAGCTGATCGAGCAGGTCAGTCTCTACGACACCTACGGGCAGACCGGTTACCTCGGCATGGGGGTGAACCATGTCATCCTGACCAAAACCATCGATCGGATTTTTGCAGACCTTTGAGAGCCCGAGCGGTTTTGTCGTGTAAGTGCGAGCGGCCGCCGGAGACTTGCCCACCAGGTGACGGCATGGTAAATTCTCCGGGTTTTTACGGAGGATGTCATGTTGTTCCTGATGCTGCTGATTCCGCTGGCGCTGCTCAGTGCTTTTCTGGCCTGGCGCTGCTGGCAGGTCGCCCACCCAAAGGTCGCCCTGGCCATGGTGGCCGCCTGCCTGGTTTGTACGCTCATGTCGGCCCTGTTGATCTACGGTATGCACTACCTCTATGAGGCCTTGCGGCTGCCTGTGGCCGGCTGATTTTCCCAGAGCCCGGTAGTCAGTCGCACCGTGCCTGCCGGTTGTTGTGATGTAAACCCTTTTTTCGCAGGGTTGCCGGCCGGCCCTGCACGCATAAGGGAGAACCATGGCGCACCGGACCCTGAAACAATCCTCCTACCAAGCCCTGGTCGAGCGGCTCAATCGTTTCCCCCAGGGGGCGCCGCCATCCGACACCCTTTACAAGATTCTGCAGATTCTCGTCAGCGAGCGCGAAGCCGGCCTGATCGCGCTGTTGCCGATCAAGTCGTTCGGCGTCGATGAGGCGGCCCGGCGCTGGAAGATGTCGGTGACTGCCGCGCGGAAGGTCCTCGATGACCTGGCGGGACGGGCCCTTTTGGTGGACGTCGAGCACGAGGACGGGACGACCTACACCCTGCCGCCGCCGATGGCCGGTTTTTTTGAATTTTCCATGATGCGGCTGCGCGGTGATGTCGATCAGAAGGTTCTGGCCGAGCTCTTTTACCAGTACCTCAACGTCGAGGAGGATTTTATCAGGAGCCTCTTCATCGACGGGGAGACGCAGCTCGGGCGGGTGTATGTCAACGAAGAGGCCCTGCCGCAGGAGAATCCCCTGCTCGTCCTCGATTACGAGCGGGCGACTGAGGTGATCAAGACGGCATCGCATATCGGTGTCGGCTTGTGTTACTGCCGCCACAAGATGGAACACCTGGGACGCCAGTGCGCGGCACCCATGGATATCTGCATGACCTTCAACAGCAGCGCTGAATCCCTCACCCGCAGCGGTTATGCGCGCAAAGTCGAGGCGAGCGAGTGTCTCGAACTCCTCGCCGCGGCATGGGAGGAGAATCTCGTGCAGTTTGGCGAGAATGTCCAGCGCCGCGTCAACTTCATCTGCAACTGTTGCGGCTGCTGTTGTGAAGCGATGATCGCTGCGCGCAAGTACGGCATTCTGCAGCCGGTCCATACCTCCAACTTTCTGCCGGATATTGACCATGCCACCTGCAGCGGCTGCGGCAAATGTGTCGATGTCTGTCCGGTCGAGGCGCTGGCACTGGTGTCAGCCAACGATCCCGCCCGGTTACAGCGCCGGGTAGCGCGGCTCAACGAGGATGTCTGCCTCGGCTGCGGCGTGTGCGTGCGCGTCTGTGCTCCGCGCAGCCTGTCGCTGGTGCCGCGCGCCAAAAGGGTCTTCACTCCGGTTGACAACGTCCACCGCGCTGTCGTCATGGCAATTGAACGGGGTAAACTGCAGAACCTGATTTTTGACAACCAGCTTCTCGCCAGTCACCGGGCCCTCGCCGCCCTGCTTGGTGCCATCCTGCGCCTGCCGGGGGTCAAGCAGGTGCTGGCCGGTGACCAGATGAAATCCCGCTACCTGGTCAGGCTGATCGACTGGTACGCCGCGCGCGGCGGCGTATAGGGCAGCCGTCACGCGAGACATCCGTCATGAAAGGATCGTGATGATGATGCAAACAACCCAGGCTGACCGGGTCAAGGGTGCTCTGCTCGGGGCCCTGATCGGTGAAGCCCTGGCCCTGGGTCCCCACTGGTACTATGACCTGGCAGAGCTGCGCCGGGAGTACGGTCCCTGGATCAGTGACTACACCGATCCGCAGCCACAGCGTTACCATGGTGGGCTCAGAGCGGGTCAGGCGGGGCAGTCAGGCTATCTGTTGACACTGTTGATGCGCTCGATCGCCGACTGTGGCGGTTACCATGAAGAGGATTTCTGCCGGCGTCTGGACGAGGAGCTCTTCCCGCAACTCGATGGGACCCCGATGGCCGGGCCGGGGGGATACACCAGCCAGTCGATCCGCGAAGCCTGGCGGCGGCGGGTCGAACAGGGACAGCCCTGGAGCCGGACGGGTGGACACGCCGACACCACCGAAGCGATTGAGCGGACCCTGGCCCTGGCCGTCCGCTACGCCCGCGAGCCTGCCCGGATGGCGCAGACGGTCACCAGCAACACCACCTTGACCCAGGTGGATGACACGGTGGTCTCCATGACCGTCGCTTTCGGTGCGGTCTTAAGTCTGCTTGTTCAGGGTGTTCCTCTGGATGAACAGATTTCCGGTCGGCTGATGGGACTGGTCAAGGCCGGTCAGCTTCCTTTCCATGCGGTCACCAGTGACAATTTGCAACCGCCCGCTCCGGGGGCTCCTGACCCGCCGCGCGCCGGCCGCTTTGCCTCCCCCGATGCCCTGTTATCTCCCGGCTACATGGCGGCTGCGGCAGCGGATCCGGATATCCGTATTGATCCTGCCTGGAAGGTTTCGCTTGTTTACGGCATGCCCTGTGCGATTTACCATCAGCTGCCCGCGGCTTACTATCTCGCCGCACGCTTTCATGACGATTATGAGTCGGCGGTGCTGCACGCGGTCAACGGTGGAGGCCAGAACCAGGCCCGGGCTATGCTGACCGGTGCGCTGGTTGGCGCGCAGGTCGGGCTGCCAAATATTCCGGTGCGATTTTTGGAGGGACTGGAAGGTGCGGATCAACTGCTGGACCTGGCCGCAAGGATTGCAGCCCAACTGGAGGATTGACCGCTTGCCGTGGCTGCTTCTAGCACGGCGATCTTTTTTCACCGATCAGGGCAAAAAAATAGAGCGGGGCAACCAACCGGTTGTCCCGCTCTGCTTTGTGGTCAGGATACGTTTGCAGATCTGTCCTGCGTCCGCTTACTTGCTGCCGGCAGCGGCTGTCTTGCGGCGGCTCTGGGTGATACCCCGGGTCAGGCCGAAGAGCATCAGCACGGCCGGGACGAGCTGGGCGACGATGAGCAGGGCACAGAAGCCGACAAAGAGCAGAACCAGGATGCCGCTGCTGTAGGTGACCGTGGTGTCAACGGCGAAAGCGGGAACGGCGAGCAGGCTCAGGGTCAGGGTCGTGAACAGGGCTTTCATGATATTTCTCCTTGGTCTGTGTGTGTTTATAAGTGTCTGCGTAGTCGTGTCTGCGTAGTCAACGTTGTTGCCGCTGGTCGGCCGGGTGGTCTGCCGATTGCTTCAGCGGGAGTGGCTCGAAATTTCCTTGCGGTCGCGTCCGAACAGGCCTTTGAGCATGCCGATCATCATCAGGGTCGCCGGCACCAGCTGGAAGACGACGATCAGGGCAAAGAAGCCGATGAACAAGGAGACGAGCAGGCTGCCTTCCCCGGCGCCGCTGGCGGCTGCGGCAAAGGCGGATGACGAAAAGGCGAACAGGGCGATCAGGGTGTTGCGTACGGTGCGTTTCATGATGTCCTCCATGGTGAAAAGCTGTTGGTCAGCTTTTAAGTGTTGCTGTTTGCTCTG
>JAWOIX010000049.1:0-16623 GCA_046484405.1 Pelovirga sp.
ATTTCGCCGTAACTTGAGCGATAATTCATGACCAGGCTGACCCCCTCGATGACCAGGTCGAACACCTGCCAGGAACCCTGCTGGTAGACCATTTTGTACTGCACCGGCAGCTCCAGCTCGTCAGCGATAATCACGGTGTCGACAATCGCCCGGTCATCCTTGACCCGCTGCTGCAGATACTTGACCGACCCGCCGGAATAATCGTCAATGCGGTTGAGGTAGGTCGCTTCGAGAATGCGGCTGAACAGCTCGACAAAGCGCTCCCGCTGCTCCACAGTTGCCGACTGCCAGTGATTGCCCAATGTTCTCTGCGACATGGAATCGATATTTAAAAAACCCTCGACACGGCCACGAACCTGGCGTTTTTTCTCCTGCAGACTCAGATCGGGATGGTCGAGAATCTCAATAACGGAATTGACCATCCGCTCTACGGACGCCAGGGGCGCCGGCTGGGCGTGAACAGATACGGCCAGCAACAATACCAGCCCGAAAATCCACCAAGATTTCATCATCATGACTACCTGAACCATTCAATAGGGTTTAATGTTTCGCCATCAAAGACGGGTGCCTCAAACAGGTTTATATTGTAGATGTTTTCCCCGACCTGCGCCAGCCTCCTTTGGGCATAGGCGGCCCGAATAAAGAGATAGGGATCCAGGGCGTCCCGAACGATCCCTTCGTAGGTGTCGCGATCGAGGGACAGGCGGTTGATGGAGTCGTACATGCGAATCAGCAGAAACTCCTCCGTCGTCAGGTCGGTATAGCGCAGCGGATCACCGTAGGAATCCACGAAATTGCCGAGACCGTCACGCAGACTCGAGGGTCCGACAATCGGTATCACCAGATAGAAGCCATGCCCCACACCATAGAAACCGAGGGTCTGACCGAAATCCCTGTGCACCCGGCGCACTCCGGCGACGTTGGCCGCGGGATCAAAGAGCCCGGCAACCCCCAGGGTGCTGTTGATGACGAAACGGTAGGTTTCCGTCCCGACATCGACAATCTTGAGTTGCAGCAGGGCATTGCCGACCCTGGCCGGGGTGGCCAGGTTGGTGAAGAAATTTCTCACGGACGCCCGCGCCGGCCGCGGCACGACCACGCGGTAGCCGCGCGCGATGGGCTTGAAGACATAAAAGTACAGGCGGTCATTGACCCAGAAGACGCCGCGGTTGAGCGGTTCAAAGGGATCGGCAATCAGTCGTTCCGTACTAACCGATTCGGCAAAGTCGTCGTCAAAGGCCGCGTCGAAGTCATCACCGGACGCGGTGTCGAAGTCATCACCAAAATCCGCATCAAACGCGTCGTCCGCCGCAGGGGAAGCGTCATCGGCGGCGCCCGTACCGGCCGCCGCCGGCAGGTCAACCGTTCGGTTGTGACTGGCGGTTGTGGCAGCACAGCCGGAGAGAACCAGGATCAGCAGGGAAACAAGCACCGGACGTATCAACATCGATGACTCCGCTCGTCGGTTTTCTTTTCGGCGACAAAGAGGGCGGGCGCCTGCCGGCGGTTGGACAGCTGCAGGTTGAGCACGTCAAAAACCAGGGGATCGAGGGCGGTAAAAAAATCCGCGACCGCCAGAGCCTCTTCCGCACCACCGGGGTGGCCGGGATAGACAACAACCGCCAGTCGCCCACCGGTTGCCAGGTCGGCAGCAGACTGGCGCAACGCGGTGATGGTCGTCTCCGGTTGCGTGATCAGCTGTTGATCGCCGCCCGGCAGGTAACCGAGATTGGCGATCACCGCCCTAGGCCGGCCGGGGACCACCGCCGAGAAGGTGCTGTGGCACACCGGGAGCAGGTCAACACCGGCCGCTCTGCACAAGCGCGTCCCCCCGGACTCATGCCTGCGGACCTCGCCGCCGGCGGCCTGCAGACGCTGCTGTGTGGCCGCCAGGGCGGCCTGCTGCACATCAAACGCGACGATCTGCCCCGCACCGCCAACCATCCGCAGCAACGCCAGGCTGTCCTGTCCGCGACCGGCAGTCAGATCAACGGCCAGGTCGCCCGGAACAACGACATCGCCGAGGAGATCGTGGCCCCAGACAATGATGCGATTCAGGGAATGTTTCATTGTTCTTTTATCTCGCGACCTGTTATCGCCTCAAGCGCCCGTCACAGGGACCGGTCATCCGGCCAGCTGGCGGCCGACCATCACCCCGGCAAAAGCACCCAGCAGACAAAGGCTCAGATTGAGCAGGACATTCAGACCTGCCGACCAGAAACTGCCTTCTTCAAGCAGGAGCAAGGTCTGGTAGGAAAAGGTTGAAAAGGTCGTAAAACCGCCGAGGAAGCCGACGCTCAACCCGAAACGCAGCTCCGTCGACAGGGGCAGGCCGCGCACCCCCATGGACAACAGCAGCCCGAGCAGCAGAGAGCCGCTGACGTTGACCAGCAGGGTGCCATGGGGGAAGCCGTGCCCGGCCAGCTGCTGGGTCCAGAGGGTAACCAGATAGCGCGCAACGCATCCCAGCCCGCCGAAAACGCCTATGTAGAGCACTTGTAGAAACACCGTCAACCCGCTATTTCTGCTAAAATTTCGTGCTATTATCAATCAGTCGTTGGGGTCTGTCAACCAGTCTGACAGGGGAAGCGGCGCTGGTCAGCCGGGCACCAAAGCGCAATGGCAAGACGATTGACAAAAAGATCAGGATTCCGTAGCGTGCAGTGCAGCTGCTGTCACAATGAAATGGAGTCCATCAATGAAAACGTGCCTCAAACTTCTGGTTGCCCTGTTGATTCTGGCCTTGACGGGCGCCTGTGGCGGCCGTAAAGAGATCTCCCCGGAAGAAAATGCCGAGCGCCTCTTTCTCGATGGCGAACGGCAGCTGGAGCGCGGCCTGTGGGACGATGCCCTCGGCTCCTGGGAGCAGCTCAGAGACACCTTCTACTCGCCGGAATTGAGCATGCTGGCCGAACTGAAGATTGCGGAGACCTATTACCGGGCAGCGCGCTACGCTGAAGCGGCATCCGCCTATGAGAGTTACCTGCAGCGCTACCCGAACGATGTCCGCGCCGCGACCCTGCTCTACCGCCTCGGCCAGAGCTACTACCAGCAGATCCTCTCCGCTGACCGGGACCAGTCCAACACCCGCAAAGCCCTGCAGACCTTCGAACAGTTCATCCGGCGCTATCCCGACGACCCCGACCGGGAACAGGCAGAGCTGCAGATCCTGCGCGCCAGAACCCGGCTGGCCGATCACGAGGTCTATGTCGGCAGGTTCTACCTGAAGAGAAAACTCTACCAACCGGCCATCAACCGCTTTGAAGGCATTCTCAAGGAGTTTCCGGACTACTACTACCGGGATGAGGCCTTCTTTTATCTGGGCACGGCCTATCTGGAAAACGGCCAGGCGGACAAGGGGCGCGACACTCTGCAGCAGCTCCTCGAACAGTTCCCTGCCAGCGCCTACTTTGACAAAGCACAGAAGCTGCTGGCCCGGGACGGCTGACAGGGGCCGTTCACCCGGAGATTCCGTACCAACGTCCTCCTGAGATCGAAATATACCAGAAATGATAAATTAACCCCTGGTGTTTATATTTTCACTTGACTTGATCAAAGCGTGCAGTATATAAGAAACGCTGTTATTTTCCAGCCGCCGGAAGAACCTGAACGAAACCGGTGGCGACCTGCTTAAACTTTTTATATTTCTTTTATTATCAGCTGGTTAGGTAGAACTTCATTGATAGTAGCACTGTTTTAACAGCGCGTTAACAGGTGCCGATGCACCATTGATTCCAGCTCACAGGAGGAGAGAGAATGTCCGAATTCGGAACACTTGAGGATCGTGTACGTCGTAAATCCTTGCTCAGCAAGGTGATGTCACCAGAAGACTGCATCCAGTTTTTCACCCCAGGACAAAATCTGTTGTGGTCCGGATTTACCCCCGCGGGCTACCCGAAAGCTGTCCCCATTGCCCTGGCGGATCACGTTGAAGCCAACAACCTGCAGGGAAAATGGAAGTTCAACCTGTTTATCGGCGCCTCCGTCGGGGCTGAAACCGAGGACCGCTGGGCAACTCTCGACATGATTGACCGTCGCTGGCCCTACCAGACCGGCAAGAACATTGCCAAAGGGATCAACGAGGGACGTATCCGCATGGGAGACAAGCACCTCGGCCTGTTCGCCCAGGACGCCGGCTACGGTTTTTACACCAAGAACGGCCGCTATGACATCGGTATCGTCGAAGTTTCCGCCATCACCGAAGATTGCGGACTGGCCCTGACGACCTCCTGCGGCATTGTTGCCGAGGCCCTGCATCTGTGCGACAAGATCATCATCGAAGTCAACACCGGGCAGCCGTCCTTCGAAGGCATGCACGACATCCACATGCAGCAGAAGCCGCCGCATCGTGCGCCCTTCCTGATCACCCAGTCCCACAGCCGTATCGGTACCCCCTATGTCCCCTGCGACCCCGACAGGATCGTCGCTGTCGTCGAATCGAAGCGGCGCGACAAGGGCCGGGCGTTTGCCGATATGGACGACACCTCCGAAGCGATTGCCGGTCACATCATGGATTTTTTTGCCCATGAAGTGAAAATGGGACGCCTGCCGGAGAACCTCCTGCCGCTGCAGTCCGGCGTCGGTTCCATCGCCAACGCCGTTGTCGGCGGCCTGGCCAAAGGTCCCTTCACCAACCTGTCGGTCTACACCGAGGTTCTCCAGGATACCATGCTCGACTTTTTTGACGGCGGCAACCTGAACTTCGCCTCCGCCTGTTCGCTGTCCCTGTCCGAAGCCCCGGGGTTCCCGCGCTTCTTCGACAACTGGGACAAATACTTCGACAAGATCGTTCTGCGCCCCCTGTCGATCTCCAACGCTCCCGAGCCGATCCGCCGGCTGGGATGTATCGCCATGAACACCCCGGTCGAGTTCGACATCTACGCCCACGCCAACTCGACCCTGGTCGGCGGCACCCGGATGATCAACGGCCTCGGCGGATCAGGCGACTTCCTGCGCAACGGTTACCTGAAGATCATGCATACCCCTTCGGTGCGCCCGAGCAAGACGGATCCCCTCGGCATCACCTGCGTTGTCCCCAAGGCGCCGCACATTGACCATACCGAGCACGACCTCGATGTCGTGGTCACCGAGCAGGGTCTGGCTGACCTGCGTGGCGTGGCGCCGAAAGAGCGCGCCAAGCTGATCATTGAAAAATGTGCTCACCCCGAGTACCGGCCGATCCTCAATGAGTACCTGGAAATGGCCTCCAGGGATTGCCTGGCCAGAGGCGTCGGCCACGAGCCGCAGCTGTTCGACCGCGCTTTCAAGATGCAACAGAACCTGGCCGAGAACGGCACCATGAGAATCAAGAGCTGGGATATCAAGATTGACCTGTGTGAATAAGAGCCCAGGCTTGCGCTCATAGCTGGACGCAAACGGCCCCTTGCGGATATCGCAAGGGGCCGTTTTTCTGTGTGACCTGTGGGTCGTTGTGGCAGGCGGTGCGACAACGCTCGGCGCCGCTGCCGGGGACTGCTAGAGCTTGCCGGCCTGTTCCGCGAGATAGGAAGCAACCCCCTCGCCGTCAGCGACAAAACCCTGATCCCCCTTGTTCCAGCCGGCCGGACAGACTTCCCCGTACTGCTCATGAAACTGCAGCGCATCGATCATGCGCAGCATCTCATCGATGTTACGGCCGAGGGGCAGGTCGTTGACGACCTGATGGCGGACGACGCCGTCCCGGTCAATCAGGAAAGACCCACGCAGGGCAACGCCGGCGGGATCAAGCTCGACATCATAATCACGGCAGACCTTGTGGGTGATGTCAGCTACCAGGGGATACTTGACCGGACCAATCCCCCCCTGGTCAATCGGGGTTTTACGCCAGGCCAGGTGGGTGTATTGAGAATCGATCGAACAGCCGACAACCTGCACGCCACGTTTTTCAAATTCGGCGATCCGGTGGCTGAAAGCTATCAGTTCCGTCGGGCAGACAAAGGTAAAATCAAGCGGGTAAAAAAACAGTACGATATAGCTGCCCTGATAATCGGCAAGAGAAAAACTGCTGTTGATCGACCCGTCAGCCATCACCGCAGGGGCGTTGATTTCCGGTGCCTTCTTTCCAACCAGAACACTCATGAATAAAACTCCTTGATATTGTTGAAAGTTAACGGTCAAAAAAGTCATCGACTATTCTAACGGTTTGCCTTGGGCTGTCAAGGTAAAGATGACTATTATGGTTATTTTTTTCTGCTGCGCGGATGACTGCGATCGTAGACACTGGTGAGGTGGGCGAAACTGACGCTGGTATAGCGCTGGGTGGTGGACAGGGACGCATGGCCGAGCAACTCCTGAATCACCCGCAAGTCGGCCCCGGCATCGAGCAGGTGGGTGGCGAATGAGTGCCGCAGGGCATGTGGCGTTGCGCTGGCGGGAAGTCCCAGCTGCTGAAGACGCTTCTTGAGCTGGCGCTGGACGCTCCGTGGCGTCAGCCGGCCGCCGCGGTGATTCAGGAACACCCCCTTTTCGCCTCCCGGCCCGGGGGTGCGCTCCTGCAGATAGGCCTGCAGGGCCACGCAGGCCTGCCGGCCGACAGGCAGGAGGCGCTCCTTGTTGCCCTTGCCGTGGACCCGGACCTGACGCTGTTCGAGATCCACCTGGTCGAGATCAAGGCCGGTCAGTTCACTGACCCGCAAGCCGCAGGAATAGAGCAATTCAAAGATGGCCAGATCGCGGACCAGCATGGGATAGACCACCCCCCCGGCATCAAGGAGATGACCGGTCTGGGCGGCGCTGAGGACCTCCGGCAGAGAACTTTGCCGCCGCGGTGCAAGAATCGCGCAGACCGGCGAATCGCTGATGACGCCCTGGCGTTCGAGGTAACGGAAAAAGGCCTTGAGGGAGGAGAGCTTGCGCATGACGCTGGCACGCCGGCAGGATTTCTGCAAGGACGCCAGGAAACGGCGGAACAGCAGGGCATCGAGTCCTGCCAGCCCGGCGGCATCAGTGGGGCTGTGACCGGTGGCAGCGAGAAAATCACGGAACTGGCGCAGATCACGCAGGTAGGCCGCCAGGGTATGGGGCGACAGGTTGCGTTCTGTCTCAAGGTGCTGGCGGAACATCTCCAGATATGTGTCCATTCACGTGTCTCCGTCCGGCCCGCGGCTGATTGACGATCATGCACGGGCATGGCATACTCCAAGCCATCTTAATCGAGGGGGCGGCTGACTGTCGAGCAACTTCGCCGGTGCAGGATCACACCCCATCCATCGTTCGGGAGATGACCCTCATCATGACCCTGCTCTACCTGATTATCATCATTCTTCTGCTGGTCCTGCTCTTTGATCTACTCGCCGTGCTGCTGAGCTACAGCATCTGCTGGTATGAGTATGCCAACAGCACTCCGGAGCTGATCGAGCAACGCTTCACCCGCGAGAACCTGGCGCTGATCCCGCGCCTGCTTGTCCCCGAAGCCTTTTTCAACTTCATGACCCTGCTGACCGTCCCTCTCGGCTTCTTCCCGCCGCGGCGCCCGCAACTGAAACGCGGCGTGACACCGATCCTGCTGCTGCACGGCCTGTTTGTCAACCGGGCCTGCTGGATCTGGTTCAAATCCCGGCTCAAACGTCAGGGATTTGAAAATATCGTCACCCTCAATCTGTCGGGCCTGCACAGCGAGGAAGTTCTGACCGAACTGCTGGCCAAACGCATCGACGAGTTGCGCCACCGGCTGGGGGTCAACAAGGTGCACCTGGTCGGCCATTCCATGGGGGGCATCATTGCGCGCAACTATATCCAGCGGCGGGGCGGTCGCGACAAGGTCGACCGGCTGGTCTGCCTCGGTACACCCCACCATGGCTCCAAGCTGACGCCCTTCTCCTTCATGCCCCTCGGCAAGCTGCTTATGCCGGGTTCCGATTTTCTCAATCGCCTGAACGCCGAACCGCCCCCCGCCGGAGTGCAGTTTACCAACATCTACACCCGCAAGGACAACATGGTCCTGCCCAACAGTTCCACCCGACTGACCTGGGGAAAAGAGGTTTCCCTCGATCTGATGGGCCATACCTCGCTGATTTACCGAGCCGCTGCCATCAATGCAACCGCCGCAGCCCTGACCGAAGCGGCCGACTCCTGATGCACAGGTTTTCCCTGGACACCCGGCACCCCCGGCAGCTCATCGACATTACCGCGCGCTTGCAGGACTGGGTCACCGGCACCGGCATCAGCGACGGCATGCTGCTGGTGTTTGTGCCCCATACGACGGCGGCGGTGACAATCAATGAAAATGCCGATCCGGACGTTGTCTTCGACCTGGTCAACGACCTCCAGCGGCTGGTCCCCGACTCAGCGGCGTTCAGACACCTTGAAGGAAACAGTGCGGCACATATTCAAAGCAGCCTGATCGGCGCCAGTGAACTGCTCATCGTTGAGCAGGGCGCGCTCGTCCTCGGCACCTGGCAAAGTGTCTACTTCTGTGAATTTGACGGCCCGCGTTCACGCCTGTTCTACGCCGCCATCACCACGGGACAAGGCCCTTGACCGCCGCCCCGCCGTCACCGGCACACGTCAGCCTGGAACGTCTGCAGAGCTACAACGCGCAGGCGGTTCGCGCAGCGCTGCAGAGCCTGCTGCGCCCCCTCGGCGGCATCGCCGCCTTCGTCCGCCCCGGCCAGAAGGTCCTGCTCAAGCCGAACATGCTGGCCGGCAAGGATCCCGCCCGGGCGGTCACTACCCACCCGCAGATTGTTCGCAGCGTCATTGAGCTGGTCCGTGAAGCGGGCGGCATTGTCTCTGTCGGTGACTCTCCCGGTATCGGCACGCCCCTGAGCGTCGCCCGCAAGTGCGGTATTCTCCAGGTGATCGAAGACACCGGTGCGATCTTTGCTCCCTTCGAGAATTCGGTCACCATCAGGCCCGCGGGAAACAGTCTCCGGCAGCTGGACGTTGCCGAAGACATTATCGCTGCCGACGTGATCATCAACCTGCCGAAACTGAAAACCCACCAGATGATGGGCCTCAGCTGTGCGGTGAAAAACATGTTCGGGGCGGTCGTCGGCCTGCGCAAGCCGGGTCTCCATCTGCATGCGGGGACCGACAAAATGCATTTCGCCCTGATGCTGCTGGAACTGTGCGAGGCCCTTGCCCCGGCGTTGACCATTGTCGATGCGGTGATCGGCATGGAGGGGGAAGGCCCGGGCAACGGTGACCCGGTCAGCATCGGAGCGGTGCTGGCCGGAGCCTCCCCCCAGGCCGTCGACACCGTCGCCACGGCCCTGGTCGGCATGCGGCCCGAGCAGGTCTTCACCCAGCTGCAGGCGCTCAACAGTGGTCGTCCCTTCACCTGCCTGGCGGACCTTGAGCTGTCAGGTCCTCCGCTGGCGGACATGTGCATTCCCCACTTTCGCGCCGCACGGATGACGGATGTCAACTTCGGCCTGCCTGGCTGGCTCGGACGCCATCTCAAGCAGACCCTGACCGCTTATCCCCGGCCCGACCAACAACGCTGCCAGCTCTGTCATGCCTGCGTCAGACACTGCCCGCCGCAGGCGATGCGGATTGTCGATCAGCAGCTGCTGATCGACTACGACCGCTGTATCCGCTGTTTCTGCTGCCAGGAACTCTGCCCCCATGGCGCACTGCACACCCGCCAGGGGCTGCTGCTGCGCCTGAGCAGCCTGCTGCGCGGCCGGCGCTGATGGCACAAAAAAAGCCCGCGCAACCGGCGGGCCTTTCTTGTTCCAGCATGCAGGTGCAACGATCAACGCACCTGGACCACCTCTTTGACCTCGGGGATCTGTTCCATCAGGTTTTTCTCGATCCCCATCTTCAGCGTCATGGTTGACATCGGGCAGGAACCACAGGCTCCGGTCAGCTTGACGCTGACGACACCATCGTCCGACACATCCACCAGCTCGACGTCGCCGCCATCAGCCTGCAGAGCGGGGCGGATCATGTCCAACACTTCGTTGACACGTTCTTTCATCAGTCTTTTCCTCCGTTTGTGTAGTAGTTACTGGTTTAACTATAGACGTTCTTCAACCTCGAACGCAAGCCTCAGAGCGGCCCGGTTCCGGGCAGCCTGATATCCTGTATCCGCCTGGCACAGAGCAGCTCGGGATGACCGACGCCTTTGCCCTGAATCAGGACCTTAAAACTTTCCCCCATGCCGCCGTCAGGCAGAATCAGTCGTTTCAGGCTCATGCGCAAGGCCTGGGCGCGGTTGGGATCGGGCTCACGCGCCTGCATCTCAAGGAGCATCTCCAGAAAACCGAGTCCCATGAGAAACTGGTACTGCTGACCGAAATACAGCGATTCAAGACCACCTTTGCGCCCCTCCTGCTGCAGGGTGGTGAAATCAACATGGGCCGTCATATCCTGGCAACCGACGTGGCGGTAAGGGTCTTCGTTGGTCTGGTGACGATGATAACAGAGCAGGGTTCCGGCGTGGCGCTCGGGAGCGTAGAGGTCGCGCGCGAGGTAACCGTAATCGATGGTCAGCACGAAACCGCGGCGCAGGACCTCGGCGACCTGACGGATCCAGTCACGGGCAGCCAGGTTCACTTCAGCGCGGTTGCCTTCCGCCGGCGCGATGCCGATCCTGGTAAAGTAATCGCTCAGCGCCGGCGTTGACAGCGCGCGCAATTCCTCGGCAAAACCGTCCCCGCTGGTGACGACGTAGACCTCGCGTAACTGCCCGGCGACCGTCTGCACCAGGTGCACCGGGAAAGCGTCAACCAGTTCATTGGAGAGAAAGCACCCCTGCATGCCCTTCAGCGCGGCCAGGGTGCACCAGTTGACCCGCCCGGCAGCGACGTGCCGCGTGAGCTGCGCGGCCTGGCGCTGCTGGCTGTCAGGGCTGATCTCCACGATCCGGTAAAGCAGGTGCTGGTAACATTGCGGGTAATCCGCCGCGAGCGCATCAAGAATATCGGCGGCAAGGTGCCCTTCACCGGCACCCTGCTCGGCGACGGTAAATTTGCCGCCACCGAGCAGTTGCCACATCTGCTCGAGCTGGCGCGCAATCAGCTTGCCGAAACAGGCATGCACGGTCGACGAGGTGAAAAAGTCCCCTTCTTTGCCAATCCGCGTGCGGGCCGCGGTGTAGTACCCGTACGTCGGATGGTAAAGGGCCTGGTCCATGAACCGTGCAAAAGGGATCCCCCCACGCGCAGCGATGTCCTCGCGCAACAGGGCAATCAGCTCCGGTCGATGTTCGCTGCTGGTCTGCATAAGATAAGTATCCGTCATCCTGTCGGGGAAAAACGCTGATTATATTCACTGCGATAAAAAAAAGACAACCCCCAAAGAAGCCCCTGGTCCCCGATCACGGCCACAGATCGCGCTGCGGAGGGGGCCCTGGTGGCCGGAGCCCTGACCTTAAGCCCTTTGCGACGGGCAGTTTGTCAGACGGACCATCACGGCTATTGAAATCTGAGAAAAATCGTGCGAGTATTGGTCGCCGGACGCGTTAGAGACGTTTGGTATCTCCCAGCAACCAGTGTCATCGAGATGGAGAATTAGAGCTTATGGCAATTATTACCATTTCCCGGGAAATGGGTAGCGGGGGGATCCCTATTGCCCAACAGCTGTCCGAAGAAATCGGTTACGAGTTGATTGACGGGGATGCTCTGAAGGAAGCGGCATCGGCTTATGACCTGACGGAATCGGCCCTGCAACAGGCCGATGAAAAACCGCCGGCCTTTGTGGAAACCCTGGACCGGCAGATTGAGCTGAGTGTTCACCGGATTCAGCTGTTTGTCCTTGAGCGGGCACTGGAAGGCAATGTGATCATCTACGGCCGTGGCGGGCAGGACCTGCTCCCTGATGTCAACAGCGTCTTCCGCGTACGTGTCATCGCCCCCTTCGAGGACCGTATCGAACGCTGGGCGGAACGTGAGTGGATCGACCCCGATCTGGCCCGTTCCCTGGTCCGCAAAAGTGACCAGCAACGTGCCGGATTTATTAAATATTATTTCGATCGCGACTGGGAAGACCCGCTGCAGTACGACCTGGTGATCAATACCGTGCGGATTGCCAATGATACCGCCGTCAAGCTGATCAAAACGGCGATCGAGGATCCCTACCTGGTGGCCAATCAGAAAAGTTGCTGTGCCAGGATCAAGGATCTGATTATCCGCAAGAAGATCCAGATCGTACGGCTCGCCGACGAGCGCATCAAGGATCTCTGGTTCAATATCGATGTCAAAGAAGGCCGGGTGACCCTGTCGGGACACGTTTACAGCGATGCCGAACGCCGTGCGGCCGTTGAAGATGCCAAAAAGACGGAAGGCGTTGTCAGCGTTACCGATCAGCTGAAGATTCTCCATTATTGAGGTCCTCCGGGACACCGGACCCCCCAGACAATTTCTGCAGATCACGGGTAAAACGCCGGCAATGCCGGCGTTTTACTTACAGACCAAAATCGTTCGAGGAGTAGAAAATTCATGGCAGGACACAGCAAGTGGGCTAATATCAAACACCGCAAAGGGGCCCAGGACGCCAAACGCGGCAAGATCTTCACCAAGCTGATCAAGGAAATCACCGTTGCCGCGCGGATCGGCGGCGCCGATCTGGAATCCAATGCGCGCTTGCGCCTGGCGGTCGACAAGGCCAAACAGGCCAACATGCCCAAAGACAACATCGACCGGGCCATCAAAAAGGGGACCGGGGATCTTGATGGGGTCACCTACGAGGAAGGCACCTTCGAGGGCTACGGTCCCGGCGGGGTCGCGGTGATCGTCGAGTTCATGACCGACAACCGCACCCGTACCGTGGCCGAGGTGCGCCATGCGTTCAACAAGTATGGCGGCAGCCTGGGCGTCAGCGGTTCCGTTGCCTTCCTGTTTGACCGCAAGGGGCAGATCATTTTTGACGGTGCGCAGGATTTCGACAGCATCTTCGAAGCAGCGCTGGAAGCCGGCGCCGAAGACGTCAAGGAAGAAGGGGGCGTCATCGAGGTTGTCGTCAACCCGACCGACTACGAAGTAGTGCGCAATGCCCTTACTGCCCGTGGACTCAAGTACGAGTCGGCCGAGGTGACGCTGATTCCCCAGACGATGGCACCGGTCAGCGGCAGTCAGGCGGACTCCCTGATGAAGATGATCGACGTTCTCGAAGATAACGACGACGTCCAGAACATCCACGCCAACTTCGATATCGCTGATGAAGAGATGGAAAGGCTCATGGGCTGATTATATGGTTCTCCATCGGGCAGCATGCGCATCCTAGGCATTGATCCGGGCAGCAAGGCGACGGGCTACGGTTTTATCGAACAGCGCGGCAATCATCTGCAGCACCTCGACAATGGTGCGATCTTCACCGACAGCCAGACCTCTCTGGCCTTGCGTCTGCAACGCATCTATGCGGGGATCTGCGATCTGATCGCCAGGCACCAGCCCGATGCGGTGGCGGTTGAACAGGTGTTCATGGCCCGCAACCCGGCATCGGCCCTCAAACTCGGCCACGCCCGCGGAGTGGTCCTGCTCGCCGGAGTCAATGCCGGCCTGCCGGTCTTCGAATATTCTGCGCTACAGGTCAAGTCCGCTGTTGTCGGCTACGGACGGGCAGGCAAAAACCAGGTTCAGCAGATGACCAGAGTCCTCCTCAACCTGCCGGAAATCGCCCAGGAGGACGCCGCAGATGCCCTCGCGGTGGCCATCTGCCACGCCCACAGTCATCATCTCAACAGCAGAATGCAGCCTGCTGCGCCGCCACCGCCACGGAGATCCTCGCTATGATCGCTCTTTTAAGCGGCCAGCTGGTCCGGCGCGCTGCAGATCTCATCATCGTCGACGTCGGCGGAGTCGGCTACCAGCTACACATCCCGCTGTCGACCTTCTACACCCTGCCGGACAGCGGTCAGGTGCAACTGCAGGTGTACACCCACGTCAAAGAGGACGGAATCAACCTGTTCGGCTTTGCCACCCAGGCCGAACGCGACCTTTTCTGTCTGCTGATCTCGGTGTCCGGGGTCGGGCCGAAACTGGGCATCACCATTCTGTCGCACATTGCTCCTGAGGAGCTGGCCCTGGCCCTCTGCCAGGGGGACGTCACCCGCCTGATCGCGATTCCGGGCATTGGCAAAAAAAGTGCCGAGCGGCTGGTTCTTGAACTGCAGGACAAGGCGTCCGGCTATGCGGTTGCCGCAGCCTTGCGCCCGCCCGCTACCACCACCGGCGAGGCTCCGCACGAAGAGGCCCTGTCGGCGCTGGTAAACCTGGGGTACAAGGAATCCCTTGCCAAAAACGCCTTGAGGAATCTGCAGCTGCCTCCGGCAACACCGTTGGAGCAGATACTGAAAAAGGCACTGCAGGTCCTGCTTAAATAACCGCGTGCTACGGAGCCTGTCATGGAAGACCGCCTGATTACCCCGCAGACCCAGCCTGAAGACCTCTACGTCGAGAAAAGCCTGCGCCCACGCTCGCTTAAGGAGTATGTCGGCCAGAGCAAGGCACGCAAGAACCTGCAGGTGTTCATCGATGCGGCGCGCAACCGGCAGGAAGCCCTCGATCACGTCCTGTTTTACGGCCCGCCAGGGCTGGGAAAGACCACCCTCGCCAACATCATCGCCCATGAGATGGGCGTCAACATCAAGAGCACCTCCGGACCGGTCATCGAAAAAACCGGTGATCTGGCAGCGGTCCTGACCAATCTCGACGAAGGGGATGTGTTGTTCATTGATGAGATTCACC
The DNA here is from genome assembly GCA_046484405.1 of Pelovirga sp. GTDB lineage: Bacteria > Desulfobacterota > Desulfuromonadia > Desulfuromonadales > Geopsychrobacteraceae > Pelovirga. Next base: position 14,631 of record JAWOIX010000049.1, read on the forward strand.
GCCTCTCACCCGTCGTTGAAGAAATTCTCTATCCGGCGATGGAGGATTACCAGCTTGACATCCTCATCGGTCAGGGCCCCTCGGCCCGCACCATCAAGCTTGACATCCCGCGTTTCACCCTGGTCGGGGCGACCACCCGCGCCGGGCTGCTCTCGTCGCCGCTGCGCGATCGCTTCGGGGTCATCTGCCGTCTGGAGTTCTATTCCACCGCCGAACTCACGACGATTGTCAAGCGCAGTGCAGACATCCTCAACATCCAGATCGACGAAAAGGGGGCCCAGGAAATTGCCCGCCGCAGCCGCGGAACGCCGCGGATCGTCAATCGGCTGTTGCGCCGGGTGCGCGATTTTGCCGAAATCGAGGGGGACGGGATCATCAACCATACCCTGGCGGATCACTCGCTGCAGCAGCTGGAAGTTGACCGGCAGGGCCTCGATCATATGGACCGGTTGCTGCTCCTCTCGATTATCGACAAGTTTGCCGGTGGTCCGGTCGGGCTTGACACCCTCGCCGCGGCGATCGGCGAAGAGCGCGACACGATCGAGGACGTCATCGAACCCTACCTGATCCAGCAGGGGTTTCTTAACCGGACACCCCGTGGACGGATGGCAACGGCGAGCTGTTTCAAACATTTTCAACGTCACTGTCCGCGCACAGACGCCGCCGATTCCCTCTTCTAGCGACTGATTGCCACGCCGATGAACCCTCATTTGCAGACATTTGCCGGACAGCTGCAGTCCTGGTCACAAGCCATTATCGATCATGGCCGCACCCCTTTTCGCCGGGTCGACTGCTTTCCCCGGATCGATACCACGGCCGGGCAGCTGCAGCCGCCCCTGGTGTTCTGGATCAACCGCCAGAGCATGATGGCGGGCGGCCTGATCCTGCTCCCCGAACAGGACCTTGCGGCGGAACTGCAGCGCGGCCGCAGCTGTGCCAGCGCGTTGGGACTGAGTCATTTCGTCACCTGGGAAGCACAGCAGGTGCGCCTCTGGGAGGTCCGCGGCGAGGCGATTGTCGAACTGCGCAGCTTTGCCCTGCCCGGGGTGGATCACCCGGACTATTTTCGCCATCTCCTCGGCGACGTGGTTGACGCCCTCAAGGTTCCGGCCGTGACCGGGGCGATTCCCCAGCAGCGTCTTTGTTTCCACTATTTCAACAACCTCTTCCTCATCACCCAGGAGCTCGCCCTCACCTCCCTGACCGACGCATTTCGCAGCCGGCGCGCCGAGGATCCTGCCGCAACCCCGGTCGATGTCGATCATCTGGCGGCAGAAGCCAATCGTCTGCTGCTGCTGCAGATTCTTGTTGCCCTGTGGTACGACCTGCTGCCTGACGCCGTGCTGCCCGAACAGCTGGCCGAGGTCTTGCGCACCAGTCTGCAGCGCGCACCGCAATCGATCCGCGCGCAGCTCGCCTACAGCCGGGAGGCAGCTCCGGCCGCTCTCCCGCTGGAGACGGCGGTCTGCTACCACCATCTGTTGTTACGTCTGCACCAGCTCAACTGGCGAGAGCCTCTCGAGCGCCGCCGCCAGAGCCTGCTCGGCCTGGTGGAACTCTGGTACCCCGGTTACCGGCAACAGCAGCCGGCAGCAGCGGGCCTGTGTTATCCGGGCCAGCCGCCGCTGGGCCACGCCACCCGCATGCTCATCGACGATTCCCCCCTGCTCCTCGCCACGACGGCGGTCGTCCGGGAGATCAGCGGATTGACGCAACCCCTGACGATTTACGGATCCTTGTTCCAGCTCGATGCCGAACACTTGCCACAGGGGGATCTCTGCGCCCGCCTGCTCAACAGAGAACCCATTCTGCGCAGCGCGCGCCAGGCCTTCGGCGCCCGCCTGCGCATTTCCTGGCCGCACCGCTCCCTGCGGATCCGGGTCGAACAGCCCTACTGGAAATGGGAGCTGATCCATCTGCTTGGCCTCTGCCATGCGGAGCAGGCCCTGTGCCTCGACCTTCCGAGTGAGGCCCTGAGCCTGCCGGCGGACGA
>JAWOIX010000076.1:0-14843 GCA_046484405.1 Pelovirga sp.
ATCGAGCCGCCCGACAGTTGCGATGACGGATCGACGGCGAGGATGGCGAGTTTGTGCCCATGGCGCAGCAGGTTCATGCCGAGGGCTTCGATAAAGGTACTTTTGCCAACACCGGGCACCCCGGAGATGCCAACGCGGATGGTGTTGCCGGTATCCGGCAGCAGGGCGTCAAGCAGCTCCGTCGCCGCCGCTGCATGATCCGGGTTGCGGCTTTCGACCAGGGTAATGGCCTTGGCCAGCGAGCGAATATTGCCGGAACGAACCCCGGCGGCCAGTTGAGCGGTAGTGGACACGTCTTGGGCCTTTACTTAATAACGCAGAGACGCAGAGTTGGAGAGGCGCAGAGACAACCATAAAAAGGTTTTTTCCAAAAAAAACAGGAAGTTGCCTCTTTGTTTTGTTTCTCTGCGTCCTGCCGGCTCTGCGTTGAAAAAGTCTTTTTCATGCAAAATTTCAATTGTTAACACAGAGGTGTTGGGCTGGAGAAGCGCGGAAGAGGAACGCATCAAATCGTTCATGCTTGTTTTGTTGATAATCCAAAACTAGATTTTGACTTTTCTCTCCGGCTCTCCAGCTCTCCGACTCTGCGTTAATGTCTGTCTAATTCCCCTCAATGGCATCCAGGGTCTGTACCGCGGAGACGGTAATCGGGGTGCCGGGGCCGAAGATTCTGGCTGCTCCGGCGGTGTAGAGGGCGTCGTAGTCCTGGCGCGGGATGACGCCGCCGCAGACGATGACGATATCCTCGGCACCAAGCTTTTTCAGCTCCGCGGCAAGCTGCGGGACCAGGGTCTTGTGCCCGGCGGCGAGGCTCGACACGCCGACAACGTGGACATCGTTTTCCACCGCCATCTTTGCGGCCTCGTCCGGGGTCTGGAACAGGGGGCCGACATCGACGTCAAAACCGGCATCGGCGTAGGCGGTGGCGACAACCTTGGCGCCACGGTCATGGCCGTCCTGCCCCATCTTGGCGATCAGGATGCGCGGCCGCCGGCCCTCTCTGGCGGCAAAAGCGTCGACGCGCTGTTTCAGTGCGGCAAAGTCGCTGTCATTATTCACGATCGATCCGTAGGCTCCTGAGACAAGTTTGATCTCGGCGCGGTGGCGACCGAAGACCTTTTCCATGGCGTCAGAGATTTCGCCGACACTGGCCCGCTGGCGCGCGGCATCGACGCAGAGTTCGAGCAGGTTGCCGGTATTATTCTCCGCCGCCGCGGTGATCGCGTCAAGAGCCTGGCGACAGGCGCTTTCATTGCGCTCGGCGCGCATCTTGTTGAGGCGGGCGATCTGGCTGTCGCGCACGGCGGCGTTGTCAACGTCGAGGGTGTCGATGGGATCTTCCTTGGCCAGCTTGTATTTGTTGACGCCGACAATGACGTCGCGGCCACTGTCGATGGCGGCCTGCTTTTTGGCCGCCGACTCTTCGATGCGCAGCTTCGGCATGCCGGTTTCGATCGCCTTGGTCATGCCGCCCAGCCCCTCGACCTCGTCAATGATGGTGCGCGCTTCTTCAATCAGCGCGTTGGTGAGGGACTCAACATAATAGGAACCGCCGAGCGGATCGACAACGTTGCAGATACCCGACTCCTCCTGGATCACCAGCTGGGTGTTGCGGGCGATGCGGGCGCTGTGATCGGTCGGCAGGGCAATGGCTTCATCGAGGGCGTTGGTGTGGAGGGACTGGGTGCCGCCAAGGACCGCGGCGAGGGCCTCGATGGTGGTGCGGACGACGTTGTTGTAGGGATCCTGCTCGGTCAGCGACCAGCCGCTGGTCTGGCAGTGGGTGCGGAGCATGGAGGATTTCGGATTCTTCGGGTTGAACTGGCTCATCAGCTCGGCCCACAGGAAACGGGCGGCGCGCAGCTTGGAGGCCTCCATGAAAAAGTTCATGCCGATGGCAAAGAAGAAGGACAGCCGCGGTGCGAAGGCATCGACATCGAGCCCCTTGTTGATCGCCGTGCGGACGTACTCGAGGCCGTCGGCGAGGGTAAAGGCGAGCTCAAGGGCGTTGTTGGCGCCGGCTTCCTGGATGTGGTAGCCGGAAATGGAGATCGAGTTGAACTTGGGCATGTACTTGCTGGTGTACTCGATAATGTCGCCAATGATGCGCATCGAGGGTGCCGGCGGATAGATATAGGTGTTGCGGACCATGAACTCTTTGAGAATATCGTTCTGAATGGTGCCGGCCAGCTGCTGTGGCGTGACCCCCTGTTCCTCGGCGGCGATGATGTAGTTGGCCATGATCGGCAGAACCGCGCCGTTCATCGTCATCGACACGGACACCTTGTCGAGGGGGATGTCACCAAAGAGAATTTTCATGTCTTCAACAGAATCGATGGCAACCCCGGCCTTGCCGACATCCCCGACCACGCGCGGGTGATCGGAATCATAGCCGCGGTGGGTCGCCAGGTCGAAGGCTACGGAGAGACCCTGCTGGCCAGCGGCCAGGTTGCGCTTGTAGAAGGCATTGGATTCCTCGGCGGTGGAGAAGCCGGCGTACTGGCGGACGGTCCAGGGGCGCCCGGCATACATGGTTGCCATGGGCCCGCGGATAAAGGGGGCGAGCCCGGGCATGCTGTTGACGAACTTGAGGTGCTCGGTGTCGGCGGCGGTGTAGAGGGGTTTGACGGCGATCCCTTCCGGCGTGTTCCAAGTCAGCCTGGAAAGGTCTTCGGACTTCAGCTCTTTTTTTGCCTGAGCTTCCCAGTCGGAAACATTGTGCGGTTTAAAAAGGCTCATCGTTTGTTTCTCCCGGATCGTTTGCGGCACAAAGGAACGGTTGCCTGTTCACTGGATAACGTTAAGTATAGTGCGTCGTTGGTGACAATTGAAAGAGGGTCAGTCGGGATGGCACATCAGCGCGTGACGACGGCGAGGACCTGGACGGTTTCGCCATCCCTGGCCAGCAGGCGATGCCTGACGGTGGAATCAAAGTAGACCGCGTCCCCCTCCTCGAGGGAGAAGCGCTCATCATTGAGGATGATTTCCGCTCTGCCGCTGAGAATCAGCAGGAATTCCTCGCCTTCGTGGTTGTAGAGGGTTTCCTCCTGGGCCCGCTCGGTCACCGTCAGGACAAAGGGTTCCATCTTTTTGTTGTGCTTGCGGTAGGAGAGGGTCTCGTAGGTGTAGCCGTGACTGGTGCCATCCTTGGAGATCACCCGGCTGACAATCCGGCGGTCCTGCCGGCGCACGATCTCGTAGCGATTGACCTCTTCGCCCTCTTCGAAAAAATGACTCATTTTGACATCGAAAAAACGCGCGATTTTCGACAGGGTGGCAATCGGCGGGGACACATTGTTGTTCTCAATCTGCGAGATCAGTGCAGGAGAAAACCCGGTTTCGTTGGCCACATCCTGCAGGGTGAGCTTGCGTTGCTTGCGCAGCGTTTTGATTTTCTGGCCGATATTGAAATCCATGGGTTTCCTTCAGGCAGTAAAAATATAAAGGTGTTTTGCCCCTTGCTTCGTATAGCGGACATGGTAGGAAATGTCAACTGGAATAAATTTACTGAAAGTAAAAATGCGGTGCTTGCCCGGTCCTGCGCGAGCAAGCTTATTCCCTTTGTTTTCTTGGTTGTTATGGGTTTTCTGCAAGGGCCCCGGGCGGCATTTGCCATGGCCTGTTGCGGGTCTGATTTAGTTTGACTTAAGTCCTGCGGGGTTGGGCCGTCCGCGCCCGGTCGCGTTGCCGGCAGGACCGGCCGACGCCAGGCGCGGCAGTCGGCGGCGCCATTGTTTTTTTGCTTGACAATCTGGCATCGCAGATTATTATTGGCCCTGTTAGCACTCTACTTAACTGAGTGCTAACAAATCAAAAGAGCCCGGATCGTACCACGAAGGTTGTCGTGCACGATCCAGATTTTACTCAGAATCGTTGCGAACAGATGGTTCGCGTATGGAACTCGAAAGGAGAACACACAGAATGAACATCAGACCATTGCAAGATCGTATCATCGTGGCACGTGTTGAGGAGGAAACCAAGACCGCCGGCGGTATCATCATTCCGGATACGGTTTCCAAGGAAAAGCCCCAGGAGGGCAAAGTGATTGCTGCGGGCAAGGGAAAAGTGACCCCGGAAGGCAAAGTGCTCCCCCTCGATGTCAAGGAAGGCGACCGCGTTCTGTTCGGCAAGTACGCCGGGAGCGAAATCAAGGTTGACGGCAAGGAATATCTGATCATGCGTGAGGACGATATTCTCGGGGTCGTCGAAAAATAACGGGTCGGTGCGCTGCCGCTGTGCGCAGCGGCGCCTAGAGCGCCGAGCGCGCAACATGATGCGGCCAGACGGCTGTCCCAGTCTCAGCAAACTTACAGAAAACTTAAACGGAGGATATACAGAACTATGGCTAAAGAAATTATTTTTTCGCAGGAAGCTCGTGCCAAGATCCTTGACGGCGTCGCTATTCTCGCCAATGCAGTCAAGGTGACCCTGGGTCCCAAGGGCCGTAACGTGGTGATCGACAAGTCCTATGGTGCGCCGCTGATTACCAAGGACGGCGTCACTGTTGCCAAAGAGATCGAACTGTCCGACAAATTCGAGAACATGGGTGCGCAACTGGTCAAGGAAGTGGCCTCGAAGACCTCCGACGTTGCCGGTGACGGAACCACCACGGCAACTGTTCTGGCTCAGGCAATCTACCAGGAAGGCGTCAAGCTGGTGACCGCCGGCCACAGCCCGATGGAGCTCAAGCGCGGCATCGACAAAGCTGTCGCCTGTGCGGTCGAGGCTCTCAAGGAAATCTCCAAGCCGGTACAGGATCACAAGGAAATTGCCCAGATCGGCACCATTTCCGCCAACAGTGACGAAACCATTGGTAACATCATCGCCGAAGCCATGGAAAAAGTCGGCAAGGAAGGGGTCATCACCGTCGAGGAAGCCAAGTCGATGGACACCTCACTGGAGACCGTCGAAGGGATGCAGTTCGATCGCGGCTACCTCTCCCCCTATTTTGTTTCCGATGCCGAGCGCATGGAAGCAGCCATGGATGATCCGTTGATCCTCATCCATGACAAGAAGATCAGCAACATGAAGGATCTGCTCCCGATTCTTGAGCCGGTCGCCAAGCAGGGCCGTGCCCTGATGATCATCGCCGAAGATATCGATGGCGAAGCCCTGGCGACCCTGGTGGTCAACAAGCTGCGCGGCACCATCAACGTCTGCGCCGTCAAGGCTCCCGGTTTCGGTGACCGTCGCAAGGCGATGCTCGAAGATATCGCCGTACTGACTGGCGGCCAGGTGATTTCCGAGGAAGTCGGTTTCAAACTGGAAAATGCAACCATCGATATGCTTGGTAAGGCCAAGCGCGTGGTCGTCGACAAGGACAACACGACCATCATCGACGGTGCCGGTGACGAGGTGTCCATCGAAGGTCGGGTCAAGCTGATCCGTGCCCAGATTGATGAAACCAGCAGCGATTACGACCGCGAGAAGCTGCAGGAGCGTCTGGCCAAGCTGGTTGGCGGCGTTGCTGTTGTCAAGGTGGGTGCTGCAACCGAAACAGAAATGAAAGAGAAAAAAGCCCGCGTTGAAGATGCGCTGCATGCAACCCGCGCTGCGGTTGAAGAGGGTATCGTTCCTGGCGGCGGCGTCGCCCTGATTCGCTGCCTGCCCGCACTGAAGAAGCTCAAGGTCGAAGGTGAGCAGAAATTCGGTGTGGATCTGGTCATCCGCGCCCTCGAAGCGCCCCTGCGTCAGATCGCTGTCAATGCCGGCGTTGAAGGTGCCATCGTTGCTGACAAGGTTGTCAACGGCACCGGCGCTTTTGGCTTCAACGCGGCAACGGACGAGTACTGCGACATGATCAAGGCCGGCATCATCGATCCGACCAAGGTGACCCGCAGTGCCCTGCAGAATGCCGGCTCCGTTGCCGGTCTGATGCTGACCACCGAAGCGATGATCGCCGACAAGCCGGAAGACAAGGAATCCATGCCGGCAATGCCAGGCGGCATGGGTGGCATGGGCGGCATGGGCGGCATGATGTAGCACGCGCCACCGCGTTTTGCCAGTAACAACAAAAACCCCCCGTCGAGATCCCTCGGCGGGGGGTTGGTTTATGGTGCACCAGGTAAGTCGACGGCTGTCAGCCGCTGCGCGGCGTCAACGGCCTGCGCTGGGTCAACGGCCTGCGCTGGGTCAACGGCTGTGCCGTGTCATAGCTGCTACGCAGCTGTCAGGCCGCTACGCGGCCGTCATTGGTCACTTGTCACTCGTGTCTGCAGTTCTGGATTCTGGCTTCTGAGTTCTAACTTCTGTCTTCTGCTTTTCTCTCCGTCTCTACTTCTCCTGCGTCTCTGCGTTAAATCTTGTGAGTTTTTTGATTCTGTCTCCTGGCTCCTGGCTCCTGGATTCTGGATTCTGCTCCCTAAAATTCACCGCAGCAGCATGCCGATCGACTGTGCGCGCGGCAGCGGGGTGACGCTGAGGGTCGTGGTGTGCTGCCCGCTCAGGCACAGTACCGCAACGGTGGCGGCGTCTTTGCCCTTGCCGTAGGACGCGACGATTGCAGCAGCCTGTTGCAGGGTCGCCGGGTCACTGGTGCCGCAGTAGACCCCGAGGGGGCCGCTGACATCCCTGCAGCGCAACAGGGTGTGCCGGGATGTGACCAGGGCTTCAAGGGCGAGATTGTCCTGCTGGTTGCGCCCCACCACCAGCTTGGCGCCGGGGTTCAGGCGGAACTGGCGGCCGACTTTCAACAATTCCACGTCGCTGAGGTCGGCTGCGGGATCGTGCTGGAGCAGGTCCCGCAGCTGGTTGGAAAATCCCTTTTCCGTCAGCAGGCAACCGCCACCGGAGGCGGGGATGTTGTGAAATCCCCAGGCCCGGGCAAGGGCGTGCTGGCGTTTGCGCGAGCGTCCCTGGATGTCGAGCAGGCGGCTGCGATCGACCATCCCGGCCTCTTCCATTGGTGTGGGCGGGAGCAGTTTGGCACTCAGTGGGCGCAGGATCCGCTCGGGGAAGCCGGAATGGTTGGCAACCGCGCGCAGAGCGGTGGAATTCTGGCTCATCGGGCGCTGGCCGAGGACCTCGCCGGAAAAAAGAAAATCAAAGCCGTCCCGCTGCATCCTGTCTCCGGCAAGGCGAAACATCATGGCGTGGCAGTCGATGCAGGGATTCATATTGCGGCCGTAACCATACTGCGGTGTCTTGACCATCTGCAGATGGAGGGCGCCGATGTCTTCAACGATGAGGTGCTGGCCGATGGCCGCTGCCGCCTTGCGGGCCTTTTCCGCAGAGAAAAAGGGCGTGACAAAGGCGATGCCGGTGACCTCGATCCCCTGCCGCAGCAACGTCATGGCGGCCAGGGTACTGTCGAGTCCGCCCGACATCAATCCCAATGCTCTGATCATGGTTCTCCTCTTGCCAAAGAAACGTCAGCCACTGCTGCAGTGGTTGACAGGGCTGTTGTGCCGGTTTGATGTCCGCCGCAGACCGCTGTTAGTCTTGCGAATTTGCTGCCGGTCTGGCGGGTCTGTTGGGCCGACGTGGAAGGTGATGGAGGAGTGAAGCGAAGGGGGATGTTGTCCTCTCCGGAACAACAATCAGCGGTGGTGTCTGTCGCGTGGGGTCCCTGTTCAGGCCGGCGACGGGGCCCATGGTGTCAGCGGAGGGAAAGAGGCCCTGTTCGGGACCGGCGCCGGCGCACGGACCCTCATCTGTGATCCGGACGTATCAGGGTTGCTGATCTTTTTTCTTGTCTTTTTCCGTCTGTGAAAGTTCTTCGACTTCCCCTTCTTCGATTTCTTCCTCGGTGTCGCTCATCCCCTTTTTGAAATTGCGCAGCCCCTTGCCAAGGGCGCCGCCGACCTGAGGGAGTTTGCCGGCACCGAAAATGATCATTACCAGCACCAGGATGATCAGCAGTTCCTGTGTTCCCAGTCCGAACATAGATTGTCTCCTCAATAAAAAAACAGTCCGCTGCCCAGCGGCTTGTGAGGCACCAAGATACACTGACTGCAGGGAAAAAACAATGTCCGTTGCTGCTGCCGGCGGGGCCACGTCCGGTTCGTTGCGCAAAAACAATTCTTGGCGGCATCAAGGTTTACTGCTAGGCTTTGCGGTGAGGGAATCCGGGGGCAGACAAGGGGGCATGCAAGAATTGGCCGACGCCGTGTCGCCGGTCAGAGGAGGGCCTGTGAAGCAACCATTGATTGATATTGTTTACCGTAACGGAACCGCCGGCCAGGTGACCAACGACATGCTCGACGTGCTGATTGCAACAGGGAAGATCGCGCGTTTTCGCCGTGCGGCGGGATGGGTGGATATCGTGCGCGACCAGGCCGTGTTGCGCGATTACCGCGAGGATGACAATCACCAGGGCGAGGAGCGCCGCGCTCCGTGGCCGGACACGGATGAAGGCAGCGGCAGTACCGGCTGAATCATCAGCCGGCCCCCCCCCATAAAAGCCATAAAAGACGTGTTCTTGCGCTTTGTCAGCCGATGCGCTCCATCCGTTCCTGTTCCGTCTTGCACTCGATGCACAGAGTGGTGACCGGACGGGCGCGCAGCCGATCGGGACTGATTTCGACATCGCAGCTTTCGCAATGCCCGTAGGTGCCCTCCTCAATCCGGTCCAGTGCCTGGCGGATTTTGCTGATCAACTTGCGTTCGCGGTCGCGAATGCGCAGTTCAAAATTGCGATCCGATTCCAGCGACGCACGATCGGTCGGATCCGCGAAGTTGACATGCTCTTCGGTCATTTCCGACACGGTTTTGCCCGCCTCCTGAAGCAGTTCTGCGAGCTGTCTTGTGAGCAGCTCCTTGAATTCGGCCAGAGTTTTTTTGTCCATGTTGTATCTCCCCTGTTCCGGCAACTGATGCACCGGTCGTTGTTCTTACGTTGGTTTCACGCCTGCCGGAAACACCCCCCAGGCGATTTTGTTAAAGGTCCGGGCCTTGTTGTCTGACCGCAGTGCCGGTTGTCGCCGCAGGTGCAACCGGATCTGGCGGCGCATCCCTGTCTGCGGGACTCATTGCAGCGCCTCATCCGGCTTTTCGGTCAGAAAATGCTGCGAAACTGCGCGATAATGACCAGGGTCAGTACGGCAACCGCCAGCCAGGCAGAGAAGGTGTCGCTGCACTTCAGCGGCGGATCTTCCGCCATCAGGCGCGCGTCCTCACTTAAAACAGCCGGCGGGACGAGACTGACGAGCTGCCGGACAAGACGGTCAAAACCCGCATAACTGTTGGAGATAATCAGAAAGCTGTCCGCTGTGCTGAGGCTGATGAAGACCCGTTTGCGCACCTTGACGGCTTCGACGGAGGTCAGATCGCTGAAGTTGATCCGTTTGCTGCGCAGAATCTTGTCGACGACGATGTGGTCGTCATGGATATGAACCCGGCGGCGGCTGCTTTCCGCCAGGATCAGGACCGCCGGCAGCAGAAAGACTGCCAGCAGCGCCAGGCGTCCGCTGGGAATCGCTGCGAACAGACTGCTGAACAACAGAATTCCGCCGAGCAGAACCGTCAATCCCATCGGGATGAGGAAGTTTTTGCGGATGCGGTAGGTGGTGCTGTTCATGACGTGTCCATTCCGGTCGGCGACAGCGACAGCGGCGGCGGTTGCGACTGTGGCCGGGGTAAACTGTCAGATACGGGTTCGAACGAAGGTTCCGCTTTTCCCTCCGGTCTTTTTTAACAAGCAAATCTGCCCGATTACCATCTCCTTGTCAATCGCTTTACACATATCGTAGATGGTCAGTCCGGCGACGGCGACGGCGGTGAGCGCCTCCATTTCGACGCCCGTCTGTCCGGTCACGCCGGCAGTGGCGGTGATCGAGACGCGTCCGCTATCGCGGTCACTGGAGAAATCGACCTCGACGGAAGTCAGCGCCAGGGGGTGGCACAGCGGGATCAATGCCGCGGTCTGTTTTGCCGCCATGATCCCCGCCAGACGGGCGACGGCAAAAACATCCCCTTTTTCGATCGTCTGATCAAGGATCCGCGCGAGGGTCAGCGGCTGCATCCGCACCTCGCCGCCGGCGATGGCCTGCCGCCTGGTCGCCGGCTTGTCGGCAACATCGACCATGATCGCTTCGCCGTCACGGTTGAAATGGGTCAGTCGATCGGTCATTTTGACGCCTCCTGCAGCTAGATGAAAATAATGTCCAGCGCATCGCTGGCCTGATCGATGCCGATCAGTTCAATGCCGTCCGGAACCTCAAGGTTCTTGATGTTGCGCCGTGGCAGCACGCATTGGCTGAAGCCGAGCCTGGCGGCCTCTTTGACACGCAGCTCCGGCTGGGTGACGGCGCGCACCTCCCCGGTCAGCCCGACCTCACCGAAGAGGACCAGGTTGGGATTGATCACCCGGTTCAGGTGGCTCGACGCGAGGACGGCAATGGCCGCCAGGTCGATGGCCGGTTCGTCGAGACGGACCCCGCCGGCAACATTGAGAAAGATATCCTGGCCGGCGAGGGAGAGTTCGACCTTTTTTTCAAGGATGGCGATCAGCAGAGCGATCCGTTTATGATCCATGCCGATGGCGGTCCGCTGGGGCGTGCCGAACGAACTGCTCGAGACCAGGGCCTGCAGTTCGACGAGAATCGGACGGCTGCCTTCAAGGGCCGGGACGACAACGCTGCCGGCACTGTGATCGGGGCGTTCGGCGAGGAACAGCTCCGACGGGTTGCTCACTTCGCGCAGCCCCTGGCCGCGCATTTCAAAGACGCCGATTTCATTGGTCGAGCCGAAGCGGTTTTTCACCGTCCGCAGAATCCGGTAGGGGTAACCCGGATCGCCCTCGAAGTAGAGGACCGTATCGACGATATGCTCAAGGACGCGCGGTCCGGCGATGGCGCCGTCCTTGGTGACGTGGCCGACGAGAAAGGTTGGCAGGCCAATGCTCTTGGCCTGGATCATCAGCTGGCCGGAACATTCACGGACCTGGCTGACGCTGCCGGGAGCCGCGTCGAGGTTGCTGGTAAAGATGGTCTGAATCGAGTCAATGACGAGAAAGGCAGGGCGCAGTTCACTGATCCGCTGCTTGATCTGTTCGAGGGAGGTTTCAGCGAGAAGGTAGAGGTTCTCCGTCGTGATGCCGAGGCGATCGGCGCGCAATTTGACCTGCCGCACCGATTCCTCTGCCGTCACGTAGAGGGCCGTGCCGCTGCCGGCAAGATGGGCAAAGGCCTGGAGCAGCAGGGTGGATTTGCCGATGCCGGGGTCGCCGCCGACGAGAATCAATGACCCGGCAACCACGCCGCCGCCGAGGGTGCGGTCGAGCTCGGCGAGGCCGGTGCGCAGGCGGGCTTCGGAGCGGCAGTCGACGGAATGCAGCTGCACCGGTTTGCCCGGTTCCGCCAGGGCACGACTATGGCTGACGACCGGTGCGGCTGTTTCTTCCACCAGCGAGTTCCACTGCTGGCAGTCGGGACAGCGGCCGTGCCACTTGGGGCTCTGGAACCCGCAGTGCTGGCAGCTATAGACGGTTTTTTGACGTGCCACGACGACCCCCTTGGTGGTTGCTCAAACTGGACGTCATCCTATTCTGAACCCTGTCGCACTGTCAATCGAACCCGCCGGGGACGATCGTCACAGACCTTGTGCGGGCCCTTTCCTCCGGGCCGGTTGTCGGCGTATACTGGCGGCAGCGAACTGATTTGCATGATATGACCGAGGAGGAGCGGATGACTTACGAGGATCTGCTGGCCGCGCTGGAGGAATTTGACCTGCCGTCGCGCGCGACCCTGCAGGAGATTCGCGACCGGCATCGCACCCTGGTGCGACAGCATCACCCTGATCGCACGGCCACGGCGGATACGGAGCGCATCTCCCGCATCAACGCCGCCTATGCGGTGCTCAGCGCCTACGTCAGTGAATATCGCTTCGACTTCTCCCGGGCAACCTTTCTTGAGCAATATCCGGAAGAACGCCTGAAGGAACAGTTTTACGATGTCGGGCTGTGGGGGGGCAAATAGCTTCTGTTGAAAAACCCTGTGTTGATCCGGTTGACCTGTGTTAGATTACGCCCTTTTGAGCATCTCGTGGCAACGACTCTCCGGTACGCTTTCCCAAGGTTTTAGGTGAATTGACTTGAAAAATGATCAGACTGCGGCATTGACCGAGGTCAGTCGCCCGTCCCGTTATCTGGGTGGCGAGCTGGGCAGCCTCTGCAAGCCTGACGACCAGGTGGATACGCGCATGGCGCTGGCTTTTCCCGATGTCTACGACGTGGGGATGAGCCATATCGGCTTTCCCATTCTGTACAGCATTCTCAATCAGCTCGACGGGGTGGCGGCGGAGCGGGTGTTCTCTCCCTGGCCCGACATGGAAGAATGGCTGCGCAGCCACCGGGAACCTCTCTGTTCCCTCGAAACCTCGCGCCCCCTGGCGCAGTTCGATATCATCGGTTTTACCCTGCAGTATGAACTCAGCTACACCAACCTGCTGACCATGCTGAACCTCGCCGGGGTGCCGGTACGCGGGGAGGAACGCGGCGAGGAGGCGCCGTTGGTGGTCGTCGGGGGGCCCTGCGCCTTCAATCCCGAGCCGCTGGCCGACTTTTTCGATGTCGCCCTGATCGGTGATGGCGAAGAGGCGGTGGTGGAACTGGTTGAGCTGGTCCGCCAGAGACGCCGGCAGGGATGGACGAAGGAGCAGCTGCTCGAAGCGCTGGCGCAGCGCGAGGGCTTTTACGTGCCACGCTTTTACGCGGTCAGCTATCTGGCCGACGGGCGCATCGCCGCTGTCGAACCACGCAATGACAATGCGCCCGCGCGTGTGCGCCGGCGCTTTCTTGCCGATCTGGACAGTGCTCCGTTTCCGACCCGTCCGATCGTCCCCTTTATGCAGACGGTGCACAACCGCGTGGCGGTGGAAATTGCCCGCGGTTGCACCCGTGGCTGCCGTTTCTGCCAGGCCGGTTATGTTTACCGGCCGGTGCGCGAACGCCAGCCGGATACCATCCGCCGCCTGATTAATACCTCCCTCGACCAGTCCGGCTTTGAGGAAATTTCACTGCTCTCCCTGTCGACGGGTGATTACTCCTGTATCGAGCCGCTGCTGCAGCAACTGATGGCGGAGCATGGCGATGACCAGGTGGCCGTGTCCCTTCCCAGTCTGCGGGTGGGAACCCTGACCGCGGAACTGATGGAAGAAATCAAGAAGGTCCGCAAGACCGGCTTTACCCTGGCCCCGGAAGCCGGGAGCGAGCGCTTGCGCCAGGTCATCAACAAAGGCATCCGCGAGGAGGACCTGCTGACCACCACGGCCCAGGCCTATCAATACGGCTGGCGCTTGATCAAGCTCTACTTCATGCAGGGGCTGCCGACGGAAACCGATGCCGATCTGCAGGCGATTATCGCCCTGGCGGCGGCGGTGAAGCAGAGCGGTCGCGGCACCGGCGGCAATGATGTGAATGTCGCCGTGTCGACCTTCGTGCCGAAGCCCCACACCCCCTTCCAGTGGGAAGAACAGATCGGCATCGACGAAATCCGCCGGCGTCAGAGCCTGCTGCGCGACGGCCTGCGGCAGAAAAAACTGCGGTTCAAGTATCATGACGCGGAACTCTCCTTCCTCGAAGGGGTCTTCGCCCGTGGTGACCGCCGTCTCGGCCGGGTTCTGGAAGCAGCGGTCGCGCTGGGCTGCCGCTTTGACGGCTGGCGCGAGCATTTTGACTTTTCCCTGTGGCAGCGCGCATTTGCCGACTGCGGTAGCGATCCGGCCTGGTATCTGCGGCGCCGCGATGAGGAGGAGATCCTCCCCTGGGAACATATCGACTGCGGCGTGCCGAAGGAATTCTTCAGCGCTGAACGGCGCAAGGCCTTAAGCGGCAGTGCCACGGTCGATTGTCGAGAGGGCGTCTGCCACCAATGCGGGGTGTGTGATTTTGAAGACATCCGTATGCGTTTTGCCCGGCCGGCCCCGTTGACACCACCGGCAGCGCCAGTTACGCCGCTGACGGAGGGACCGCCGGAGCAGCTGACGCGAATCCGGCTGCGCTTAAGCAAACTCGGGCGCGCCCGGATGGTCGCGCACCTGGAATACCTGAAAATGTTTCAGCGCGCCCTGCGGCGGGCGCGCCTGCCGGTGCGGTTTTCCCAGGGTTTTCATCCCACGCCGAAGGTGTCCTACCTCGAAGCCCTGCCCATGGGGGTCGCCAGCGAAGCCGAACTGGTAGACCTGGAGCTTCTCTACCCTGTGCCGGTGGATGAGGTGATTGAAAGAATCAATGTTCAGTTGCCTGAGGGGTTCAGAATTGTTGAAGGGGCAGTGATCCCCTGGAAGGCGCCCTCGCCATCGGCGGCGGTGGCCGCAAGCCGTTATCGTATTCCCCTGCCGCCGGCACCGCCACAGGACCTTGCCGGGCGGATCGCTGCCCTGTTGGCATGTTCGGAACAGAGGGTGGTACGAGCGAAAAAAGGGGTGCCGCAATCCTTTGATGTGCGCGAGCAACTGCGCGATCTTACCCTTGGTGAGGGGTTCATCGAGGTGGAACTGGTCAAGGGGGGACCGCTGCTGCTGGCGGCCTGGCTGTTCGACCTGGAGGTGGAGCAGGTCCGCCGCCTCGGCGTCGTGAAAACGGCCATCACCCTGCGCGAGGAGTAGGGGGGATTCGGAATCCAGAATTCAGGAGACAGAAGTTAGAATTCAGAAGCCAGAAGCCAGAAGCCAGAAGCCAGAAGCCAGAATCCAGAAGCCAGAAGCCAGAATCCAGAAGGCAGAAGGCAGAAGGCAGAATCCAGAACTGCAGACACGAGTGACGAGTGACCAATGACGGCCGCGTTAGCGGCCTGACACGGCGTAAGCCGTTGACGCCGTGTTAGCGGCTGACAGGTTTTTGCAACGGACAACGGACGACTGACAACGGACATCCTTTAACCAATGACCAATGACGGCCGCGTTAG
>JAWOIX010000064.1:0-18995 GCA_046484405.1 Pelovirga sp.
AAAGCGCGGCTGCTCGAGCTGCTGTTCCGCCAGCCACTGGTTCTGCGGCACCTCCGTGGGGTACCGGGGCGGCAGAACCGTCACCCTGTCACCCGCCTGGAGGAGATAACGGAAGGTGACCGGCTGTTTGTTCACCAGGATGACATTGACTTCCGTGTGCGGTACCCCGCACGCCTCGATGGCATCCTTGACAGAGGGGTTCCGGGTAAACCGGTAAGACACCTTTTTCCTGTCGGCCGAGCGGGACAACAGAGAGCCCAGGTCGCCGGCAAATGCCAGGGTCGCTTCAGACTTCAGATCCTCCAGGGCGGTCTGATGAGGCATGACTCGTAACTCCCTGCGCCATTCCCACAGGAAAACAGGGAACAGGGCTCCCGGGTCCCCTTGTCCCGGGACGCGGGTTGTTTCCCGTCGGGCCATCCTGAGCACGTGACCCAGCAGGAGTGAAATGGATAACAGGAGTTTAGAACACAGATCATGGCAGGTGGCGCTTGAAGGTTGCCAGACAGACAAACCGGCCCCCAAATGAGGCAACACCATGACTGAGAAGAAGCATAACAGTCGTTTGAACGAAGGGAAAGTCCCTCAGTCCGGACAGATTGACGGTGCTGGTGAAAGAGGCCCACCAGGACGTTCGCGAGCTGTAAGGGGGGCCCTGCCTGAACGGGTCAACGACCGTGGCCTGTCGGCGCGCTGGGCAGGTTGAGAGGTTGTCTTTGTCAACTGGTCATTTCTGTTCCTGAGACGGGAGGGCTTCCAGCCAGCGGCAGCGATCCTTGATGAAAGCGGTTGTTTCGGTCTGGCCAATACCGAAAGTCAGCAGATCAAGAACACGTTCATCGGAATCATACTCGGTGTGCGCAGATAGCGGATTGGCAAACTCATTACCAAGAACCGTTCGGACCGGGGCGACGTTGAGCATAATATTGGTCAGGGTCGGGCACAGACGGGAGTCCATGTGGTCGTTCAGGAAGGTTCCGCTGATGGCGTAACTGAAAAGATCATTCGGATCGCTGAAGGCAATCAGTTTGATTTCCTTGAACATTCGCTCTGCCTGATCCTGGCTCCCTGGAGTACAGATAGCGTCGATCCGGTTGGTGACCTGAGGTTGCTCCTGCCCCATCTGCAACAGTGGCAGCTGGTTCGACAGCATGAATATCGGAAACTCTTTATGCTGGAGAATGTCCTTTTTGAGCAGATACTCCGCGTCGGTCCGGGCCTTGTCGGACACCTTGGCGGCAATCAGCTGCAGGACATCGGTGGTGATGCGGCTGCCAAGGCTGTGGGTGATAAAGACCACATCATCGTTGACCCGCGACAAACTGTCCGGGCTGTCACCATCGCAAAGGTGCGCCCCCTGTTGCGGAAGGGACGGCCAGTCATAGCCCAGCAGCCAGCACATCGACTGACCGATCGCCAGCTGGATATCCAGCTTTGAGGTGCCATTGTACATCAACACGTCGGGGATGGTCTGATTGACGAACAGCTTGAGCGAGTTATTGATATTGGCCCGGCGAAAGTTGTATTCTCCGGAGTTGTCGTAATCCAGCGCGGATTTTTCCCGCTCAACGATACTGTCCCACGTCAGCTCGGCGAAGATCATCTCCCGCCCGGACTGGCGATCAAGGTACCGGTTGAGGATGAGAAAGCCAAGGTCCCTGCCCGTCGTCTGGTCTGCCCTCAGGACAATCCGTTTGGGATTCTCGTCAATCTGCTTCAAGTCAAGTTTTTGCGCCAGGTTTTCGGCCAGACGCGTGCTGTACCCGGGCCGGTGACTGCCGATACCGTGAACCATCAGGATTTTCAGGGTGCTTGGTCGGAGGACGCCTTCGACCATATAAAGGCTGGGATGGCTGAGATAGTGCTCAAGCCCCGGGAAGGCCCGTCCTTTAACCTCGCATTTGCGGGTATCATCAGCGGCAGAGTTCTCAAGAAACGCCTGGGTGACGCCTTTGGCCATGCCGGAACAACCGGCCAGTGTCCATAACAGCAGGCCCACCGTGGCGGCAATCGCTGTGTTTTTCAGCATAAGCATTCTCCCGGGCCGGCTTAAAAATGTGTCTGCAGCCTGATAATGAACCCTTCCAGGCCGTCAGCAAAAAACTGCACTCCAACGCAAACCAGAATCAGTCCCATGAACCTTGTCATGACGTCGATGCCCTTCGTTCCGAGCAGTTTCATGATGAATCTTGAGGAGCGAAGAACGAAAAAGCTGGTCATGGCCGTGGCCACAATCGCGGTGATCACCACGCCGTAACCGATTACCAGGCCAAGGACGCTGGTCTGTTCGTTGATCTGGGTGGAGAAGGTGATAATGATCGAGATTGTGCCGGGGCCGACCAGGCTTGGCATTGCCAGTGGCACCAGTGCGTAGTCGTCGGCACTGTCGAAGTTGTTGGCGTTTTGCATGGCGCTATTGCGGGTCAGCATGCCGAAGCCGTAGAAACAGATGATGAATCCTCCGGCGATCCGTAACGCCGGGATGGAAATATTGAAGAATTTCATGATCAACGAGCCGAGGAGCAGTGTTCCCAGCATGATGATGGCACCAAAGATAACGGCGCGGTCTCCCTGGGCCCGCTGAAAATGAGGGGTTTGCCCCTTGGTCAGTGAGACCAGCAAAGGGACGGTACTGAACGGATTCGACATGGGCAGCAGGGCGAAATACCCTCCCAGAATCCAGGAAAGCAGGTTATGAAAGCTCAGATCCATGGTCGTCTCCAGCTAAAGATAGATCCCCTTGGCAGTAAGCGTCTGGAGCCGATGCTCCCATCGGGCCAGCGACACTGCAGATGACAATGGCTAGGTTCATGGTCACAAAGCCGACCAACGCAAGTGCTTTGCACTAGGTTCACTCCTCTGCCGCGGCTGGTTCCCTGGCCAGCGTCTGCGGGTCGACCTGGTCGACCCAGCCTCCGGCCAGCGCCTTGTAGACATCAATGTGGGCAACCAGTACTGCGGCCGCAGTCTGCGAACGGGACAGCCGAACCGAAAACAGCGTCCGTTCGGCGTCGAGAACCTGGAGGTAGCTGCTGCTGCCGTTGTCAAACGTCAACCGCGCCAGCCGCGCGTACTGATCCAGTGCTTCGGTCTGGCGCTGCTGCGAGGCCAGCTGCTCGCGGTTGCGCAGGGTCGCCACCAGTCCATCCTCCACCTCTCTGAACGCATTTTTGACCGCCTGTTCATAGCGCAGACGTCCCTGCAGTGCCAGGGACTCGGCCTGTGCCACCTGTCCCTCGACGGCACCAAAGGTCACCAAGGGGCCGGCCAGGTCGGCACCCATCGACCAGAAGCCGCCACCCGAACGGAACAGCTCGGCGAGGGCGTCACTTTGCCGGCCCAGCAGGCCGGACAGGGAAACCCTGGGGAAATAAAGAGCCCTGGCCGCACCGATCCCGGCGTTGACGGCGATCAAGTCCTGTTCTGCCTGGCGCAGGTCGGGCCGCCGTTCGAGCAGATTCAGGGGGAGAACCTCGGGCAATGGCGGTGGCGTCAGCGCCGCCAGGGGCCGGCCGCGCGGGATCGGCCCCGGGTAGGCACCGAGCAGCAGCGACAGGAGGTGTTCCTGTTGGGTGATCAACGCCTGGAGGCGCGGGATTGTCTGGGCGGCACTTTCATACTGCGATTCGATCTGACTCAACTCGACGCGTGAGATGGTGCCGTGCTGGTGCCGTAACCGGAAAATGCGCAGGGTTTCGGCGTAAGATTGAAGCGTGGCGTTGGCAATCTCCAGCTGTTCATCGTAGCTGCGCAGGGCGATGTAGCCCGTTGCCAGGTTGGCGACCAGTGAGACCAGCACCGCCCGGCGGGCTTCCTCGCTGGCAAGAAGCTGGGCTCGCGCCGCCTCGTTGGCGCGACGGATGCGCCCCCAGAAGTCCAGTTCCCAGCTGACGTTAACCGACCCCTGGTAACTGGTGAATGCCGGCGGATCGACACTGGAGAGAGGATTGATGGCGTTGTCCTGGCGGCTGACCCCGATGCCGTAGCCGGTTTGCGGGAAAAACTGGGCGCGGCTGGTTTGCAGCAGACCGAGCAGCTGATCGACCCGCGCGCCGGCCAATTGCAGTTCGAGATTGTTGTGGACGGCGGTCTCGACCAACTGGTCAAGGACCGGATCCTCAAAGGCCTGCCACCAGGTGCGGTCGGCAAACGGACTGTCGGTGGCGGCAGCCTGACGCCAGGTGGTCGGCACCTCCAGTTCGGGACGATGATAGTCGGGGCCGAGGGTGCAGGCCGCCAGCAGCGGCAGCAGAAGCAGCGGCAAAAGTCTCATGACAGGTCTCCCTCAGCGCTGGCAGATGCAGACCCGGCACGAGGCTTGCGCCTCAGCCAGCTGCCGGCTTGCTCCAGCAGCACGAAGAACAGGGGAACGAAAAACGAGGCGATAATCGTCGAAGCGAGCATGCCGCCGATCACCCCGGTGCCGATGGCCCGCAGGCTGTTGGCTCCGGCACCGGTAGCGATGGCCATCGGCACACAGCCGAGGATGAACGCCAGTGAGGTCATGACGATCGGCCGCAGCCGCAGCCTTGCCGCCTCGATGGCGGCTTCGGCAACGGGCATGCCCTGACGCTGGTTCTCAGCGGCGAACTCGATGATTAAAATGGCGTTCTTGGCCGCCAACCCGACCAGGGTGACCAGTCCGACCTGGAAGTAGACATCGTTCTGCAGGCCGAGAGCCCAGGTCATCAGCAGGGCGCCAAATACGGCAAAGGGGACCGCGAGAACCACGCCAAGGGGCAGGGACCACTTCTCATACTGTGCGGCAAGAATAAGAAAAACCATTATCAGGCCGAAGATGAAGGCAATCGCCGAGGCTCCGCCGGCCTTTTTTTCCTCGAAGGCCTGTCCCGCCCAGGCAAAGCCGTAACCTTCAGGCAACGTCTGTGCGGCCAGTTCCTCCATGACGGCAATCGCCTGGCCGCTGCTGAATCCCGGCGCCTGGCTTCCAGAGAGCTTTGCCGCGGGAAAGCCGTTGAATCGTGGCAGCAGACCGGGACCGGCGACATAGCTGGCCGTCGCCACCGCAGACAGGGGGATCATCTGGTTGTCGGTCGAACGGATGAAAATCTGGGTCAGGTCAGCCGGCGTGTCGCGGAAGGATGCTTCAGCCTGGATGATGACCTGCCAGATACGGCCATATTCGACAAACTGGCCGGCATAGGATGAGCCGAAGTAGGCCTGCAGCGTCTCGAAAACCGCGGCCACCGGAATCCCCAGCAGCTCCGCCCGGGCCCGGTCGACATCCAGGAAAAGCTGGCGCTGGGCGGCAGAGAAGGTTGAAGAGACACCGGCAAGTTCGACACGTTCGCGGGCTGCGGCGATAAATCTTTTGGTCACCTGCTCCAGATCCTGAACCGAGTTGCCAGCGAGGCTCTGGATATAGAAATCGAAGCCGCCGGTAGTGCCGAGTCCGGGGATCGATGGCGGGTTGATGGGAAAGGCAAGTCCCTCGCGAATTCCGGCCAGACGGCGTCCCGCGTCTGCCAGCACGGCAAAGGCGCTGCCGTCGGGACCGGGGCGTTCCTCTACCGGCTTGAGTGCGGCGAAGAGCATTCCCGCACTCTCTTTAACCCCACCGTCGATGAGGCTGTAGCCGTCGATCTGCGCCACGCTGTCCATCGCGGGATTGGCGCGTAAGATGGCAACGGCCTGATCGCTAACCCGGGCAGTGCGCTCGAGGTTGGCGGCGTCGGGCATGATGTTGGCGACAAAGATATATCCCTGGTCCTCCTGGGGGACGAAGCTGCCGGGGACCGCCCGGAACAGCAGCACGGTCCCGATCAGCATGAAGACGAACAGCAGCACGCCGATCAGACGATGGTTGATCAGCCAGCGCACCCCGGCGACGTAAAGGTTGGTCACGCCGCTGAACCCCTGCTCAAACAATCGGAAAAAACCACGTTTTTCGCCATGCCCCGGCTTGAGAATGCGCGCCGCCATGGCCGGCGACAGGGTCAGGGCGACGATTCCCGAGATGATCATCGAAATGGCAATGGTCACCGCGAACTGCTTGTAGAGTGTGCCGGTCATGCCGCCCAGAAACGCCACCGGCAAAAACACCGAACAGAGCACCAGCACAATCGCCACCAGCGCCCCGGCCAGATCCTTCATGGCTTTGTGGGCGGCTTCCATCGGCGACATTCCGTAGCTCGCCATGTTGTGTTCGACGTTTTCGACGACGATGATCGCATCGTCGACCACCAGGCCGATCGCCAGGATCATGCCGAACAGGGTAAGCATATTGGTGGAGAAACCGAGAGCGAGAATGCCGATGTAGGTACCGATGATGGCGATGGGCACGGCAATGATCGGGATAATCGTCGCCCGCAGGCTCTGCAGGAACAGGAAGACCACCAGCACCACCAGGATGACCGCCTCGAAAAAAGTAAAAATAACCTTTTTAATCGACGCCTCGGTGAATCTGCTGGTGTCGAGAACGATATTGTACTCAAGCCCCTCTGGAAAATTTGGTCGCAGCTCCTCCAGCAGCCCGCGCACGGCGCGGGAGGTGTCGATAGCGTTGGCCCCTGGTTGCTGGTAGACAACGATCGCCACGGCTTTCTTGCCGTTAACCTTGGGGGCGATGGAGTAATCCTTGGCGCCCAGCTCGGCACGGCCGATGTCTTTAAGGCGGACGATGGCCGAACCTTCGCTGGCGCTGCGGATAATGATGTTTTCAAACTCCTCAGGGTCGGTCAGCAGTCCCTTGGTCGTCATAACAAAGCTCTGCTGAGTGCCAGGCACCATCGGCGCCTGGCCGATCTGGCCGATGCCAAAGGCCTTGTTCTGCCGCTGGATCGCGCTGCTGATATCCTGCGGGGTCAGTTCGAGTTGCGCCATCCGGTCTGGCTTGAGCCAGATACGCATGGCAACATCCGGCTGCGGAAACATCGACGAAAGGTTGGCGCCCGGCAACCGCTTGATGCCGTCAAGAACATAGAGGTTGGTGTAATTGCCCAGATAGACCGGGTCGTAGCGGTCGTCGGGGGAATAAAAGCTGATCACCATCATGAACGACTGGGAGCGCTTTTCAACGGTCACCCCTTGGCGGCTGACGATGTCCGGCAATTTGGAAGCGGCCTGGTTGACACGGTTCTGCACGTTAACCTGGGCGACATCGGGATCCGTGCCGGGTTCGAAGGTCACAGTCAGCGACATGCTCCCTGATGACGAGCTGGTCGAGGACATATACATCATCTGGTCGACGCCGTTGACCTGCTGTTCAATGGGTGCGGCGACGGTGTTGGCGATGACCTCTGCCGCGGCACCTGGATAGAATGCCGAGACCTGAACCGTCGGCGGTGCGATTTCTGGAAACTGGGCGACCGGCGTGGCGGTCATTGCCAGGTACCCGGCCAGGGTGATCACAATGGCGATGACCGTGGCAAAAACCGGGCGGTTGATGAAATATCCAGCCATATCCCCCCCTAGTTTCGGGCAGCGGCAGGTGTTGCCGCCGGCAGTGCGGAGGTTGACACGACCTTTACCGGCATCCCTGGCGCCAGGCGCATGAAGCCATCGACGATCACCTGGTCCCCTGGTTGCAGACCCTGGTTGATCACCCAGTTCTCGTCGATCCACTCGCCGACTTTGACCGGGCGCGGTTCTGCGCGTCCGTCCGTGCTGACCACGAAGACGATCTGGCCATTGGGGGTTTGCAGCACCGCCCGTTGTGGCACCAGGAGGGCATGCGGGCGAGTTGCCCCTTGAACCAGGGCCTTGACAAACATGCCCGGGCGCAACTCTCCCTCCGGGTTAGCCAGCTGCGCCCGTACCAGGAAGGTTCCGGTCTGCTGACTGAAGGAAGGGTCGGCGAAATCAAGGCTGCCCGTATGGGGATAGCGGCTACCGTCGGACAATTCGAGTTCGATCTGATACTGATCCTTCTCAGGCAGCTGGATAAGGCCCTGGTTGACCTCCTGCCGGGAACGCGCCATTTCATTCTGTGAAACGCTGAATTCCACCCACACCGGGTCAAGCCGGGCGACGTAGGTCAGCCCGGCGGTCGGTCCGGTGGCGGCAATATAGGCCCCTTCACGCAGCAGCGACTGCCCCGCGATACCGGTCAGTGGTGCTTTGATCGTGGTATAGCCGAGCTCCAGCTCAGCTTTTTGCACCCTTGTCCGCGCCTCAGCAAGGGCCGCTGCTGCGGCCTTCACCTGACCTGTTGCATTGTCCAGATCGCTTTTGCTGGCGGCATCAAGCGCTGCCAAGGGTTGAATGCGTGCAAGGTTGGCTTCAGCCGTTTCCAACTGGGCCTGGCGAATCGCCACTTCGGCATGCGCGGAATCGACTTGCGCCTGGAACGGCTTGGGATCGAGGCGAAACATCACCTGCCCCGCTGTGACCAGTGCCCCTTCGCGATAGACGATTTTCTCCAGAAAGCCACTGACCCGGGCCATGATCTCGACGTGGTGAGAACTGCGCACCTGTGCCACAAATGCTGATTCGACCGGCACCGCCGTCTCCGCCAGCGTCACGGTCACCACTTCGGCAACGACCGGGTCTGACGGCGGCGTGGCCGGCTGGTCGCACCCGGAAAGCAACACAAACAACAACAAACCAATCGTTCGTACATATCCCATGGCAATGCCCTTTGAGTAAAAACGCGTCGGAAATGATGACAAAAAAGGTAACAATACCAGGCGCAAGCATGCACGCCACTTCATAATCACTCCCTCTGTCGTGGTGAAAAGTCACCACTATCTCGTCAGCAGATTTTTCAGATCCTCACTTGTCGCTAGAAAGTCTTCCAAGAGCTGAGCGTTGAAGGTAGAGAAATGTTCGCTAATCTGAGGCTGGATGACGTAGCCCCCTTTGGGGTGTTTGCAGATCAGTTGCTGTTGCAGCAGCAGGTCGATTTTGCGGCGAATGGTCTCGCGCGGAATCCCGGTTGCCTCGCTGAGGGAAAACGCATTGCAGGGCTCAAGACTGTTAATGTCGAACAAAGGCGAATCAGATGGGTTCTGGCGGTTTTTTCGTGGCTTCCCCAGAGAAAAGAAATGGCAGATATTATGATGGGCGATTTCACCAAGAACCATAACGAGGACGAAATCTCCTTCGAATTCTCGATAAATTCTCCCGAGGTAACGCAGGAAAAACCACCCCATCAACGTAGCGATTTCACCGGAAACCTTGTCAGGTCCGGCGGATGTTTCTGCGGGGTTATTCATGGCGTATTCCAACGCAAGATTTTTTATGTCAATTTTCAGAAGTATTACCACAAAAGGGTATGCCTGCAATGGAACTTTGTGCCCAAAATGGGCAGTCGCTGCAGCGGTTCCAGATTCTTGGCGATCTGCCTGGGAGTACCTGCGATTCATCCTGGCGACGCGGGGCACGACTGCGCCCCGTCGCTGCAGCAATCCTGATGAGCAGCTCACCGATAAACGTGGCCCGTCGGCGCTTGGCGGCACCCGTAATCACAAGCTTTTGGTCCCCGCTGTGAGCAGGTTGAGCCATCGTTGCTTTCGGGAGAACATCCTTTTCACCGCAAGATCCAGTGCTGAGGACATTGTTGATGATCGACCTCGGGGTACTCCCCTTCTGCTATAATTCAATGGCCCACGAGGGCCACACAAGGAGGGTGGCAACCGGGATATGGAATCTCCGTGGCTACCTTCCAGAGCGTCAGAGAGACCGAGGTGACCATGCAAACGTCAGCTGAGGCAACCCGTTACCTGGAGGCCTGCCAGAGTGCATTCTGGCGCAGGGTTTTCGCCGCCGAGCTTGATTACCTGCTGCAGCATCTGCGCGTCGATGATGACATTCTCAGCGTCGGTTGCGGGCCGGCGATCATCGAACGGGGACTGATTGAGCACGGTTGTTCCGTGGTCGGGCTGGACGTGTCGCAGGAGGCGATCGCCTGTGCGTCCGACAGCATCAGGACCATCGTCGCCTCGGCCGAGAAGATGCCGCTGGGCTATGACAGCTGTGATGTGGTCCTGTTCATCGCTTCTTTGCAGTTCATCGACAACTACCGCCTGGCGTTGGCAGAGACCTGGCGGGTGCTGCGGCCGGACGGCAGGGTGATCGCCTTGTTGCTTAACCCGGCGGGAGAATTTTTCATCAGGAAGCAGGCCGAAGCCGGTTCCTACGTTCAGAAAATCCGCCATACCGATCTGGACGAGATGGCAGCCGCCATGGCGGAGCGTTTTGCCGTGCAGGGGGAATACGCCCTCGGGATCAGCGATGAGGAGGTTTTCGCCAGCAGCGATCCTGAAACCGCGGCGCTCTACGTGCTGCAGGGCCGCAAACCGGCCGCGCCTTAGCGGTGGCCGGCCTGCCGGAGATGGCCGGCGGTGGATGTTGTGTTTTGCCGGAGGTCATGCTTTTATGGTCTGCCGCTGCCCGCCCGGCCCACAGGCCTCAGACCCGCACCGATAAACCCTGACCACAGGAAGCGCAGATGTCATCAATCGCGCATTTGATCTATTTTTCGCCGACCGGCACCACGAAAAAAATCGTCGAACAGATTGCCGCAGGCATGGCTCCTGCGACAACCCGGCACTACGATCTGACGCGGCTGCCGGTAGGGCTCGAGCTGACGTTGACCGATGGCGTTGCCATCATCGGTCTGCCCGTTTACGCCGGCCGGCTGCCGGTCACCTGCCTGGAACGGCTGGAGCAACTGTCAGGCGCCGGGGTTCCTGCCGTGCTGGTGGTTCTTTATGGGAACCGGGCCTATGAGGATGCCCTGATCGAGCTGCGCGACCTGGCCGCCGCCAAGGGGTTTTCCGTGGTTGCCGCCGGCGCCTTTATCGGCGAGCATTCCTACTCCACCGCCGCCCGGCCGATTGCCGCCGGGCGTCCCGACCAGACAGATCTGCAACAGGCGCGGACGTTCGGTGCCACCATTGCGCAACGGCTACGCACTGGCACAGGCGCCGTCGATCTCGACATTCCCGGTGCTGTCCCGTACAAGGAGAGGCCTCCTTTCGGTGGTGTGGCGCCGGACACTGACAGCGAACGCTGTATCCTGTGCGGCGCCTGTGCCGGGGTGTGCCCGACCTTCGTCATCCGTGTCGCAGACCGGGTTGTCACCGCTGCCGACAACTGCCTGATGTGTTGTGCC
The DNA here is from genome assembly GCA_046484405.1 of Pelovirga sp. Taxonomy (GTDB): domain Bacteria; phylum Desulfobacterota; class Desulfuromonadia; order Desulfuromonadales; family Geopsychrobacteraceae; genus Pelovirga. The sequence continues at coordinate 11,078 of JAWOIX010000064.1, forward strand.
TGCGTCAGGGTCTGTCCTGAACAGGCCAGGGCGCTGACACACCCGGTGACCGAGGCAAGACGGGAACTGCTGATCCGGCACTGCAGTGCTCCGCGAGCGCCGGAACTCTTTTATTAACCCGGATCACAGCAAGGAGACCGGGAAATCCACCATGGGACTGCCGGTTCCCTTGACCCGTCCGCATGGGACGTCCCGTTCCGTAGCACGGCAGCAGGCTAACGGCTGCCACCGGCGGGGATGCACACAGGCGTGTGGATCTCCCCCTCCCACCCCATTTTCCCATAAGTTTACGTTGTATTTGTGCCGGAGTTTGTGGGTATAATGCCGTGATTTGTGAAACACCGCTACCCGCTAGCGAACCAGCCCCGGTGCCCGTGCGCGTTCGGGCTGGGCGACCGTTGCGGTTGTTCACCACAACAGCGGCATTATATCAGGGAGGAACACATGAACAGATTGGGGGCGTTGTTCGTCGGGGTTGCAGGACTGCTTGGCTTTCTGGTGGGGACCACGGCGCTTTATGCTGGCGGGGATCTTCTGGCAAACCAACTGGTGATCGAGGAGCAGCAATTTGCCCCGGGCTCTTTTGAAGACCCCGACATCTGCCTCGATTGCCATGCTGATATCCATGGTCAGTGGGCGCATTCCATGCACGCCTATGCGTGGGAGAACAGCTGGTACCAGGACGATTACCGGATGGCCCACGCCGAGACCGGCGGTGCCACCGATGTCCTCTGCGGTGCCTGCCATGCTCCTATTGCGGCGCGTACCGGCCAGCTGCCGCCCCACGACGGGAGTGCCTTTGATGCGACGGCCAGGCGCGGTATCTCCTGTGACTTCTGTCATACCATCACGGCGGTCGAGAAGACCTATAACATGGGCAATATTTCCGAACCCGGGGCAATGAAATACGGTCCGCGTGGGGATGGGGAATCCCCCTACCACGGGGTCGTCCATTCGCCGCTGCATCGCTCTGCCGAATTCTGCGGCGCCTGTCACAATGTCAGAAATCCCGTCAATGATGTCAGGATTATCGATACCTATGATGACTGGAAAGCGGGTCCCTACGCCGACCAGGGGATTGTCTGCCAGGATTGCCACATGACGCCGACGGCCGGAGTCGCCAAAAACCCGGGAATGTCCAGTCCTATGGGACGCGAACGCGAGCACGTGGCGATGCATAATTTTGTCGGCGGCAGCGTGTTCTCACAGCGGTTGCGGGGCAATCACGCCCAGGCCGATCTGGCCGAGGAGATGCTTAAAGGGGCAGCACGTCTGAGCCTGGAGTCGACGCTGGATGACAACCGCCTGGCTCTGACCGTGCACGTCGACAACGTCGGTGCCGGCCATAAGATTCCGACCGGCGTCACCTACTTCAGAAAGATGTGGCTGGAGGTCCATGTCAGGGATGATCAGGGACACTCTGTCTACAGTTCCGGAATGGTCGATGACAACAACCATGTTGACCCCGACGCGGTGTTTTACCGACTGCTTTTCCGGGACAGCGAGGGCAACCTCACGGGGAAGAGCTGGCGCGGGGTGGACATCGGCTATGATCGACGGATTCCGGCACAGGGACGCGACAGCGAAACCTTCGCGATCGAACTTCCTGCCAACACGACCTATCAGGTCGATGTGCGGCTGATGTACCGCTCTTTTTCCCAGGAAACCCTCGATTTTCATCGCGGCGACCAGGCGCCGAAAATCGACAGCATCGAAATGGCCCGTGCCAGCCTTGCTGTGCAGCGCTGACCGTCGCGGTTCTCTGGCAGCGATCCCCTGGCAACCGTAACCTGCCGGATCTGCTGGGGAAGGTCCGGCAGGGATCAGTGTGAGGGTGCGATGGCAAACTCGAGGATAATGGTCGTGCTGCCTGCGATCAGGGCGGTTGCGTCCATCAGGGCCAGTTCGTAGTGGATGTGACGGTCGGTGGTGGCATGGTTTCCCAGGCCGCTGAGCAGGTCCGCGGCAGGACGTTCTGCTGTCAGAACCGCGGGGGGAAGGCCCTCAAGGGAGACCAGCAGGGCCAATCCCGGCGGAAGATCCGCGCCTGACGAGGTGTCCAGGCGGACACGGATAGCGTTGGTCTGCCCTGCTTCAGCTATGGAAATCCAGCTCAAGGTCGTTTCCCCGGAAGCCTGTACGGCGGGAGGCTGTCCGGCGGCAAGCGCTGCTCCGCTAACGGTCAGGGTGGTCGTGCCGTTGACGAGGATGGCATTGCCGGGCCGGTAACGTACCAGGACCACACCGGAGCCGCCGCTGCCACCGGCATAGCCGCTGCTGCCGTTTTCGCCACCGCCCCCGCCGCCCCCGCCGGAGTTGGTGCCACCAGGGACTCCCGGTCCGGCCATGCCGCCGTTGCCGCCACCGCCGACCCCTCCTGTTCCTGCCATACCTGCCGGTCCGCTGGTGCCGCCACCGCCGCCGCCACCCGCATAATCGGTCGCATCGCTACTGATATCCGCCATTCTGCCGCTGCCGCCATGGGGTGCAACGGCATAAGCGTCCGTCAGACCGGGCTGGCTGACGCCTTCCCCGCCGGCACCGCCACCACCACCGGAACGACTGCGGTCCTGTCCGTCGGTGCCACCGCCGGCACCACCGCTACCACCAAAACCGGCGCCGACCGCACCGGGTTGCAGCGCCGCTCCGCCCGCACCGGCAGCGGTTGCGGGGAGGAATTGCCAGCCGCCGCCGCCCGACCCGCCCGGGCGAGCATCCATCTGCATTGGTCCGAAACCACCCCCGCCACCACCGCCAAGGGCGATCATGGCGCCGAAACGACTGTCCTCGCCGTTGCCGCCCCGACCGCCGAGGCCATCACCACCGCGACCGCCGCTGCCGACATGGACCAGGTAGTCGCTGCCGCTGCTGATCGGCAAACCGTCCACGGCGATAAACCCGCCGGCGCCGCCGCCCCCACCCGCAAAGCCGCCCCCTCCTCCGCCACCGCCGATGAGCAGCAGATCAATCTCGTGTATCCCGGCCGGGGGGGTGAAGCTGTGATACCCGAGCACCGTGAAGCGGTGCAGGCAGAATGGGCCCATGGCGATGATCTGTCCGCCGCTCCCCTGACAGTGATCGCTCGCCGCCGCATAGCCCGGCAGCAGCCAGAAGGGCAGGATCACAACCAGCGTGATCAGGATTTTCTCAAATGGATACAGTGCTGTCGGTGTTTTCATGCGGGCTCCTTCCGGGCTTGGCAACGGGCGGTGGAGGCAGTGTTCAGCGCCCGCCTCACTGCGCGACCACCTGCTCTGTGCCGTGCGTTCGCTGCGGCGTCACCAGGATCCGGCCGGCGTCGACAAAACGGATCTGGCGTCGGCGTGGCAGAATGTTGATCCTGACGTCCTCATCTGCCCCGGGCGCAATCGTCACCGGGATCCTGTTCTGTTCAAGGAGATAATGGCGGGAGAGGTTGTCGGCGTAGATTGTCAGGGTCCAGGTGCCGGGGGACAGACGTTCAAACAGAAAACGTCCCTGATCATCGCTGATGGTGCGGCGGGTTTCCTCATGCCGTGACAGCTCCACCAGAAGATTTCCCGGAACCCCGTCACCTGCAGCACCGGCGTTGCCCGGCAGGTGGGTGGTTCCGACATCGGCGGGTGTTGCCGGTCCCTTGTGCAGGCGGCCGCTCAAACGGCCAGCGCGGGTTAATCCGAGGTCGACCTGCTGGTCCCGGCCGCCGGCGACCGTCACCGACCGGGGCTCCGGATGCGACGCAACGAGGTCGAGGCCGACGGCAGATTCATCGATGCTGAGCTGGTAGTCTCCCGGCGGCAGGGAGCGAAACCGGAAGTGACCATTGCGATCGGTTCGGGTGGCGGTGCCCCTGGTGTGGACGAGTGCCCCGGCAACGCCGGGCTGCCCGGCCAGGTCGGCACGATAAACCCGGCCGGCCAGAGAGCCGGCTGAGGGTCGGCGGTAGAGCGGCAGTTGCCAGGGGATGACATAGACAGCAGAGAAGGACGTGCGTCCGGCGTCGAGGTCCTGCCCGGTCCAGCGCAGATCGAATGTCAGGCGATGACGGTTCGGCAGGCGATACATGATGCTGGCGCCGAGACTGTCGCTGCGATTGTGGTCATGCCAGGGCGAATCGAGGGTCTCCATTACGTTGCGGCTGTAGTGCAGCGTGACAGCAACAGCATCGTTCGGATGCCAGGCGGCACTGCCTCCGAGGCTGTGGGCACGGCGCAACAGGCGGCTGTCGGAAGGCACGCGGGCCGCACCAAAACTCCCGTGCAGGGTCAGGTAAAAGCGCCGGTCCGGTCGCCAGGAGGCAGAGAGACTGCCGTTGCGATCAGCGCTGCGCCGTTCGCTCAGCAGGTTCTCAGACCATGACTGGCGCATCTCCGCGCGGTAACTGAGCGCCCCCGATGAACCGCCAAGGCCGATGCGGAGACGCCGTTCACGGAAGTGGGCGGCGCCGGCGAAGAGTGCGTCGTCGCGATCATAATAGTCGTAGCCGAGGTCGAGATCCCAGCTGTGCGCCAGCCGCACGCGGACGCCGGCCTGGTAAAAATGTTCCCGGTTGGCGGCACCGCGATCCGGTTGCGCGGCGAGGTTGCGCAGATAGCGGCGGTAGGACAGGGTGCCGCGCAGGCGTTTGCCGAGAGGAAAGATCAGGCTGCCGGCGAATTGCGCCGAATCGCCGTTGTCCCCGGCATAATCAGGCTCCAGGTGTTGGGCCAGGAGGCTGTAACGGATCTGCTCCAGCAGTTGTCCACGATAGTCGAGGCGCCAGGCATTGCCGCCCTGGCGCGTTGTCGGGGCCCTTCCGCTGCTGCGGGCGATCTCTGCTTCAAGGCGATCGCTGCCGCGCCACAGTGCGACGCCCTGGAGACTGACCAGGTGCTGCCGGGCGGCTTGCCGTTCCTGTGGGTTGTCGGCATTGAACAGCAGGTAATTCAGGCGCAGGCTGATCTCCGGCAGTGGCTGATAACCCAGGTAAATGCCCCGGTCGCGGCGCTGTTCCGCGGCCCGTTGCTCACGGGCCAGGTAGATGCCGGCGCTGATGGGGTGCGCCAGCGGCTGCAGGTCGATCCCCAGTCCCCGCCCGTAGCGGGAAGACGAGGTCAACGGTGAGAGGAACCAGGGATGATCGCCGGCCCTGATCGACATAGCGGGTTGCTGGTAGAGGACCCGGTATTCTGCCTGGCGACCGAGGACACCGCGTCCTTCGCGGTCCGGGGCACGGATGGCGAAACGGAGTCGGTGCCGGCCGTTTTCATCGAGAGCCCCGCTACCTGTGAGGCCAAGCTGGAGTTCCGGCTCTGCGCTATTGCCGGAAAACCCGGTGCTGAATTCAAGAGGGAAGCGCTGGTAGCTGTCCTCTCCGGCCACCAGGGGGATGATGTCCAGGGGTACGCTGAGACGGGTACCGACCGGATGATCGTTACCGTGCGCAGCAGCGCGCGCCTCGAGGTGCAGGTGCTGGCGCAACAGGTGCCGGATCTGCGGATCGCTGCGGCCGGTGAGGGTGATGCGGCGGCTTGCGCCAGGAGCGAGGAACACCGCGTCCGGGCTCAGGGCCAGATCCCTGCCCGCCGCCAAGCGTGCGGACAGGGACACCCGGGTCGCAACGTTGCCGCGGTTGGTCAACTGGATCTCAAAGTGAAAAGGCTCTCCGGCGATCAGCTGGCGCGGCACCGGGCCGGCGTGGAACAGCTGCAGATCGTGATTTGGCGGCAGGAACAGCTGCACGGCGGCCTGTGCCCTCACGGCATGATCGCGCAGGCTGCGCACCCGATATTCCAGCGTGACTGCGCCGGCCGGGGCCGCCCGTCCCGCCTGGACCACCGCGAAGCGGTTGACCTGTTCGCCGGCAGCAAGAGGGAATGCAAACAGCGGCATGACCAGGCGCCACCCCGGCGGCAACAGGATGGTATCGTGAAAATCCGCCGCTGTGTCGCTGCGGTTGGTGACCCGGAAGCTGAGCGTCAGAATCTCGCCTGCGACGATTTCCTGTAACTGCGGCGTCAGGAGCAGAACCTCCAGGGAGGCAGCTGGCGCCGCCTGGAGGTCGGTCAGGAAAATCAGCAGAAGAACAACGCCGATCAACACCGGTCTGCTGTGCTGTTTCATAATCGTTCCCGGTGTTGTCGGTCGTCAGGTCAGGACAACCGCCACAAGAGGCCAGGGACCGGGCGCAACGGCGCAGCTGCGCGGAACAATGACACAACCAAGGCGGCCCGACGGGTGCCGGGGGGTCCGCACGGCGCTGTTCTGGCGGGTCTCCGGTGCTGGCGCGGCCTGGACGGTTGCTTCAGGGCTCAATCACCAGCTCGTAACGCGCGCCGAAAATATGCTCATCATGATTGTCCGCGACGATCAGGGCGGTGTAAGCCCCTGGCGGCACCCCGCCCAGGGCAATCGCCACCGAACCGGCATCGCCGGGATAAAAGCCGCGCTGCCCGGCATGAAAGCGGCCGATGGAAAGTCCCTGCTCGTCAAAGAGTTCGGCCCAGATCGCCAGGCTCAAGACGCGCTCACCGCTGTTTTCCAGGTCCAGCTGCAGCCGGTAGCCGTCGTCCACCTGCTGCAACTGGCGGCGCAGGAAGCGCAGATCGCCTTTGCCGTCGGCGCCGATTTCGGTGGCGATCTGGATTCCGGTGCGGGTGATACTGCGCAGGCCGATGTGGACCTGCTCCGTCGCCGCGGTGGGAGGTGCAAGGATTGCCGGGTTGATCCCCTCGACCATCAGCATGCTCCAGTAGGTGCCGGAAAGGGCATTGTCTGCCGGTACGCGAACGACAAAATGCACCGAGGCGCTGCTGCGCGGCGGTATCATCTGCTCGGCCGGGGTCACATGCAGCCAGGCGGCATTGGAACGCTTCATCTGTCCCGCTTCGCCGTAGTTGGTTGTGCCATCAGCCAGACGCTGATAGTCGGTCAGATAGACACGCACCGGTTGCGGCAGCTCTGAGCTGTTGCGCACGATCACCCGCCCCTGTGCTTCTTCACCGGGGTTCAGCCGGTAGCTGCGCTGTAATCCCCCGACCACCGAGATGGCGGCGCCGGCTGCCGGGGCAAGGCCCAGCACCAGGAGCAGGGTGGCAATGCCAGCCAGGCAGCGGACTGGCGGACTGGTCAGTCGTCGGACATGCACGGTCTTATCCTTTGCGGTGACATGCGCCCCGGTGCGCGGTACGCACCACCGGGGCGATGAAAAGTTTATGCTGTTAAATTTCTTCAGTTAATGTGTAGGTGACGGTGACATTAGTGGCACCTGTTGTGGACAGGCTTCCTGGGGCGAGAGCAAGACCGTAGTTTAGTTTGACTCCATCTGTTGTCTCGATTCCGGTATATCCACTTTTGATGCCTGTAACAATATTTTGTGAAATTGAGTTTAATGAAATTGTGCCCACCGCAGTGCCCACTTCACCCATTTTTCCACCAGTAGCTGTTTCAGGACTTATTTGAAGAGTTACTCCCTCCGGGAGAGTCCCTAGGGTGATTTTTGCAGTAATTTTTCTTTCTTTAGTTGGATTTACAATAGAACTGTATTGTAGATATTGTGTGTCTGCATTTGTGGAAGTGACAACAAAAGCATCTCCCCCTTTTGTCGGGGCCCCCACCACGAATGACGGATCGCTACCGACAATGCCCAGTACCGCTACTTCTTCAACGAGAATAGTAATGCTGTGGTCTTCTGTATCCGATTGCAACGAAGTCGCCCAACCCTTCTCCACCAAAGATCCCGTTGCTGTCAGTGCCAGCGCCACTCCAACGGCCAACAGTTTTTTCATCGTTCTTCTCCTTTTGCGGTTATGTGCCCTTGGGCACGCGGTGAAATGTCTGCGGACGGCCGTCCGCAGATGACCTCCTGGAATTTTCATGGTTGTTCCTGCTCCTGCGGAATCGGGCCGCGCTCGAAGCGGTTGTCGGGCGGGCCCGGGCGGGGTCCGCGCTCTTCGCGATG